>NC_012491.1:1463333-1816666 GCF_000010165.1 Brevibacillus brevis NBRC 100599
GTGAGATAGTGGAGTGTTAGGGAAAAAGAGGAAAGCCAACCGGGTGGGATCGGTTGGCTTTTTCTTTGGTTTTTTCAGCAGGGACGGGGATTTATCTGATTTTTTCGCTTGCAGTGTACGGCTGGCGTATGCTATACTGATTTCACTGAGGCGGTAAACGCTGGAAGTACCATACATATGGGCCCTTAGCTCAGCTGGGAGAGCGCTACACTGGCAGTGTAGAGGTCGTCGGTTCGATCCCGATAGGGTCCACCATAAAGAAGATTTTAAACGCTTGAGTTTTCGAGCGTTTTTTTGTTTTTTAGCTGATGATTCTTATGTTTTGGTCAGTGGTCACACTTCGGCGTTTTTTCGTCTTTTTTTAGGCAGTATTCTTCAAAGTATAATAATTCTCGACAATAAATAACCCGCTTAGTCGTAAGGTTTGTGGACTGAGCGAGTTTTCATTTCTCTATCTAAACAACATATCACTATATTGTTTAGATAACATAGGAATAGATATCTAGGGTTACTCGGATACCGCTATGCCTAAGAATTATAGACATATGCCGTAACTGGGTTCAACTTTAGACTCCTAGCGCGTTACAATCAAGATGGCAGCGCAAAACATCATCGCACCTGCTGAGCGATCAATGAGTCCCTTGGAATTCGACATAGAGAACAGTTTTCTTGCGACCTCTGCCATTAGGCCATAGCCGACCACAATCGCAATCATTACACAAATAATCATTGAACACAAAATAACGTAGCTGTAGAGTGTTAAACCCGAGACATCAATCGTACCTGGAAGAAGTGCCAAGTAGAAGATGATAGCAATTGGATTAGATAGAGTCATGGCTAGACCCAGTCCGATTTCAACAACGAAGTTGACGGGTTTTGTATTCTCGTTTGACGCAAGCACACTCCCCGCATTCCTCCATTTCTTAATACCCAACCAGATAAGATACGCAGCACCGCAAAACTTCAACGCTACGAATACTGGGCCTAGTACGTTAACAAGTGCTGTAAGTCCAACAACCGCAGCTGTGAAAAAAAGCAACTTGCCAAGAATCATACCTATAGCGAGAGGCAGACTGGCGAACATCCCGCCAGAAAGAGTTCGGGATAGAAGTCCGGCAATTTCTGGTCCAGGTGAAGCTGCAGATACAGCAAAGGCCAACATAAAAATGAAGTAATCAGTCATGTAGATTCTCCTGAAATGTGCTTTTTTGCTTTTTAGTCTGTATGGGCATGCGGACAGTAGCGGCGCATCAGTTCAATCGTTTCAGCGTCCTGCGGAAGACCGCGTTCTGAAAGCCCTTCGATGATCCCGTTTCTAACTGGCTCCTTCAAGTTCTGTCCAAATTTGAACTTCCCGCTTGTATGATCGGCATCGATGCGGACGAGGCCTACACCTTTCAGTCGAGGGATGTAATCGGGATCATCGGCGTCAATCGTCTTGTAGCCGCCCTCAGGCTGCAGCTTGCGCATGAACGCTTCCAAGGCGTCCGCCTTTTCGCGCAGATCGCTGACGACAACTGCCCGTCCGTCTATCCGCACAGATTTGTAGTAAGCGGTTGCCGGACAAGCCAGCAGCGGGTCTTCAAAATATGACGGGATAATCGCGTATTCTTTGGCGATTGCAAATGTAACCTCTTCATTGGCGGATAAATTGTTCATTTTCTCTCCAATTCTACTTCCGTGGAAATAGATTGATCCATGATGGTATACATAATTGAGCGGAGTTACGGAGGGCTTTCCGTCCGCTCCTACCGTTCCGAGAAACCCGAAGCTCATTTCGTTCAAGAACGTTTCCAATTCCTTCATGTTTTCTTCTTCCGTCATTGCAAATTCCTTTCTACGCATATGGTATCCTCCTGTAGAGTTTCACAAGTTTGTTATAATCAAATAAAGTATACATAGGATACCACCCATACAGTCAAACACTGACCCTAACACTTAAGGCGGGAAAAATATGAAATGGGAACTGAACCGTTTGTCAGAAATACCTCTAACCAAGCAAATTTATCAGGCGATTGCAGACAAAATTTTATCCAATTTAATCGCCGCGGGTACGTTATTGCCGTCTGTTCGCAACCTGTCAAAAGAATTAAAAGTTAGTACCGATACGGTTATTCAAGCCTATCGTGATTTGGAAAAAGATGGTTTCATTACTCGCTTGCAAGGAAAAGGAACTTTCGTGAATCAACGAGAACAAAAGCCAGTACCCAAAAGCCCAAACACATTACCCTATGCATGGCAGTTATCCGTCCAAGATTATTTGCCAAGAGCATATTTCTCCAACCATGCCCAGTCTCATGAAAAAAATAATCTCTCCATTTCTAGGATAAACCCTGGTTTATTCCCCAATCGGTTCATTGAGAAACTAATATCGGACGAATTGCTACAAAATTCAAAATCAATTTCAACGTACGGAGAAATTCAAGGAGATAAAGAACTTCGAGAAGTTTTTGCCCGTTATCTGAAGAAAGAGCATAAACTGAAAACGAGTCCCCAGGATTTACTCATTACATGCGGTTCGCAACAAGGAATTGAATTGGTTGCTAAAAGTTTTGTAGGCCCTGGTGACTTCGTCATGGTAGAAGCCCCCACCTATCCCGCAGCTATAGATATATTTAGGTCCAGAGGAGCATCGATCATTCAGGTTCCTGTTGATCAGCAAGGATTACGGGTTGATCTGCTAGATCCACTCGTCGAAAAATATAAGCCGCGCTTGATATACACGATACCAAACTTTCAAAATCCAACTGGCGCAGTATTAAGCTTTCCTCGAAGACAAGAACTTTTACATATTGCACAACGAACAAATACTCTGATTGTAGAAGATGATCCATGGAGTGAAATATACTTTGATGGATGTCCCCCATTGCCGCTGAAAAGCCTTGATACATATGGTCATGTGATCTATTTGAAAGGGAGTAAGATCATTGGTCCAGGTTGCAGAATCGGGGTTTTGGCAGCCAATGGAACACTATTAAGCCGACTAATTGCAGCGAAAGGCTTATCCGATTTAGGAACGCCTCTTCTAAATCAAAAGGTGGTATCGCTATTGCTGGACTCCAAACGAATCAGTACACACACTGAAAAGCTTAGGACGGCATTAGAAATAAGACGTGACATGATAACGGAAATGTTGAAGAAATTGCCGGATGTGGTTACGGTGAACGTTCCAACGGGAGGACTCAATTATTGGATTACACTTCCTGCATGTGTAAATACCGACAATCTATTATATGAGGCGAAAAAAGAAGGAGTTTCTTTTATGCCAGGTTCAGCATTTTATGCACATGCTCCCGAATGCCATCATCTCCGCATTTGTTTCTCATCTGTTGATGAATACAGCTTGCAGGATGGGGTACATAAGCTATTCAAGGTTATGAACAGAGCAGTAAAGGGCAGAAAAGAATGAAAAATGAGAGCCGCAACATGCTGCTTGACGCGTTGGTGTAGAAAAAGACAATCCCTTCGGGGATGAAAGCCTTTCTTTTATGGCTTAACGGATGTGTGGTCGTACGCGATCCTCAAAGAAAACAGATAGCTGAATGAGAATCTGTCCCCAATTGTGGACTCGTCCCGTCCATTTACGTAGGACATCCATGGTTACGAGATATAACATTGTGAGAAGAGCATCGTCTGTGGGAAAGACGGCTTTTCCCTTCGTTACCTTACGAAGTTGTCGATGGTAACTTTCAATAACGTTGGTTGTGTAGATCAGCTTTCGAATTTCTGGGGAATATTTAAAAAAGGTCCCAATCTCATCCCAGTTGGTGCGCCAAGAGCGTACCATCAAGGGGTATTTACTCCCCCAAGCTTGCTCAAACAGATCGAGTTCTTCGCGTGCAGCTTGCTCCGTTGGAGCCTTGTAAATAGGCTTTAACTCTGCCGTAACTTTCTTTAAATCCTTATAGGAAACATATTTAATGGAGTTACGGATTTGATGAATGACACAGTTCTGAAGCTCTGTCTTTGGATAACATGCTGAAATGGCCTCCGTAAAACCTCGGAGGTTATCAACGCTCATAATGAGAACATCCTGGACTCCACGGTTTTTCGGTTCATTGAGTACATGTAACCAGAATTTCGCTGATTCATTTTCTCCAATCCAGATTCCAAGGACATCTTTATGACCGTCAAGGTCAATTCCAATGACCATATAGGCAGCTTTGTTGACGATAGCCCCGTCCTGTTTTACTTTAAAGTGGATCGCGTCTAAGAAAACAACGGCATAAATCGATTGCAAAGGGCGATTTTGCCACTCTTTAATCAGGGGAACAATTATTGGACTGGTGCTTCTTTACGATGGCAGGCTCAAATTCTCCCTCACGATCACGAGGGACTTGAATGTCAACTTCACCATACTCGGAACGGACTGTTTTTTTACTGTATCCATTACGGCTATTCGTTGTCCGCTTTCTTTTCATGTCATGCTTCGCATATCCAAGAGAGGACTCCATTTCTGCTTCGAGCATTTCTTGGATCGTTTCAGCAAACAAATCCTTCAAAGCCGACTGTACGTCGTCCACAGACTTCATATCCTTCTCTTTGATCCACTGTTTGATCTGCTCTTTTGACATCATAAAAAATCTCCCAACCTTTCTAAGACTAATTGTAGTTTAGAGGTTGAGAGTTTACACAGAATATTTTACAGACTCGTACTCTTGGACGCATTTTAATCGGTTCCTAAATATATTAGGAACGGATTAATTATTACACATTTTTCTGGAATTTTATTGTTCTTTGCTTTGCCCATTTTATACAGTTCTTTTCAATAAAATGATACGATACGCTAGAAAACAATATTGCCGTTGTAACACATAAGAGGAACAGCAAAGAGATTGGAATTTTGGTATACAAAAGTTTAAATAGCACCATCATGATTGGAAAATGACATAAATAGATACTATATGAAATTTCCCCTAAGTATACAAATACACTCTTATTTAAAATTGCTTTTACTTTTAGGTTACTCATAGCCATTATAATAAGTATACTAACACCAATTACAACGCCCCAATCTTTTAATAGAAACATCGTATCACTACGAGAAATCAGCAATAATCCAGTAGAGTATAAATATAGAATGACTCCTAATGTGATAAGAAGCCTTCTTTTTAATTTTTTCATATTTCTATATAAACGGACAAGTTCTTCCTGATGCTTAAAAAGTAACATTCCGACCATAAACATAGATGTGAAATGTAGTGTATCAGCATAACCATTATAAAATCCCTCAGCTTTTCCAATGTGCAATATATTAAGGAAAATACTAATGAAAGAAAAGCTCATGGCAAGCAGTATCGTTTTCTTCCAACTCTGTTTATAAAAAAGAAGGAATAACAAGGGAAACACGATAGATATACGCATTTCTTGAGCCAATGACCAGATAACCGGATTGTAATTATCTGAAAAAAAGTTGTTGAGAAGCACTAGGTGATTGATAATATCTAATCCTGTTATAGGACCTTGCCACTTATCATAGTACCAATCTCGTAGTCCCGTAACTTCATATGGCGAAAACAAAATAAATAAAGCAAAGGTGATGAATATCCAGACATAATAAGGGATATAAATTCTTACAAATCGCTTAATTAAATATCCCCAATAGTTTGTTTTTGAATGATAAATTGCCATAGATAAGACAAAACCACTGAGTACATAAAAAATGATTACAGCTTCTCCACCAGCCCATAAAAATCTAAGAGGTGAAAATTTAATAGAATCAGGCAACGATGGTAACATTAAACAAAAATGTCCTATCACCACTGTAATAGCCGCCAATCCTCGTATTGAATCTAATTCTTTTATTCTCTTACTCATCGATGACTCTCCTTGTAAACTTTGCTGTTGGTAAATGCCACTATACTAGTTTTGAAGGGGATTTTTATATTTAGGGATAAATCATATAGTAATAATCGAAAGATAAAAGAAACTTTATTTAAAGGTTTTTTAAAGATTTCATTTCAAATTTATTGCTGTAATGGGTGTTGCGCTTTGGATTGCCCGGGATGCAAACGGATGCGAACAAGAAAAACCCTTGATATCCAAGGGTTTTTAAGATTGGTTTGTTTTCACAAATTGAATTATTTTCACTAGCAGTGTAGAGGTCAGCGGTTCGATCCCGCTATGCTCTACCATATAAGTAACTACGGAAACGGCAGAGATGCTGTTTTTTCTTTTTGTAATATATACCGCACGTCTCTGAAAAAACGGAGCGAAAAGATACTATCTCCTCGCTCCGTCCATCCTGCTTTCCCCAAAACTCACAAATTCATCAACCCCCGAAACGCTTTCATCCTCCCCCTACTAACAGGAATATCCGTCTGACTATCATCATTCATCTTAATCAAATACGTATGATTAAACCACGGAATAATCTCTTTAATATGCTTCACATTCAAAATATAATTCCGATGACTTCGAAAGAAAGAGCGGGACCGATTCAAAATCTCCTCTAGCTCATTTAAGGACAAATCACACTTGTCGATACTCTCTTTAGTCGCCACATATAAATCTTTCTCCCGCACAAACGCAAAGTAAATCTGCCCTACAGGGATCGGGATGATCTTGTTGCTCTTCCGGATGCAGACATGCTCTTCCATCAGGGGAACTGTCGCGGTGCGGTCATTCATGGCCGCTCGCTTCCTCAGTGTCCGCACTTTTTGGATCACGTCGTCCAATTTCGATTCCATGATCGGTTTGGTCAAATAGCCCACAGCCAGCGTGGAAAAAGCCTCCAGAGCGTGTTCGTGATAGGCAGTCGAAAAAACGATCAATGGGGGATTGGACATCTGATTCAATGTTTTGGCAAATTCAAGCCCATTCATCCCGGGCATCTGAATATCGAGCATAAGCAAATCAGGCTCGGAATTGAGCATATGAGGCAATGCTTCCAGTGGATTGGTATAGATTGCGTCCACCTGGATATCAATATACTTTTTCAGCAAATATTCCAATTCGGAACAAATGGCTGGCTCGTCATCGATGATGATCGTTTTCAGGAGCATCTGGATGCACTTCCTTTTCAAATGCGGATAACGGAGCGACAAAGGATACGACTGTTCCCAAACCAGGCTGGCTTTGAATCGTGAGGCCGTATTTTTTGCCATAAATGGATTGCAGCCGTGAATGGACATTGATAAGGCCGATGCCTTTTGATTGGCTGTTCCAGATTTCGGCCAAACGCTCTTCGCTGATTCCAACTCCATTGTCCTCAATGCTAATTTTCACTTCATGGTCGTACGGTTCCACTCGAATCGTGAGCAGACAGTCGCTAACTTTTGGGGAAAGTCCATGGTGAATGGCATTTTCCACGATTGGCTGCAAAGTCAGGACAGGCAATTTGCACTCCAGCAGGGTTTCGTCGATCTCCATGTTCACCTTTAAACGGTTGCTAAATCGGACCTTCTCGATTTCCAAATACGACTTGATTCCGTCCAGTTCTTCCTGCAAGCTGTGATGATTTCCCTTGCTTTTCAAATTGCGCCTGAAGATGTCGCTTAAATGACCGATTAAGTTTCTCGCTTGATCAGGGTCTGTTCGACAGTAGGACATTATCGTCCCCAAGGTGTTGAACAGAAAATGCGGGTTGATTTGTGCTTGCAGGGCGCTCACTTCAGCTTGCTTCCTCATTTTCGCTTGATGCTCGATCTCCGCCAGTTCAATTTGGACCGACAGCAGCTTGGCTAGGCCGTCCACTAACTTCTCGTTGGTCTGGGACGTCTTGGAGGAAGAGGTTTTATAGTAGAATTGCAACGTCCCGATTTTCTGGTTTTGATGATACAACGATGCGGCGTTGATCGATTTTAGGCGAGGTGGATGCGGAAGAGCAAAATCTTTGTCGCACCATATCCCTGTAGGGTGGTTCAAAACAGCCTCCGCTACTTGTGCACACAGCGTCTCTTTCTGCAAATGATTCTCCAGTTCATGGCCTTTTGCGCTGAGCAGCTTTTCGCGGTCGGTAATGGCGACTGCATCCACCTTGGCCATTTCACGGATCAGTTCAGCGGTTTTTTTCGCAGAATATTCATTTAGCCCCGTCCGCAGATGAGGCAACGTCTGGCTGGCAATCGACAAGGCAAGGTTTGCCCCCAATGCGCCGGACTGGTCTTGCATCATTTTGAGATTTTGGAAAACGCGCGTGAAGAGCAGCAGACCTGCAATGGTCATAATGGTGGTCGGGATCGCGATTTTGACTTCCAGCTCGAGTGCCGCTGAAAAAGGCTTGGCCATGAGCAGCACCATAACTTTTTGAATGAGCTCGGCTGTAACGCCAATCAGTACGATATGCTGCCATTTCAGACGTAGCATATTCATTTTCGTACTGACGATTCCGGCCAAGTAGCCGTTCATTACGGTCGAGATGGCACAGGCGAATGCGGTAAATCCACCGATCGAATAGCGATGAATACCGCCTATTAGGCCGGCCAAAAAACCGACGACAGGCCCTCCGATCAACCCACCAGCGACGGCACCGACAATGCGCGTATTGGCGAGTGCGTCATTGACCCGTAAGCCATTCTCCGTTCCGATAACCGACAGGAACCCAAACAGCGTAGAGAGGATCACGATCCGCATCCAGTTGTTTTTCCCGTACATGATGTTCCGAAAGTAATCGAGTTGGCCGATGATAAGGGCGATGACTGCAATTACAGAGATGTCTTCAAGCAGTCCCAGAAGCATAGTGATTGTCATAACAGCCGCCTCCCTATGGAAAAGGGTAGCCCGAACTGGTCGAAAAATCAATGTAACTCAACTGGGTTTTTCGGCAGCTCGGATGCCGTTTTTGCACATCCGGGAGTATTCAATAGATTCTAGCAAAACAAACAACTTAGAATAAAAACAGTTCTTCGAGAATCCATCCGGGTAAATATGTAACCCCTTTCAAAGCATCGTTTCATTTTGAAAGCGGTTCAGCGATCCCAATTGCGAATGGATTCGGGTCAAACATAAGGAGGGGGCAAAACAATGAAGCCATCGAGTGATCGTGAAAATACGCGGCGCATCACAAGCAACATTTTTAAAGGTTCACTGGGGAACCTGATTGAATGGTACGACTGGTATGTCTATGCAGCTTTTGCGGTGTATTTCTCGTCTCAGTTTTTTCCAAAGGGCGACGCTACCAGCCAGTTGCTGAATACTGCCGCTGTTTTTGCTATCGGATTTTTAATGAGACCGATCGGGAGCTTGCTCCTGGGTCGATACGCTGACCGTCATGGGCGTCGTGCTGCGTTGACATTGTCTGTTACCATCATGGCGGGTGGTTCTCTGGTGATTGCCGTAACACCAAACTATGAAACGATCGGCGTGTTTGCGCCTATTATTCTCGTTCTTGCCCGCTTGCTCCAAGGTCTTTCGCTTGGCGGGGAATACGGAACATCTGCCACGTACTTGTCCGAGATGGCTTCGAGTGGTCGCCGAGGGTTCTATTCTAGCTTCCAGTACGTCACGCTAATCAGTGGTCAGCTGTTGGCATTGGGTGTGCAAATTATCCTGCAGCAAATACTCCCAGAAGAAGCGATGATGGCATGGGGCTGGCGAATTCCGTTCATCATCGGAGCATTTGGCGCAGTAGCCGTGTTGTGGTTGCGCCGCAGTATGGACGAATCGGAGCAGTATACCAAAATGGAGTCGAAAAACAAGGAGAAGGCGGGTACACTACGAGAGCTGATGAAGCATCCGAAGGCGGTGCTGGCAGTTGTCGGTCTTACGCTCGGGGGAACCATTGCCTTTAACACCTACACAACCTATTTGCAAAAATTCATGGTGATTACGGTAGGAATGCCGAAAGATGTAGTCAGCTGGATTAACTTTACCGCATTGCTCGTATTCGTCGTCTTGCAGCCGCTTGCTGGTATGCTGTCCGACCGAATTGGACGGCGCCCGTTGTTGATTGGTTTCGGTATTCTTGGAACATTGTGGACCGTACCGATGTTTATGCTCCTGGAACAAACGACTAGCCCATATGTTGCTTTCCTGCTGATGCTGTCTGGTCTTATCATTGTTACTGGCTATACGTCCATCAATGCGATCGTGAAAGCCGAGATGTTTCCTACCGCCATTCGTGCTCTGGGTGTAGGCTTTCCATACGGGGTGACCGTTGCGATCTTTGGGGGAACAGCGGAGTTCATCGCGCTATGGTTCAAAAGCATCGGGAACGAGTCTCTCTTCTATTACTATGTAGCAGCTTGTATTGCCATAAGTCTTCTCGTTTACTGGCGCATGGGTGAGTCTTCGAAAAACTCCCAGATTGAAGCTGAGCTGAACACTGAAAAGGACAAGCATGCTTCTAGTCAATAGGAGTGAACGGACATTTTGAAAGCGGTTCGATCCCGTTATGCCCACCTAACGATAAAAAACACGATCCAATGGGTCGTGTTTTTGTATTGGGGAGAGTGTTGAAAAAATCGCCCAAGAGAACTCATGTCCCCTGAGCGATTTTTCTCTTTTTACCCTTGCCCAACAATCTTCTTCAATCGCCCCACCAGCGGAATAACAATAACCGCTGCTACTACCACCTGCAAAACGTTCCCCGGAATGGAGCCAAACGGTTGAATCCAGTTCCCGTAAAGAATAACCTCAACAAAGTAGTAGCCCACGATCTTAATCACCAATGCAGCGACAACCGCGAGTGCGTACACAAATACCCGATTGCCAGGCACCTTTTCGGCGATGAGGCCAGCTACATACCCCATTGCACCTACGATTACGAAGGTAAACGGTGCCCATGCTGTCCAACCGGAGATAAGGTCAAAGAGGCCCATACCAAAAGCTCCAGCGATAGCTCCTGTTTTTCTGCCGTACACAAAGGCTGCGATTAAAAGAGGCACGTTACCGAGATGAATGAGGCCACCGTTACCCATGATCGGGAGTCGTAAATTGATAAACATGGTGGCTGCGAGCGTAAAAGCGATGAAGAGTGCGTTAATAACTAAGGTTTTCGTCTTTGTTGCTTTTCTTGGTGAAAAAGTAGAATCCATATGATAGCCTCTTTCTTATTATTTTTACTATTATCATACTCACAATCAGCTACATAATAAATACACTTTGCACGATTTATTTGCCTAGGTAAATCATTCCAACGAAAGAAACACGCTAGAGAGTGGCTAGGAAGCAGGTGCAGGACAGTGGCAGATTTGGATTAACTAGCAGATCCGCTGCTGGAAGGCGGCCCCGCATCAAGTTTTTGGAAAGTGTGCAAACGCATCTCGATCAGTAAGCGAATAGGAAAAACTCAAGTCTATTTTAGCTTGAGTTTTTTGTCAGTTTGATTCGTTTTTTTACCGTAACGCTTAGGCTAGCCTCTCCCCAAGCTGTTTCACTTTCTCCAGCCACATCTTGCGCTTTTCCTCCGCCGAGGCATTCACCCCACTAATCTCCGTAACCTTCACAGGCTTAATCCCGCAAAACTTCAAAATGTTGCGTTTCATCACGAGATGTCCGGCTTGCCAGTAGATCAATCGGTTGTACCAAGATGGGGTATCCATGGTCACAATTACATGGGCGGTTTTGCCTGTTAACAGCTTATCCCAGAGTGACGAACCCTCCCGATATTTATAGGCGAATCCGGATAAAAGGACGCGATCGAAAAACCCCTTCAAGATAGCGGGCATCGTGCCCCACCAGATCGGATAGACAATGACCAGATGATCCGCCCAACGGATGAGGTCCTGTGCTTCTTTTAGGTCATCCTCCAGCTCTGTTCTTTTCCGATATCCGTACTTCAAATTTGGGTCGAAAGCAATTTGGCTCAAATCAATGGTGCGAATCTGTGCTGCTTTGCCTGCGGCTCCTTTCATATAGGCGTGCGCCAACGCGGAGCAATAGCTCTCGGGATCCGGATGTCCGATGATAACGAGAATGTTCATTTTCATATCCCCCTGTAGAGTTGATTCCATAACCGACAGATCGTGGTAAACTGAACTGTATTCAGCATATCGTGTGGAATGGAACAGATGAATGATCGAAGGCGCATAAATGTTGTGGATTCACGCAAAGGAGGTTCCGTACTTGGAAAATGCGCATGGGTTTGCGATTTCGATGGTGTATCCGATTATGAAAACAATTACTCACAAGAAGCTTGATTTTGAGCGTTTTTGTGATCATATTTCTTTCGACAGTAGCTTGCTAAAGGATGTAGAGGCGCGGATTGATGAAGCAGAGCTCGAGCGCTTGATGAAAGAAGCTGCCATTTACACGCAGGATGATCATTTCGGACTGCATCAAGGACAGTTAACGGATATTGCCGATCTGGGCATCCTTGGCTATGTCATGATGCATTCGGAAAAAATCGTTGATGCATGGAAGGCTTATCAGCGATATCACGTGATCCTTTGCAGCGGGTACGAGCTGGATTGGGAAGAGCGGGGGAAGGATGTTTTCCTACGGTTTCATAGACAAAGTCCTGGGAGCGTGTCCCGACACTGCATGGAGGATATGATCAGCTCCTTGTACCACTTGATCGTCCGTATGAGTCATCAGACCATTCCGTTACAGTCCATACATTTCACACACGACGCTACGGATGATATCGCTCCGTATTTGAATTTGTTCGGGATGGAGCCTCACTTTGGTGAAGAAGAAAATGGGCTCTTGGTAGGCAAAGAAGTTTTGCAATACCCGATTCTGTATTCAGATATCCGGCTGCGTAAAGCTTTCGAACCAATCGCGGAAGAAATTAGAGAGAGGCTGATCAGGGGGCGGGAATTTTCGGACCGTGTGTTCCAATGGATGATGGGATGTATGCCTGCGGCTTTTCCGACCTTACAGCAGACAGCCGCTGCTTTTCATATGAGTACGAGATCCCTGCAAGCAAAACTAAAGGCAGAGGACACTTCCTATCATGAATTGTCCACGAATGTCCGCAAAGAAATGGCGATGGGGTATTTACAGCAAGCGGAGCATTCCATTGGAGAGATTGCCTACCTGCTGCATTTTTCAGATCCAAGCGCCTTTCAAAATGCTTTCAAGAAATGGACGGGGCTGACACCGGGGCAATATCGGATCAGTCGCCAAGCGCTTGCTATGTAACGGCATGATCGAACACGCTGCGTAAGCGTGTTTTTTTGTGCTGTGGAGCCTCCTCGTTTGACAATTTGGAAAACCATGGTGTACACTTTTTTTATTCCGACCGTACAGTATAAATAAAAGAGGTAAAATCATGCCCAAATTAGGAATGGAACCAAAGCGCCGAGCGGATGTCATCAATGCGACCCTCACTTGTATTAGCAATCACGGGATTGATGGCATGACACTGGATAAGGTGGCGGAGTATGCGGACTGCTCAAAGGGTGTCGTCACGTATTACTTTAAGAATAAGGATAATTTGACGAGTGAAGCCTTTCAGGCATTTTTGGCCTACTATGGCTTGAAAATCGAAGCTGACATTGAGAACACCATGACCGCCCAGGAAATGATGGACGTTACGCTTGCACACATCTTGCCGCCATACGTGAACGACAAGGAAAAACGGATCAATGTTTCGCAGCTGCATGGCATCGCTGAGATGTACATCCCGCATGAAGATCAAGCAAGACTCTTTGTCCAATTCTTCTCCAAAGCCGCATTGGACCCCAAGCTGCAAGAAGTGGTTGCGAAGAGTTATACGAGAGATTTGCAGGGCATCACCAAGATTTTTGAATACGGCAAGCAAACCGGGCTTATGTCTGCAGAGGATTCACAAAACGCTGCCTACGGACTTATGGCAATGGTTGTTGGCTTGAGCTTCTTTCGAGTGGCGAGCGTTTCGCCAGCAACCGGTGGAGACAACCGATATATTTGTGAGGATTATGTGAGGCAGATTACCAATAGAAGATGAGGAGGGTACACATGAATATTACAAAGGTAGAAGCTGGCGGAAAAAATATTGCTATTGTGAGTGGTAGCGAGGTTCTTATAGGGGATGTACAGTCCGCATTGGATTTGATTGCAACGGTACACTATCAAGCAGACAGTGAGCGTATTGTTCTCAACAAATCATTGCTGAACGAAAGCTTTTTCGATTTGAAAACACGCCTTGCTGGGGAAATCCTTCAGAAGTTCATCAATTATCGAGTGAAAGTGGCAATTGTAGGAGATTTTTCGGTGTACACAAGTAAAAGTCTAAAAGACTTCATCTATGAATCGAACAACGGAAACGACATCTTTTTCTTGCCGACCGAAGAGCAGGCGATCGAGAAGTTAAGCCAGGTGAAATAGAGATGGAGCGGTCGTATACTATGGTGAGCATCCCAGCAGGGCATATCGAATTACGGGACGATCGAATCAAGGCGACATGGACAACCGAGGTGAACGCTTTTTTACTCGCACCGGTTCCTGTTACGAATGCGTTATACTTCTCGGTTGTACAAAAAGCAGCTGGACCGAGTGACCACCCAGAGGCTCCCGTCGTGAATGTCTCGTGGAATGATGCGATTTCGTTTTGCAATCTGCTTTCTCAGCAAGCAGGTCTCACGGAATGCTACTCGATAAGTGAAGATGGTGAGCGTGTTGGTTGGAACGAGGAAGCGGATGGCTATCGTCTGCCGACAGAGGCGGAATGGCAGTACGCTTGCAAAGCAGGGACGGGTGGTTATCGGTACGGCGAGCTGGATGAGATCGCATGGTACGAAGGGAATGCTGAGGGTACAGCACATGCAGTAGGACAAAAGCAGCCGAATGCGTGGGGGCTCTATGACATGCTGGGAAATGTTTGGGAGTGGTGCTGGGACCTTTACGATGTAAACGTCTATGGCTCCTACCGAATTTTTCGCGGTGGTAGCTGGGCAGAAGAGGCCAGAGGCTGTGGGGCGACGTGCCGCAGACGCAGTCACCCCACGTTTCGAATTGATGATCTCGGCTTTCGTCTTGCCAGAGGGGCTTGCAAAATCCAAAAAAATCCTTTATATTGATTTTAGTTAGATAATCTAATTATATTCAAGGTGGATTATGAGCAGAAAAAACAAGTGTGAGCATACATCCGATCAATTGCCGAAACTTGGTATTCAGCCATATTTGCATCTGATGGAAACAACTGCTCTGCAAAATACGGATCGCAAATTGGCTCATTTGGGATTATTGATGCTATGGCTGGGGGATAACGCCATAGACGTCATTGATTTGAATTTGGAGAAATTCGGCATAACGGAATGTAAATGGGACGTATTGCTGTTGCTTACGTTACATAAAGACAGAGAACTTATCACCCCTTCTTCGCTTGCAGACAGGCTGGGGATTCGGCGTGCTTCTGTTACAGCTTTGCTGGACTGGCTGGAAAAAAGGCACTGGATCATCAGGGAGCAAAGCACGCTGGATGGTCGCAAGATTCATGTCAAAATAACGCAAGAAGGCAGAGAATTAGTAACCAGCGTACTGCCAGTTTTTTGGTCTGCTTGCTCCTCCATTATGAGCGAATTAGAAGAGGAAGAACGGATGCTGTTGGAAAAAATCTTGATGAAGTTGAATAACAGCATGGAAGAGAAACTGGGGGTGGGAAGATAAGATCATATTTTTTTGTGAATATAATTAGATAATCTAACTAGAATGTGTGTAAATATTCGAAAAAGAGGTGTGCGATGTCACAGCGAAATTACTCACTCATGACGGCAATTCTCTGCTGGTCTGGAATCGTCGTCATGTCGAGCTTATACGTTACGATTCCCCTTATGACCCTGTTTGCCGATCTTTTCAGTATTACGTTGACACAGGCTGCAGCAGTAGGCAGCGCATTTTCGGTTGGGTTTGCCATTGGGTGTCTGATTTATGGACCGCTGTCCGAAAAGTATGGCCGCAAGAACGTTATTGTGATCGGGATGATTGCCCTGGCTCTCTTTTCTTTGTTGCTTGGTAGTGCAAATGATTTCGTATGGATCATTGTACTCAGGGGCTTGCAAGGTGCTGCCGCTGCTACGTTCTCGCCTGTTGCACTCGCCTATGCTGTGGAAATGTTCCCTGCGGCAAAGCGGGTAACGGCAATCGGATTTATCAGCACGGGATTTTTGGCGGCAGGAATCATTGGTCAAGTGCTCAGCACTGTAATGAGTCAACAATACAGTTGGCACGCTGTATTCTATATGCTTGCTGCTATCTATTTCGTGACGCTGTTTGTGGTGATGAGGTGGCTGCCAAAAGAAGAGAGTCCCCTTGCTACCGTTAATATTTGGGAGCCGATTAAGCGAATTCCCTCCTTGTTCAAACAAAAAAATATCGTCTTGAGCTACATAATCGCTCTTGTATTGCTTATGTCTTTTGTTAATATGTATACAGTCTTGAGCAGTTATTTGGCGGGATCTGATTTTGGGCTTAGCAACAAGGAGATGCTGCTTGTTCGAACGATTGGTGTAGTGGGTATGCTCATTTCTCCGCTGGCGGGCGGGCTGGCAAAACGGTTTGGCTTACGTACCGTGCTCCGCTTCGGATTAGGTTTGGCAGTGGTCAGTATGGCTTCCCTCGGTATGATATCTAACTTGGCTCTTTTGATTGGTACGAGTGTGCTTTTCGTTGCTGGAATTGCGTTATCCGTTCCTTCCGTGATCTCGCTTGTTGGACAGCTAGGGGGCAAATCGCGGGGAATTGCGGTTTCTGTTTATACGTTTATCCTGTTTTCGGGAACAAGTCTTGGGCCGATATTGTCCATCCGATTAATGAATGTTGGAAGCTATGAACTTACTTTTGTCCTGCTTGCAATCGTACTAGGAATTGGTCTGTTGGCTGCATGCCTGATTCGCAGTGATTCTGCAGTTGAAAGTAGTAGCACAAAACCTCCTTCGCCACTAGCTTAGTGGTTGAGGAGGTTTTGTTGTTAGAAACGATGGCTGCTATTGATTGTTTTGTTGATTCAGCAAGCGTTCTCGCCGCTTATGCACGGCAATGAAAGCGGCAAACACGAGCAACAGACATCCTGTGAACAGAAACCCTTCCTCGATGGAGAAGGGCAGCCAACCTAAAAGGCCTGAGCCGACGACCACACCGAGAGAGAAAAAGGCGTATAAGTAACCGTGTGCTTTCCCCCGCAATTCTTGCGGCGTCGATTGAATGAGCATCGTATTGACAGAGGGAAACAAGAGAGCAAAGCCGATCCCATATAGTCCTAACATGCAGTACAGTGCCAATGTCGTGTTGGATTGACCAATAAGCAGCTGACTCACGCCCATGAAGCCAATACCGATGGACATCGTTTTGGAAGGGGCCACACGATCAAAAATCTGGTTGGTCGGAAGCACAAAAAGCAAGACGGCAATGATCCCAAAAGTGCTCATTAATGTACCGCTTAATTTCGAATCGTATCCAAGCGATTGCACATGCAAGGGCAAAAGATAAGCGATCACACCTTGTGAAAACATGAGCAAAAAGGCACCGCCGTAAGCCTTGATTATCCCAGCATTGAAGATCAAGGCTGAGGTCGGGACGTCCTTCTTAAGCTTCTCTTTCTTGCAAGCCTGAGTGGATTTCAGAAAAATGACGGACAGGATGGTTAGGAAAAAGCCCATAACAGCTACACATGTAAAGACAAAGGGCACGGAGGTTTTGCTTGCCATAATGCCGCTGAACGCAGGTCCGATAATCGCTGCGAGTCCCACAAAGGTACCAGTGAAGGCAACCTTTCGTCCTTGCTGCTCATGTGTCGTGTTATTCGCAGAAAAAGTAAAAGCAGCAGGAACGATCAAACCGGCGACAAATCCGTGAATGATTCGCACGATAATCAACAGAAACGGCTGATCGACGATGTGATACAGCAGCAAGGCACAGCTCGATAAAACCAAGCCGATCAACAGTGGTTTGGATGGACCAACCTTATCTGTCAGTATGCCTGAGATAATATTGCCAAAGGTATTGGCTAGCGAATACAGACCGATGACAAACCCTATAACAAATGAGCTGGCACCTACGGAAGCAGCAAATGTACTCATGACCGGCAGTTGCGAGAACAAATCAAAGAACGAGAAAAAAACGATGGCGTATACGAGCAGGGCATTGTTAAACGGCTTCAGAGGATACACATCCTGTGCCGTTTTCAGTCTGCGATCCAGAAAGAAGTTCCCAAACGGTACAAAAGCGGCGAGTAACGCAGCAAGAGACCAGAGCAGGCTCCATCTCACGCGAATGGCTGCATAGAGTATCGCCAGAGCATACAAGCAAAATATCCCGCCGTGAATACTCCCTATGATGGTTACGGCTTTGTCTAAGCCCCACACGTATTTCAAGGGCATCGCGATGCCCATCAATACTAATAAAGAAAGGCCATCGAGTAGGCCTGTAAGACGTAAAAAGTAAATTGGATGTACCCGCACTTGTGACTCTCCTCATTTTTTATGAAGTAATGCCTCTATCCTACCATTTTTTTTGAGGAAGAAAGTGAACAAATTCGGGTCATTCCTGTGTCGATATCATGAGGGCGGTGTATTTCTTTTGCCGTGTTCTTAACTGTAATCTTCAATCAGGGAGACTTTTCCTTCTTTTATCATAAAAATCGATTTTCCTTTTAATTGGAGCGTATCTCCAGCCTTAAGTCCGTTTGGCAAATCAATCGCGAGTGTTCCTTCATAATCAATTTGCACTTCTGCTTTGTCATCCATCACGAGGCAGGCGAGAATCGTCTGACGCCGACTCGAGAAAATTTTCGCAGACTTTTCAGCTAGCTCTCTAAACGCTTCTATTCCTTTTGTTTCTGTGTTCAGTTCACCGTTGGAATAATTCCTGAACACAATATCCGTATGCAAGAGTCTCGCCATACCTTCGACATCAAATGAATTGTAGGCCTGCACATAATTTTCGATGATTCCTTTTACCTCTTCATTCGTCATGGTCATGCTCCTCTTCAGGGATATATCAAGCGTATTCCTTAGGATTCGTTTAGATGCAGCTGTTCTCCTCTTATAACGATAGGAGAACAAGCAATCGACGCCCAATCGCAATACTATCGAGGTGTTGGTCTTCTGTATAGGAGTGACATTTTATTGGCGATTGTTTACAATTTACTCGTGAAAAGTTCGTCCTAACAAATAGGGTTGGCGAGGTGACCCGATGAAGAGTCAAAATCCCGAATCTAGCAAAATCGTTGGTCAAACGGCAGCGACAGGCTTCCAGGTAGGTGTACGCAGGACGATGCCCATTACCCCTGAACAGGCTTGGGCGTTTTTAACCTCGTCCGAAGGGGCGAAGTTATGGCTTGGACATGTAGCGAACCTTACCTTTAGCGAGGGGGAGACCTTTACTTCCAGCGATGGAATATCGGGTCAATTTCGTGTGGTAAAGCCGTTTCGGCAGTTTCGTTTAAAGTGGTCGATGAAGGACTGGGAAAAGCCGTCCACATTGCAAATTCGGCTGCTATCCGACAAGCCTGACCAAACGACCATTAGTTTTCATCAAGAGAATTTGGATCATGAGAATACACGAGAGCAAATGAAGCTTCATTGGGAAGAAGTTCTGAATGAAATCAAGCAAAAGTTCTCCATGATGGAGAGGGGATAAAAGCTTCTGTCGGAACGGGGATTTATTTTTCCATGTTCTACGCAGATTAGCAAAGTATGTTTCCAATAGTAACGTGGGAGGCGTCCGAGGGAGGACGCTTTTTTGCTTTTCGGATGCTATTTTTAAGGATTATATAAGGTTTAAATAAAAATGCTCTAAGGTTCGATCGCTATGATAAATGCAGTACGCAAAAATGAGTTGCATTTGAAAGGATAGCGATATGAAAACCATTCTGGAAGCAATCAACGTGCAAAAAACATTTGGTGCAAAAGGAAATGTGTATACAGCCTTGCAAGATATTAACTTAAAAATACAAGAGGGTGAATTTGTCGGAATCATGGGTCCATCCGGAGCCGGCAAATCAACCTTGCTCAATATTTTTTCGACCATCGATATGCCTTCTTCGGGCGAGGTCGTTATTGCTGATCAAAATATCGTCCACATGAACGAAGAGCAATTATCAGACTTTCGCCGGAATAAACTGGGCTTTATTTTTCAAGATTATAATCTTCTCGATACGTTGACTGTCAAAGAAAATATTTTGCTTCCGCTTGCCTTGTCGAAGGTGCCAGCGGCTGAAATCGAAAAGAGAGTCAACGAGATAGCGGACACGTTCGGCATTCGAGAAATCTTAGACAAATACCCTTACCATATTTCAGGGGGTCAAAAACAACGGACAGCGGCTTCGCGGGCCATCGTGGCAAATCCAAGCCTCATTTTGGCGGACGAGCCCACAGGTGCGCTTGATTCCAAATCGGCAGCAAGCTTGTTAGCAAGCTTAAGCAGACTCAATGAAACCAATCGATCTACTATTCTGATGGTCACGCATGATGCATATGCGGCGAGTTACTGCAACCGGGTTATTTTCATCAAAGATGGTCAGCTCTTTACCGAGTTTTACAAAGAAAAGCAGTCCCGGAAGGAGTTTTTCCAAAAGATACTGGAAATTCTTGCTTCGCTTGGGGGTGGGTATCATGACGCTCTTTAGCATTGCCAGAAAAAATATCCGAAAAAATTTCACCAACTATTTTATCTATTTTGCTTCGATGATTTTTAGTATTGTGATTTACTTCACGTTTGTTTCCTTAAAATATGACGATTCCATTCAGCTGGCCGCCGAAGGGTCGAATAAAATAAGTTCTGTATTTAGCGGAGCTTCGGTCGTGTTAATGATCTTCGTGGCCATCTTTATCTGGTATTCCAACGCATTCTTTACACGTAAACGCAAGGGTGAGGTCGGGCTTTACTCCCTGCTCGGCGTGCGCAAGAAGCAGATCGGCCGCATGCTTTTTTACGAGAACTTCATAATGGGAATCATTGCACTCCTGATCGGAATTGCTCTTGGTTCTGTGTTGTCCAAGTTTTTTGTTGCGGTATTAATGAAGGTCATGGGTTATGATGCCATTGCTAATTTCTCTGTTTCATCCGAGGCAATTATAGACACGATCACCGTCTTCTCCATCATTACGTTCATAAATTCGCTCCAAGGCTATCGGTTAATTTATCGCTTTAAATTAATCGAACTCTTTCGCGCGGATCAAGAAAGCGAAAAAGAACCAAGAACGTCTTGGATCACTGCTATCTTATCGGTTCCGTTGATTGGCTTCGGTTATTGGCTTACGCTGCAAAACATCTTTGAGTCAGCGATATGGAGAAAAGTAGGGATAATGGCAACGCCGCTCCTCATCTTATTAACCGTCATTCTCGGAACGTATCTCCTATTCGGTGTTTTCAGCGTTACGCTATTGAAAAGGTTAAGAAACCATAAGAAGAGTTATTGGTATGGCATTAACGTAATTGGGATTTCTCAGCTGCTGTACCGAATGAAAGGAAATGCCCGCACGTTAACCATCATTGCTGTACTAAGCGCCACGACGCTCACGTCTGTTGGAACGGCATACAGTTTGTATTACAACAATAGAAGCACTGTCGAAAAGGTGAATCCGAACAGCATGATGTTTATCGCTACGGACAGCCGTTTAACCAAACAGGTGGAGGAATTGATTTCGAAGCATCTTAATCATGAAGTTCTTTATCATCGAACCATTCCGGTTATTCAGATGGATGTAGATACTAGTGATCTGGATGTTGGAAGTAATGAACGGACATATACCGTGATGTCAAATCGTGAATTCAACCAATTGACCCAATTACAAGGAAAAGACGATGTGCTTTCCTTACAAGCCCAGGAAGCCGTTTTATTAGACCCCTTTTACATGGAGGGTATTTCCCCTCAATATGTCGGGACAAGGCTTCCTTTAAAAGCGAAGGGCGGCGAAGTAATTATAACGATCAAGGATCGAAAGGATTACAACGTCTTGAATCTGCAAACGGTCTTTTCGACGATCGTCGTCAGCGATGAGCTGTTCGTCCGCTTGCAACATGAAGTGAATCAGGCGAGCTTGGTAGCATATGCCATTACACAGGAAGATCAGGCCAAGCAATTAACCAAAGAGATTCAAGCGATCTTACCCGAAAAAGCAAGATTTGCAAGCTTCTATCAGGACTATGCACAAGGATTGGAAACGTCCGGCTTACTCATTTTTATGGGCGGATTTCTGGGACTCGTTTTCCTGGCTGCAACTGGTAGCATCATTTACTTTAAACAGCTAACGGAAGCCCATGCAGACAAAGGGCGATATGAGATTTTATACAAAATCGGCGTCAGAAAAAAAGAAATCAAAAAAACCATTGCCAAACAAGTCTTGTTCATCTTCGCGCTTCCCTTACTGGCTGGTATCGCGCATAGTGCCGTCGCTCTAACGCCTTTATCGCGGATGTTGCAAATGAACTTAGTCGTTCCTGTAGTGATTTGTATGGCAATCTATACATGCATGTACACCGCCTACTATTTCTTGACCGTACATGCGTACTACAAAATCGTAACGAAAACAAAATCGTAAACTTGTAAAGGAGACTATCTATGAAAAAGACAACCATCATTGTATTATCAGTCATACTTGCTCTTATGATAGGAGCTGTACTCTTGCTTCAAAACGTGAATTTTAACAGATTGGGTGCAGATGAGTATTATGTTCAGATTAATAAAGAAGGGAAAAAGAATGAAGTTACACTGGATAGCGGGGAGAAGTTGGTCTCGTACGATTATACGTTGCAAGGCTATAATGCAAATGGCGAAGAAAAAGCACTCAACTTTATGGCGATGAAAGAGCTGCGTAAAGATGCCTATCTGTGCGTATTCGTAAAAGAGGGAAAAGGAGTTACCTCTTATCAGGAAGTGAAAGTGGACGAACTGCCTGATAAAGCGAAAGAAAAATTGGCAATCCAGCAGTAAACGAAAGAAGGTTATACCGAAGGCATTCAAGGATGGCTTCGGTGTATCCTGGTTTGTTCAAGGAAAGGATAAGAAATGATTCTAGTTTTGGCAGGGGGGCTTCTTCGTGAGCAAAGTACTGATTGTGGACGATGAAGAGGATATCGTCAGACTGTTGAAAACGGTTCTGATCAAGGAAGGCATCGAGAATGTATACACGGCTTCAACGGCAGCCGAAGGATTCGGGCAGTTTCAAGACAAGCATCCAGATGTTGTGATTTTGGATATTATGCTTCCGGACGGGGAAGGCTATGACGTATGCAAAAAGATCAGAAGCATTTCACATGTCCCGATCTTGTTTCTATCCGCAAAAACGGAAGAAGTGGATAAACTAGTAGGCTTGGCCATCGGCGGTGACGATTATATTGGCAAACCGTTCAGTCCGAAAGAAGTGGCCTATCGAGTGAAAGCACAGTTAAGAAGAGCTGAATATCAGCAAGTTCAAGTAAAGGCGGATCCTATCATTCAGGTCGGCCCATTTGTCTTTGATGAAGAAAAGGTCGAGTTGCGAAAGCATGGAACCATCATCGAATTGAAACCGAAAGAGCTGGGGCTGTTCACCCATTTGCTCAAGCATCCTAACCAAATTATCAGCAAAGAAAAGCTGTACTACCAAGTATGGGGTGAAGATTTTTTTGGTTTTGACAATACCGTGATGGTACACATCAGAAAATTACGAGAGAAAATAGAGGATGATCCTTCCAACCCAACATACCTGTTAACGGTGAAGGGCTTGGGATATAAGCTGGTGGTAAAGGATGAATAGTGGATGAATTGGAGGTTGACTGGGAGGTTTCTGGCGTCTGTTGTTTTGATTGTCATCTTGGTTGTACTGAGCAATATTGTTCTTCTTGTTTTGTCGATCATGGTCACCATCCAAACGGAGTGGGATGAAACTGCAATAAGCGAGAAAGGAAACTCTGCTGAAGCAATAACCAGTCGTTTCCATGAGCAAATTATCATTTCGAATCATCAGGCGACGCTTACAGACAAAGGGAAAGCCGAGCTGGATCAGCATAACGCATGGATACAAATTCTAGACGAAGATGGCAAACAGATCTTTGGCTATCGATTGCCGGTGGGTATAAAAGAAAAATATGCGCCCATAGACATTATCCAGATGTACAAATACAAAGAAATTGATATGAACACGATGGTGTTTATTGGTGAGAAGCAAACAGGTTCTAGTCATTATAGTTACTTTATCGGGTTTCAAAATCGAAATTTGCAAAGACACGTATTGTCCTATGATATCCGGGAGGTCGTGCAAGTTTTTAACATAGGAAGCATTCTCGTACTGACCGTCGACGGATTGATCGCGCTGATCGTTGGATATTTTTTTAGCAAAAGACTAACGAAACCACTGCTGTCACTCATAGAGGGAATAAGAAAGCTTGCTAATAAGGAATACCATATCAACTATGAACCGATTGGCATCTATAAAGATGTTTTCTATAATGTCAATTATTTATCATATGAACTGAGAGCGGCGGAAAATGAAAGAAAAAAATTAGATGCAATGAGAGAAGAGTGGATCGGCAATGTCTCTCACGATTTAAAAACGCCATTAGCGTCGATCCAAGGCTACGCAGAAATGATGAAAGACACCGAGTATGACTTTTCGTATGAGGAATTGAGAGAGTTTGCGGAGATTATTGAACGAAAGTCATTGTACCTGAAAGACGTCATTGAAGATCTGAATTTATCTGCCCGCCTAAAAAATAAAGAATTGCGCTTGCACAAATCAAATAAGAACATCGTGACCCTGTTACGAAATGTCGTCATTGATACATTGAACGATGCGAGATATGCAGACAGGAACATGGAATTCCGATTTAGCGATGAAATGATCAAAGTGGATATGGATGAAATTCTGATTCGTAGAGCGATCACCAATTTAATTTACAATGCCATCGTCCATAATGATCCTTCCGTCCTCATCAAAGTAAGTGTAGAGAAAGGTAAGCACACCCTGATCAGAATCGAGGATAACGGCAAAGGAATGAAAGAGCAGGAGCTCGATCGAATCTTTGACCGTTACTACCGGGGGACGAATACTGGGGAGCTGCACAAAGGCTCCGGGCTGGGTATGGCCATTGCGCGGGATATTATTGTGGCGCACGGTGGAGAAATAAAGGTGAATAGTTTATTGGGGCTAGGAACAAAGATTGAAATCCAACTATGAAAAAAGCTGCCACGCAGCTACTCAACAGGTAAAAGGAGTACTCTCATGTCATCGTACGTATTTCCCATTCAATATGCTTTTCTTGTTTTTATGCTAGGTTCTTATTTATTGTTTGTTCCCTGGCTCATTTACACGTATAGAAAAGATGGGTTTTTTAGTTGGTGGAGGTTCATTTTAAACGCCTCCTTTCTTTTTTATTTGCTTTGCTCTTTGTTTTTGGTGCTGCTTCCTTTGCCAGACACGAGGGATACTTGCGCGATGCAAGCAGAGAATACGGTTTATTATTCGCTGGTTCCCTTTACCTTTGTCCGTGATATTCTCAAGGAAACTTCGATAGTATGGTCCCACCCATCCAGCTATATTCAACTCATATTGGAACGAGCTTTCTTGCAAGCTGCATTTAATTTTTTGTTACTGCTCCCATTTGGTGTTTATCTCCGGTACTTTTTCCAGAAGCGGGAATATTGGAAACGGGCATTGGGGCTTGGCTTTGGGTTGTCGCTTTTCTTTGAGGTCACACAATTAACAGGGATTTATGGCATTTATAATTGTCCCTATCGACTGTTCGACGTCGATGATCTTATACTCAACAGCAGCGGTGCATTATTTGGATTTCTCATTGCTCCGATCATACTGGCTTTGTTTCCGTCCAATAAAAGCATAGAAGCAAAAAGAGAAAGTGTCATGGAGAGTGGTATCGTCCTCCCTGTACCACAATTGCTGGCGTTGTTGATCGACAGTATCGCAGTTGAGTTCTTGTCGGATTTGTTTGGCCTTCTTTTTCCGGTTGGCTGGCTGACAGAGGTGATCAGTACCTCGCTCGGTATGCTGCTTTGCTTCTATTTCATTCCAATTATATGGAATGGAAAGACCATTGGATCGGTGATATTGCGGTTCAGACTGGTGAACGAAGATTCCGGGAAGCCATCCGGAATTGCTTTATTCAAGCGATTTCTTGCGCTATATTTCACTTGGTTTTTCACGTACACCTCGAGTGCAATCAGTCAGATAGAGAGTTTAATGGAGTCGGCTTTTTATCCATTTCTTATCCTTTTCTCCTTTGGCGTCTTCGTACTGATTTCGCTTGTACTCCTCGTTCACGGTCTGCTCGTGGTGTTTTCCGGCGGTAGACGTAGGTTTTATTTTGACTTTGCGTCCAGAATAAGACCAACTCGAAAGTGAATCCAAGAGAGGGTGCACAGGATTTTTCTGTTAGATGTGGTAAGATATACGGTATGAAAAAAAGCAAAAAAAGAGGTGTGACGATGGTAGAAGAGTTGTCGAATTACCTAAAAGAATGTGACATAGAAGTGGTTGCTGCGGAGGATTTCACGGTACCTGCTACAAAGGAAGATAAGCACAGCATTTTGGTTCTGCCTAGCTATAATATACTAGAGATGATAGAAGAAGCAGTGGACGAAGAGGGGTCACTCTCTGATTATGTACATAAACAGCTAGAGGAGGTTCACGGCTTATCTGTGGAGGATGTCTTTCGGCGGATTGTGAAATCTCACCTTTTGTATACAGACATTGAATCCGAATTGAAAAGTTTGGAAGGAAAGAACTTTGAAGGCATCTATCAGGCATATTCCCTAATATGGGAAGGGAACGAGCTGATCAATGAACAACTCAGTGAAACAGAGACGGAGTCCTTCCTCATAAGTGAAAAATGGGTGCAGGATCGATTACAAGATGACGCCCTGATTGTCCTGGAATTGCCGAATGCATCCGGCTATGAAGCACCGTTGTGGGTCCCGATGGGCGGATATAATGAATGCCCACTGCCCGTTTACCAGTCCGTTATCGTAAAGCACTGGCAGGAGGCGTATGGGATCAAGATTCTCGCTGTGACAGAGGATACGTGGATTTTTCAAGCCGGTTCAAGACCGCAGACCTACGAGGAGGCAATTAAGCTGGCAAAAGAGCATTTCATCTTTTGTCAGTACGTCTTGGATGAGTTTCCTTCATTAGGGCATTACGCGGATTATTTAATGAAACAGGATGTATGGCATTTTTGGTGGGATTAACCCGCCATATTCCTGAAATATCTCCCGTGTTCCGACAATAAACATAACAAGATACCAAAGAACACTGGGGGAAGGGATGAGCAAATCATGCCTCAAGGAATACATGATGTGGAGCTGAACCAGCCCATCGGGGCGGTATGGCAGTTTGTGAGTATAGTGGAGAATTGGGTTCCACTGGTACCTGGCTACATCAGCCACGAGGTAATCAATGAACGTCGTGTCGCTTGGACGTTTACAGGCGATATCGGCATCATGAAGAAGACCATCAGCCTGCAAGTGGATATCACCGAATGGACGCCTCCGACCGAGGTGAGGTTTACCTTGACCGGGATTAGTGGGAATTTTACCGGTCATGGCTACTTCAAAGCGAAGGCATTGGGTGAGGCACGGACGAAAATGACGGGGTGTCTGGATATCACCGCACACGGTGTGAAGGGTCCTATGATTAATTCGATTTTAAAATCCAATCTGCCCAAGACAACGAGAGAGCTCGTGGAGGCTATTGGAAAACGTATAACGAAATAGCATCCTTGCCACCAAAACGAAACGAAACACGCCAGCGCGGCGTGTTTTTTTGTGTCATGCACGATTGGGAGATAATAAAGGCATTCACCTCTGATCGAGAAAGGAGATTCCTCCATGAAAGAAACCAAAGTCACGTATGCGTCCATCGATGAATATATTTCGACGTTTGCTCCCGAGGTTCAGGAGATTTTGCAAACGCTCAGGGGAGTAATAAAGGAGGAGGCGCCGGATGCGAAGGAAAAGATCAGCTACCAGATGCCTACCTTTGCCCTCCATGGAAATCTGGTGCATTTTGCTGCTTTCAAAAATCATATCGGTTTTTATCCATCCCCAGGTGGTATAGAGGAATTCAAAGAGGAAGTGAAGGAATATCACAAGTCGAAAGGGACATTGCAATTTCCGATCAATCAGCCCTTACCTTATGATCTGATTAGGAAAATCGTCCAATACCGTGTAGCGAGCAACCTGAAAAAAGCAGAGAGTAAATCAAAAAGTCGGCGGAGTTGACGCTTAGAGACAACGGTACATATAATTTCTTTATGACGATTCCAATTGTAACCACCAAACTGTATATGCCCCCGCCACGGTTGAAGACCGTTACCCGTCATCGACTAATCGAGCAGTTAAACGAGGGCCTAAATCGCAAGCTGACGGTCATTTCAGCACCAGCAGGCTCCGGGAAAACAACACTTGTCAGTGAATGGCTTGCTAGCGGTGATCGACCCTTCGCCTGGATTTCCATGGATGAAGGGGATAATGACCCTGCGCATTTTTTTACATACCTCTTCACAGCGCTGCAAAATATTGGCCCGAATATTGGATCGGGCATATATCCTTTGTTCCATTCTCCTCAACCTCTATCAATCGAGTTAATGATCTCGACTCTGCTTCATGAAATAATCGCAATATCCAACCCTTTTGTTCTTGTCTTCGATGATTACCACGTTTTGAAAACGGGGCCGCTTGATGATGCTATCTCATTCCTGCTTGAACGCATGCCCCGGCAAATGCATCTGGTAATTGCAACCCGTGAGGAACCACGACTGCCTCTTGCCCGCCTACGAGTACGGAACCAATTGAATGAAGTCCGCGTATCCGATTTGCGCTTCACCTATTCGGAAGCAGCTGAATTTCTGGAGAAGGTGATGGAGGTAGAGTTGTCACCGGAAAACATCGCCCTGCTCGAAGCCCGCACAGAAGGCTGGATTGCCGGTTTACAGTTAGCTGCTCTTTCCATCAAAGAACAAATAGATGTCGAAGCCTTCCTTCCATCTTTTTCTGGGAGTCATCCTTTTATTCTCGACTATCTGGTTGAAGAAGTGCTAACCCAGCAATCGGCAAGCACTCAAGCATTCTTGTTGCATACATCCATTCTCGACCGATTGTCCGGTCCTCTTTGTGACGCCGTTTTTAGTCAAAGTGATATGTGTTTAGGTTCAGGCCAGGAAACGTTAGAATTCCTCGAACGCGCCAATTTGTTTATCGTTCCGTTGGACAGCGAACGGCGTTGGTACCGCTATCACCACCTTTTTGCTGATTTGCTGAGGCAGAGGCTCCGTCAGCGTGTTTCATCGATAACAGGAGAGGGCGAGCGAATTCTCGCAGAATTACACACCCGTGCAAGCATTTGGTATGAAGACAATGGATTTGAAATGGAAGCTTTTCACCATGCAGTAGCAGCCAATGATCTATCGCGAGCAGCACGACTGGTGGAGGGAGAGAGGATGCCGCTGCTCTTTCGTGGAGGAGTAGTTCCTGTGCTGAATTGGCTGGAGTCGTTACCACGCGAGGAGCTGGATGTAAGGCCAGCGCTGTGGGTGATGTACGCCTCAGCATTGCTGATGACTGGACAAATAACTGGCGTTGAGCCGAAATTGCTAGCAGCTGAAAAAGCAATGCAAGGTATGGGCCAAGATGCAGGTGCTAGAGATACTCTTGGGCATATCGCTGCTATACGTGCCACTTTGGCTGTGAGCATGCATCAAGCAGAGGAAATCATGGCTGAGGCCAAGCGAGCCTTAGCATACCTGCACCCCGACAACTTGCCTGTCCGCACAGCCACTACGTGGTCGCTGGGGTATGCTTATCACCTCCAAGGGAATCGTACCGCAGCCACCAAGGCTTACCAGGAGGCATTATCGATCAGTAAAAAGATTGGCCATGTTGTGATCACCATGATGGCTACGCTTGGACTAGCGAAGCTACAGGAGGCAGATAATCAGCTCCATATGGCGGCTGAGACTTATCAGCATGTACAAAAATTGGCGGGTTCTCCACCTTTACCAGCTGCTTGTGAAGCGCATCTGGGTTTGGCCCGGATTTTTTATGAATGGAACGACCTGCATACAGCGGAGCTCCATGGTCAACAGTCCATTCAATTAGCACGTCAGCTGGAACAAACGGATAGAGTCGTAGCAGCGCAGGTGTTTCTCGCAAGACTGAAGCTAGCACAGGGAGACGTTAGCGGAGCGGCTACCATGCTTGCAAATGCTGAGTATGTGGCTCGCAAGCAAGGCTTTGTCATGCAGATGCCTCCTATTGCCGAAGTACAAGTCCTTATTTTGCTTCAGCAGGACAACCTGACAGCGGCAGCCCGATTGGCACTGAGGCACGACCTACCCATACTCCAAGCCCGTGTTCTTCTGGCACAGGGAGATACGTCCGCAGCACTTGCGGTGCTCGAGCCATTACTCGTGCAGGCGGAGGCAAAACAGATTGAAGATGAACGGCTCAAAATCATGCTTTTGCAAGCGGTTGCTCTGCAAGTGCAGGGAGATCAAGCAAAAGCTGCGCAAATAATGAAAGACGTATTGGTGATAGCGGAGCCGGGTGGCTTCATTCGCACTTTTGTCGACGAAGGTAGCCAGATGAAAAGAATATTGCACGATGCGACAGTCCATAGAATGCTGCCACGCTATATAGAAAAACTGCTTGCAGAATTCGAGCCCCACCATGCTGATTCCCTGATCGAGCCGCTTAGTGAGCGAGAGCTTGAAATTTTGCAGCTCATCGAAAAAGGATTATCGAATCGTGACATTGCCCAACAGCTGTTCCTCGCACTCAGCACGGTGAAAGGGCATAACCGGAATGTCTTTGACAAGCTGCAGGTACAGCGGCGTACGGAAGCAGTCGCACGGGCTCGCCAGTTGGGCTTGTTGTAAATTCCAAAACAATACTTAAGTATCTGTATACCAAACAATGCTCCCGCTATACTCATGGCAAAGTGGATGGGGGAGATGCCAATGAGAGCCGTGATATGTACAAAATACGGATCGCCAGATGTTTTGGAGCTAAGAGAAGTAGAACATCCTATACCTAAGGATAATGAAATTCTGATAAAAGTTCATGCCACAACGGTTACATCTGGAGACTGTAGAATACGCGCCTTCAAAAGTCCGTTTTTGCTCTGGATTCCCATGCGCATCGTGCTCGGCCTCACCAAACCGAGAAATCCGATTCTTGGTGTGGAGCTATCTGGGGAAGTCGAAGCGATCGGCAAACATGTGAAACGATTTAAAAAAGGAGACCACGTCTATGCATTAACCGGGATGCGATGCGGTGCGCACGCGGAGTACATCTGCCTGCAAGAAAACGCAATCGTGGGCTTAAAGCCGACAAATGTAACACATGAAGAAGCCGCTGCGATTCCTTTTGGGGGAACGACTGCCTTGCATTTTTTTCGAAAAGGAAAGCTGCAAAAGGGACAGAAAGTGCTGATCTACGGGGCTTCTGGGTCAGTAGGGACCGCCGCGGTACAGCTTGCCAAGTATTTGGGGGCTGAGGTGACAGCGGTATGTAGCTCCGCCAATTTCGATTTGGTGAAATCGTTGGGGGCCGATACCGTCATCGATTACACGAAAGAGGATTTTACGAAAAAAGAAGAGCGGTATGACGTTATATTTGATGCGGTTGGGAAAGCAACGAAGTCCCATTGCGTAAAAGCATTGGTGCCCAACGGGATATTCCTGACAGTGGATGGGCAAGGGATTGCGAAGGTGCGGACGGAGGATTTGGTTTTCCTCAAAGAGTTGATGGAGGCAGGGGAGATAAAAGCGGTTATTGATAGACGTTATTCGCTGGAACAAGTACCGGAGGCTCATCGATATGTAGAGACAGGGCGGAAGAAGGGGAATGTAGTGATTAGGGTGGAACATGATGAAATGGTGCTAAAATGACATACAAAAGGGGCCGCTCTTTGCCGAAAAAATCGGCAAGTGAGACTGCCCCATTTCACTCTTACTCATTCCGCCAAGCCAACGCCAGCGTCCCCATCCCAGCATGCGCCCCAATCGTAGAACTGATCGGCCCAACCAACACCTCGACATCGGCGTACTTGCTTTGAATTTTCTCTTTCAGTTCCAGCGCTTTGTCCAAGACGTTGCCATGCAAAATCTGCACGTGCTTCACGGAGTAGTTCTGTTTGGCGTTCTCCAGCTGTTCCAGCATGCGCTTGACCGCTTTTCCTTCGGTACGAACCTTTTCATATACTTCAAACAGCCCGTCTTTCATTTGGAAAATCGGCTTGATCTGAAGCAGATTGCCGATGAAATATTGCAAACCGGTCATTCGGCCGCCCTTGTAAAACTGGTCGAGACTGCCGACCAGGATATAGTTCTCGAAAGATTTGTATTCTTCGCGCAAGGAAGCCGCGATTTCTAGATAGTCTTTTCCTGCTTTGGCTTGCTCGATTCCGTTTAAGATAATCGAGGTAATCGGGTACGACATCAGCTTGGAATCTACCGACTCGACAGGGAAGTCTACCATCTTGGCTGCTGTTGCGCTTGTATTATAGGTTCCGCTCAGATCAGAGGAGAGGTGGACAGCAATCGCGCATTCATACTCTTCCTTTAATCGTTCGTAGAGCGACACAAATTTTCCTAAGCAAGGCTGCGACGTTTTGGGAGCATGATTGGCCTGCTTAATTTTTTGATAAAGCTGTTCAGGAGCTAAATCAATGCCGTCTTCATAAGTACCATCTTCAAAGATAATCTCCAGTGGAACGACGTAGATATCATGCTCTTCCATGACGTGTTCAGGTATGAGCGCGGTACTGTCTGTAACCCAGGCAATTTTTTTCTTCAAGGAAACATGTCCTCCCCCAATTTAGTAGAAACCTTGCTATCTCTTTACTCTCGAAAGTTTTGGGTCATGGTTGTCCGAACCTGACGATGTATAAGTAAACTCGCATATATGTATCATAATACGGAAACTGTCGTTTTTTGTCGTAAATAGAAGAAGTTTTCTTGAACAAATGAAAAATCCCATGTTTCTTCGAGAGGAAGAGACATGGGATATAGGATTTGTATCGTCTACTCAACTAACGGCTTGATTTTGGGAAACACCTTCAATGCTGTCTTGTAAAACACATCCTCGTGATACTCCGCTGGGATTAGGTCCTGTACAAACTGGATATACGACTTCACTGGTGCCAACGGCCAGTCTGTTCCGAACAAAAACTTGTCGTAATGATCACAATAGGTGATCGCGTGGCGCAGATGGGAGAAGAAGAGAGGAGATTCCGCGAGTCGCTTGCAATTGGCTGCGTCACCGACCATTAAGCCGGAGAGATCTGCAAACATATTGCGGTTTTTATAAACAACCTCTGCCCCATCGAGTACCCACGGATCACCAAAATGGGCCATCATGAAATTGACGTCTCGATGCTTCACCGCCACCTCGTCCAGTGTCAGAGGGTGGGAGTATTTTAAGAGCCCACGCTCTGAGTACGTATCGCCGGTGTGAAAGACGACAGGCACCTGGTATTTGGCAGCGAGTGCATAGACGGGATCGTAGACGCTATCATAGGCGTAGAAGGGATAGTAGCCCAAATAGATTTTTAACCCGACCACGTTGGGTTTTTGCAAATCAGCTTCCAAGCGTGCCACTGCTGCTTCATCCAGCTTGAACGGATTGATTCCCAGACAGTAGACGAACTGTGGCGGCAACTCGTCTGTCAGGTCTAGTCCCATAGGAGTGAGAGCTTCCACATCGGGAAAGCCGTCTGGCTGAGTCTCTGTCAAGCCCATGCCTATCCCAAGAACCACGCCATTTTCGGCATATTCTTGCAAGAGACCAGCGACAGAGTAATCGACAAACGACTTTTCAGCTGCCGTCCGCTTGAATTCCTCGATATGGGATAAATGCATGTGCGCATCAATGATTTTCATTGTGAAGCCCTCCCTTATTTGGCAAAGCGAATCGCTCGTAAGTCAGATAAGGCATTGGATGGGAGCGTGTTGTCGGCAAACAGGAAAAAGACAGGCGGAGTAAAGGTCGTGCTGTTGTTTGGCAGATTTAGTTCGCGTACGACAGAAGCTACGGCCACTTCTTTGTTTGCGTATACTTGGAGGTCCGCAGTATCGAGGTCAGTAACGATATGCATCTGATCCTTGCTGTTAGCTCGCCCGAGGACATAATCGGAGACCTCAAGGACATCCAATTCACCTTGTGCCAGCGTGTAGTTGAGCTCCTCGCCGTTTGTACCGACCGTTTTCAGCCATACCGCTGCGTCCTCGGTTCCTGTCTGCAAAAAGATGTCAGTGGCCAATTCTTTGCCAGCAAAGTACGTTCCGGTATTCTGCTCAATCTCTACGGTATGACAGAGGACAGGTACTCCTGGCAGCAGCAAGTAATACTGGTGGCAAGTCAACCCGCGATACTTCTCCTGCTTTTTCACATGGTAGCTCACCTTGATTCCCTGCCAAGCATTTTGCTTGTTGTCGACTAGCTCGACAAACGAAGCCGTACGCTCTTCCTTAACCAATGAAAACGCACTTAACTCCTCCATATAGTTGCCGATTCCGCCTGTCCATGGATTCCACCAAGATTTCGGCTTCCGCTCAGGGAAGGCGCTGTCCAGCCACTCCTGCCCATTGCTTGTGAGCGAGTAGAGTGTGGAGGCAAAATCTGGAGCGGCTTTGATCCGCAATCGTCCATTGTCGGCGATATAGACCTGCTGTCCCTCTTCCACTGTTTGCTCCTGGATGACCTTGCCTTGACCGATTGGGAAAATGGCGCTCTGCAAATGAGACACATGCGTAGCAAAACGTCCCTCTACTTGCACGAGGTCATATGGTTTTTCCGGCGTCTTGAAGGAGAAGCCAGATTCCGTCTCTTCCTCATCTTCTGTAAAGCTCTGTGTTTGTCCGGAAGCTGACTCACTCATAAGAGATGCCATCAGTTCTCCTTCCAAGTACTGCTGCTTGTACTCTTTCACCTGTACATCCACGTCTGTGCTTGAGACAAACGGATTTTGTCCATTGGCACTCAACTCCAGGTGAGAGGTCAAGATCAGGTCTGCTGGCATAGGTTCCTTACGGGCAAAGGCGCGGAACTCTTTCCAGTCGTTATAGCCACCATGCGAGAAGTGGATCGGGCCAAACGATTTTCTTTCATGTGGAGCAAGCATGCCGAGATTGGTTTCCAGTGTGACGTACCAGCCTTGAATGTCAAAACGGTATTCAGGAGGCCAACACATTCCCCATGGGGCCGTTTCATCTTGTGTAAACAGCCAGTTTTCACTGACTAACTCAGCATCCCAATAATCCATATCGCTACCATAGGAGGATGGTGTTTCAACATAAAGGCCTTGGTACGGCACAATGGGGCGGAGAAAACTGTGATGAAAGCCTTGGTTAAGCCAAAGCTCAGCAGCCAGCTTGTCAGCCGAGTGGTTTTCTATCTCCAATCCGTGTTCTACGGTGCCATCTCCGAATAGGAGCGTTTTGCTAACCAATGCGATTTGCGGGTAGGTACTAGAGTGATACGTCGCATGGATTCCGATCGCTCCCTTTTCAGCGATAAACGTAACTTTCTCGGCACGTTTCTTCGAGAACTCGCTGGAAAAGGGTTTGCCGAGCTTGGGATAGTAGAGAGTGGTTGGGTCCCCGCCTGTCCCGCCGACAACGGTCATCTCATTATCTTCTTTGTTCAAGTAGAGCGAATGGCGGCCATGGTGAACTTGCCAAGCCTGTTCCGTTTCTCCCGACACCATCGCACCTAGTCCGGTAAAGGCAGCTCCGATTTTTTTAGCAAAAGAAACCGTTCTGCCATCTGCGAGCTTTGTCTCCACCTGTACGTTGGCTTCGTAAAAGCCGTGTTCATACAGGTCAGCGTTAAGCGGAAGCGAAATGCGCTCTTTGCCGGACAGTTTCAGTATGTGAGGGTGCTCTTGTAAGCTGAAAAATGAGCAAGCGGGCAGCTTGAATACAAATTCCGCTTCTTCCGCAAAGTTGTTTTCCACGTCCAAATAAAACAGTTTTGTCTGTCCCGGATAGGAGAGGCCAGGTACATGCAAGGAAAGGGTAGCAGGAAACTTGGGAAGGATTCCTACCTCAAATAGCGCTGCCTTGCCGTTGATCAGCAGGTGGGTGCAGACACGCGGATGCGTGCGCCAGATGCTTTGCTCTTCTGTGATTGGATCGACAAAAAAGGTTGCAGACAGCGTGGTATCCCCTGTCACAGCCAGCTCGTGCTGATAATCAAAGCGGATCGTGTCGCTCGGTTGCCCGTTTAACGAAATCTGTAACGGCTTGCCTGATTTGTTGATGATTCGGTAGTGAATCTGATATTCCCGTCCAAAGACCAGCTCCAGCTTTTCCACTTCGGCGGAGACGAGATAATCTTCTGTCTCGATGAGGCGCATGCCTCGACCGCGCCGCTCAAACTCCACGCGCAAGCTCTGTTCTCCTTTTGCCCAGGAGTAGGTGAAGTAATCAAAGCCGTTTTCCTTGCGTCCATCCGGCTCTACGACGATCTCCCGCGTGGAGTCCTGATACCAGTCAAGCTCTTCAAAATAATGGGCGATTGCTTCGGTACGGAGCACAGAAGGAATCATGTTCATCAGATGGGTGGCGTCGTCCCGGTCTTCCCAGAAAAAGCCGAACTTCTTATACAACGGAACAGCCTTCGTGTTTCCTGCCCACGTATACAGATCAAGTCTCGGCCATCCGAGCTCAATCGTTTTTTTCAGTGCGCACGAGAGTAGCATCCGGCCGACCTTTTTTCCGTGATAGTCGGGACGTACATTGAGCAACGGGATGTAGAGGGCGCCGGTATCTTCCCGATATTCGGCTAGGCTGCAATAACCAACGACCGTTTCACCTTCCATTGCGAGATAGACAGTGATAGCGTCAGAGGCTGCCTCTTCTTGTCTGATTTGTTCGGCTGTCGTAATCGAATTTCCGCCTCCCCAGCTATCTCGGCTGGCATTCCACATATCTGCGACCGCTGCGGCTAGCTCAGGGCGGTAGGTGACAATTGAGATTGATGCTTCCATGCTTGTTAACACCTCGATTACATTGTTAAATGATGTATCTTATAAGAGTTGTACGTATGATCGACAAAATTGTTGCTAGTTTTCGGAAAAAGTACCAAAGCATATGCAAAAAAAGCACCTTATTCAGGTGCCTTTTAACGCATTCAGGTTCTCGTTCTTACTGCAAGTCCACTAAACGTAACAGGACCCACAACATTAGCTCTGGTATTTGCCGTTCGATTTTCTGCGGTTACTGTGTAAATATGGGTACCAGCCCTTACATTTCGATCGATTGCCTGAAAGGTGACAGCATAGTTTTGTTCAGAACCAGTAGATTCAATACCTTGGAGGGTGTTGAAAATCTCTCTACCATCACGAAATACACGGAAGAGGATTTGCGCAATACCGGTAATCCCCCGAACACCAACTGTTGCAACTAATTCCACACGATTTGGTTGGGAATTCCTGGATGGTATTCTGATTCGGATGGTGGCGAGACGAGACCTTCCTGGCGAGCGTCTGATTGTAAAGGAATTTGCCAAATTAAATCTACGGCGTGGCTGAACGGCTGCTTTATCGAGAATACGTGCCAATAAAATCACCCCCTCTTACCTTGATAACTCAAATTATGTTGGACAACGGGAGAGTGATTGGACGAGTAAACGATGCCTTTTGAAATTAAGTCATCTATCTGATAGACGAGAGGACCTTTTGATAGGCTTGCTAGTAGGTGTAGGATAAATTTGGTATATTTTCTAGAGGGATACGTGCCAGTCGCAATATTCGTTTTTAGGGAAATGACAATGCATTGGAAGAGTGTCAGCCACGGGAGGAATGACTATGAATTACATCATCTTTGACCTTGAAGCTACATGCTGGGAAAACGACAGGACGAAACAAAATGAAATCATAGAAATTGGAGCGGTAAAGTTGAATGAGAACCTTGCCGTGATCGGTGAGTTTCAAACTTTTATCAAGCCAAAGCTAAACCCTATTCTCTCAGACTTTTGCAAAAAATTAACATCCATTTCTCAAAAAGAGGTGGATCAAGCACCGAGCTTTGGTGAAGCAATCAGCCATTTTCAAAACTGGATAGGCAGTGAGTATCACCTTTGTTCATGGGGCTTCTACGACAAGAAGCAATTGAAAATAAAATATTCGTCGAAATATTTGATCGGTTGAAGTTCTCCTGATCGTCTATCATACGCAAGTTGCGACAAATGTAAAATTAAGGTAACGGTAAGGCGTGATTTAGAAGCCATTAAGCTTAGCTCGTTACAATCAGGCTTGAGGTGATTGTCATGGAGCTAAAGCAGAACCGCGTTCGCATCATCGATGGCTTGCGGGGATTTAGTTTAGTAGGGATTTTGATGGCGAATATGCTGATTTTCCAGTATGGGATTTGGGGAAGCCAAGAAATGGAGTTGTACGCCCTCCCCAATTATGAAATGACAGCTTATCAGCTTGTGAAAATATTTGTGGAAGGCAGCTTTATGCCGATTTTTGCCTTCATGTTTGGTTTTGGCATGATCAAAATGCAGCAAAGCTTGGCTGCCAAAGGCTTGAGACAAAAACGCTACCTTACCCGCAGGTTTTTCATGCTGATCGGACTTGGTCTCCTTCATTCGTACTTCCTGTGGGAAGGAGATATCTTGGGGTTTTATGGCATGATGGGCTTCTTTTTGTTACTGTTCATGAACCGGAAACCGAAAACTCTGCTCATTTGGGGGATTGTCTTGCTCTGCCTCGTCAGTTTAATGGGGCTTGCTCCAAATGATCCGAATGATCCTGCGAGTATTACCGATTCTGCCCGTATGGAAGCCTATGTGGTCAAAACCATGACCGTCTACGGCACGGGAACATACGAGGAGATCGTGCATCACAGAAGCAACGAAGATCCGCTTGATTTGCCAGAATACATGATGTTTGTTTTGCTGTTGATCGCGCCGCTTATGACTGCACCGATGTTCCTTTTTGGGATGTATGCTGCGAAGTGCAGGTGGTTCGAAAAGCCAGAGCAAGAACGAACCTCGTATCTCCGAAACATGCTGATCTTCTTGCCAGCGGGACTTCTGTTAAAAGCGCTCCATGTGTATCTGCCGGGAGCTTGGTGGAGTGGCGTCGGTGATATAACGGGGGAAAGCATCCTTGCCATCGGTTACATTTTCGCCTTTGTTTGGTTCTTTTCCAGAGGCGCGGAATCAACTTGGCTGCCAAGATTTGAAGCTGTGGGGAAACTCTCTTTAACCAATTACCTTTTGCAAACCGTCATTTGTACGACCATCTTTTATGGATATGGACTCGGATGGTTCGGAAAGATCGGGATATTGGCTGGTTGTGGATTAGCGATCGTGATTTATGTGGCACAGCTTTTCTTAAGCCCACTGTATCTAAAACGATTCCGTTATGGTCCAGTGGAACGACTATTGCGTATGTGGACCAATTTTTCGTTTTCCGGCAAGACAAAGCAACGCCCGGAAAAACCTATTTCTGCGTAGCATCAGAAAATAAAAACCAAGTAGCTGCTCTATTGGCTACTTGGTTTTTTGTTTGTTTTTGGCCTCTAAAAATATGAATCCTCTTATCGGTCTCCATCATACAATGTAAATGGTTGGAAAAAAGATGATCAGATAGGTCATCGGAAAGAACGGAGGATGGGAATTGGGACGTTTTCACAGAGCCGTAACGAGTCTGGTTTTCTTTAGCCTCTTTTGCTTGATCTTCCAAGCATCCATATTCGTGCCTGTAAGCCAAGCAGCAAGTGCAGAGGAAACACCTGCCGCGGTAGAAGCCACTGTAGATCTTCGTCACTTACAAGGAAAAGTCAATGAAATTAACGCCGAGAACTTAAACCAGGAAAAATATACGCCAGACAGTTGGAGCAAGCTTGTGTATGCGTTGGATGCTGCAAAAGCGGTACTGACGAAGCCAAACGTCACCCAAGCAGAAATCGATGGTGCCTTGTCCGTGTTAGTCATAGCAAGAGACGGGCTGAAGAAGCAGGAAGGTACAGTTGACAAGAGTAGACTACAAACGAAAGTAGAGGAAATTGCAGTAGAAAAGCTGCAAGAAAAAGATTACACGAGGGCCAGCTGGAAAGAGCTACAGAATCGACTAGGGAATGCTTACTTTGTGCTGGATGATCCGCATGCGAGCCAGATTGTCGTAGATGTTGCCCTTGAGAAACTGATCAAAGCAAGACAAGATTTAAAGAGACAGGATGACGCGGTCTATAAAAGAGAATTGAGAGCCAAAGTCGACGAGATCGAGGATAAAGACTTGGATAAAGACGACTACACCAGATCAAGCTGGCGTGATTTGGAAGATGCACTCAAACAAGCATGGGATGTCATCGATGATCCACATGCCACGCAGTCGGAGGTAGACGATGCTCTGTACGATTTGAAGAAAGCATGGAGAGATCTAGAGGATGACAAACATCGAGACAGAGACCGGGATCGGGACAAAGGCCGTAAAAAAGGTTCCTATACCACGCCGACAAACAGCTTTTTTACGGGAGGCAGCTCTACAGATAAGAAAGAGGAACGCCCGTCAACCAATAAGAAAAGTAAGAGTCAACGTGGCTATATCAACGGCTATCCAAACGGAACGTTTCAACCGGATCGCACGGTGACACGTGCGGAGATGGCGGCCATTTTACTGAACGCCGGAATGGTGAGCCAGTCTTCTGCGAATAAGGGAAGGTTCTTCGATGTAGCCGACAACTACTGGGCAGTAAATCCGATTCATCAAGCAAGTGCGGCGGGTATGATGAGCGGCTACACCGATGGCACATTCCGCCCATCGGCCAACATTACCCGGGCGGAAATAGCCGCAGTCATCTATAAATACAAGGCCTTGCAAGGTGGAGGAGGGGGCACTGCCTTCTTTGATGTGAGGGGAGATCACTGGTCATCTCCAATCATTGCAGCGGTTGTTGCGAAAGGCTACATGACAGGTTACCCCGATGGCACCTTCCAGCCAGAGAAAGCGCTGACTCGTGCCGAAGCCGTAACGATTCTCAATCGCGTGCTGAATCGCGTCCCAGAGAACCAAGCTGGTCCGCAAAGATGGCCGGATGTCGCACCTGGTCATTGGGCGTATAAAGAAATCGAAGAAGCATCTATTCAGTAACGATTTCGAAAAAGGGCTCACCCTCCTGTAAAATAGAGGGTGAGTTTTTTTATGGTGATGAACATGATCCTGACGATCAGAGTGGCTGCTTTTTATGTATAGTGAAAAAGGCCCTATTTTCTATTCTTTTCTATCATTCGGTTATCTCTTCCAGAAGATTGTGGTATAATCTACCACTAAGATAGAATGGCATAAAATCATTCAGCTTAGAATCGAGAGGAGAAAGTTTCATGAAATTAAACAAACGCTGGAGCAAACTGACTCGTTGGGCAGGTACAGGTGCACTCAGTTTGGCGCTTTTGCTAGGGTATGTGCTTCCGGTTCACGGGCAAACTCCCGTAGCTCCCGTAATCAGCCCTTGGTCGGTGACCACGTTGAACGAAGGGGAGAAATACGGAATTTTTCCACTGGCGTGGTATGAAGACGGTTTATTTCAGCAATCGATTCCTGCTGACAAATTTATTTCGTTGATGGAAGGAACGGCGAAAAAGCTGGATCTTCTGGGATTGAAGAAAAAGAACGCTTCCTTATCCTTTCCGACTGATAAGGTCATTACGAGAGAAGCAGTCATTACTTCTCTGTACAAACTCCTGGCGAACTACGAATTGCCAGCAGCATTCGAAATGACCGGGGATAACCCGATTGACTATATGAAGAAAAAAGGCTTGGTCAAAGGGACAAGCGCAGGTCTGGAGCTGAACCAGCCAAGCACGCTTGAACAAGCGACGGTGATGGCGAGCCGACTGGTCGAGTTCGCATTCGATACGGTGGGAAGCGGTGCCGAAGGTCTCATGTGGAAAGTGACTAATGGCAAAAATACCATGTACTTGCTCGGCTCGATCCACATGGGGATCGCAGATATGTACCCGATGCAAAAAGACATCCGGGAAGCGTATGAAGAATCGGATGAACTGTGGGTCGAAGCCGATATTATCAACGGTGACAATGACTATTTAACACAGAAGATGGTATACACGGATGGCACCACACTGAAGGATCACGTATCCGCTGAGACGTACCAAAAGGTGCAAAAATTGCTTGCAAAGCTGCAACTGCCAGCCAATTCTTTTGATGCCTACAAGCCATTTGCTATTGCGTTGTCTGTGCCAACGCTCGGCTACGCAGACGGTGAAACGGATCTTCAGTTCGCGATGCTGACTGGCATCGACAGGTACTTCCTGACGAAGGCGATGCTGGATGAGAAGCCGATCAAGGAGCTGGAAGGCATTAAGCTGCAAGCGGACTTGCTGTCAGGTGTACCGGCAGAGCAGCAGGAGAAAGAATTGAACATTATTTTAGATAGTGCGATGACCGAAAAAGGGCTGGAGGAAGGCACAAAGCTCTTAAAAGATATGCAGACGGAATGGGTAGAAGGGGATCTTAATGGCTTTACCCAGATCATGACGACGAATGGCGATTTCGGTGAAGGCGAAGTGAACCAGCGCCTGCTCGGTGAGCGAGACAAAAACATGGCTATTAAACTGGCAGAAGTGTTGGAGAAAAAAGGAGAAACGACTTCTTTTGTCGTGGTCGGTGCTGCCCACTTCTCAATGAAAGGCATGGTTATCGATCATTTGAAAGCCAAGGGCTATCAGGTGCAACAATTGCAATAAGAGCTGGAATAGGAAGTGTCGGCGGGCAGGCTGGCACTTCTTTTTTCTGCTCGAAAAACCAGGTTACCGAGTGAACATTTCCCCAAAAGAGCAATTCAGAAGAAATCTCTCTGTTTTGAATGTGCTACGATCTGCTTAGGAAAAAAATGAAAGGTGGGACCCCCATGCGGAGTCAAATTTCAAAAACACGTCTGTGGATTGCACGGATTATGAGCGGACTAGTCATTCTTTTTATGCTTTTTGACGGTGTATTTAAACTCATCCAGCCTGCTCCTGTCGTAGAGGGAACCCTCGTACTCGGCTATGCGCAGCATCACATTGGTGTGATTGGAATTCTCGCCCTTGTATCAACGGTGTTGTATGCGATCCCCCGGACAGCAGTTTTGGGTGCGCTTCTGTTGACTGGATTTTTCGGTGGGGTCATTGCGACCCAGATCCGTGTCGACGCGCCTCTTTTTACGCATACACTGTTTGCTGTCTACCTCGCGATTTTAATGTGGGGCGGATTGTGGCTGCGTAATGAGCGGGTGCGAAAGCTGCTTTTCGCTGTCAAAGAAGAAAAATGATAGCTACGAACAACCGTTGAAACTGCCAATCGTTGACAGATGAAAAAGCATGTGATAGGATGGGCACAACTTATCAAGAACGGAGGGTTACGTGTGGCAAATTAATTTTTCGATACTTTATTCGCACAACACAATCGATGATATAGCGTAAAAAGGCTATGTTGTGTGCATACGAATCGAAAAATGGTTTGCCGCTACGGTAACCCAATTGAATCATGGGCAAATGGGAGTGAGGAAGGCAAGCGTGCTGCCCCCTCTATTTGCATGATCTGCAAAGAGAATGGAATCCATCCTGTACAATCAGATGCGGGTATCTGATGTCCATGGTTTCCGTTTCTCTTTCCTTTTTCGATGACGTAAGCACAGGCAGCCTAGCCTGTGTTTTTTTATTACAGTTCGTTGAGGAGGAAAACGTACAATGGCAGAACAGATCCTAAAAGTAAACGGTGTGGAAATATGCGCGGAAAGCTTTGGGAATCCCACAGATCCGGCGATTTTGCTGATAATGGGAGCCCAGATGTCCATGCTTTGGTGGGAGGAAGAATTTTGTCAGCGAATAGCCGACGCTGGACGATTTGTTATTCGTTTTGATAATCGGGATGTCGGGCGCTCCACGACGTACGAGGTTGGCCAACCAGGTTATATGTTTGAAGATATGGCGGATGACGCTGTTCACGTCCTGGATGCATTCGGTGTACAGCAGGCACACTTCGTTGGTATGTCGATGGGCGGAATGTTGACACAAATGATTGCATTGCGACATCCCGAAAGAGTTCGCACGATCACATTGCACGCGACATCGAATTTTGCACCTGGCCTACCACCAATCGATGAGAAGCTGATGGAGTTTTTCAGCAAGATGGGGGAGATCAACTGGGAGGATGAAAAAGAGGCGTTAGAGGCGGCGGTTGCGAGTTGGAAAGTTCTCAGTGGTTCCAAACATCCTTTTGACGAGGAGCGCGTTCGTGAATTGGCCAAAATCGATATCGCCAGAAGCAACCACTATGCGAGTAGAAATAACCACGCCTTCGTGACGGCCAGTGAACCGTATTTGTTGCGGACAGCGGAAATCGCTGTACCAGCTCTCGTGATTCACGGTACAGAAGACTTGCTCATTCCTTTCGCGCATGCATTACATCTTGCAGACACCATTCCGGGAGCAGTCTTGCTCACGTTGGAAGGGACAGGGCATGAGCTTCCGTATGGGGATTGGGATGTCGTCATCGAAGCGATTTTGAAACATACGCAAGAAAAGGAAGCGTAAGGACACTTCCTCCTCTTCACTGAGCGCAAGGTTACAAATCGAAGAGGGTAACAAGAAAAAACGGAGCGGAAAACAGGAATGACCCCTGCTTTCTCTCCGTTTTTTTGTAGCGGAATGGCGTATTTCCTTATGTGGAAGGAAACAGCACGATATTTATGGAATCGTTTTCGATTATGCTCTCGGGCTAACGAGAATTTTTACCTGGTTTTTCTCTTTCAGCAGCGCTTCAAAACCATTCTCCATAATGTCGTCGAGCTTGATGCGCTGGGTGACCAGCTTGTCTGCCGGGAAGAAGCCCTTTTCCATCAGGCTGATGACGGCAGGGAATACATCGCGGTAGCCAATAATTCCTGTCATGTTGCGCTCTTTCATCACGATGTGATTTGGCTTGATTGAAGCTTCTCTTTCGAAGATGCTGACGATCATGATTTGTCCAGCGATTTTGGTAGATTCGATGGCTTGCGTGAGGACAGGAGGCACGCCTGTGACTTCAAAGGCGATATCTGCACCGCCGTTTGTCCGGTTGTGAATTTCCTGGACTACGTCGCATTCTTTTGGATCGATGACGATAGCTCCCAGCTCAGCGGCCTTGCTTTTACGTTCGGGGGACAGCTCCACTGCATAAATCTCAGCTGCACCTGCTGCTTTCAGTGCTTCGATGACAAGCAAGCCGATAGGGCCTGCACCGAAAACGACAGCTTTGTCACCAGCTTTCAACTGACTTGAACGAACTGCATAAAGGGCTACGGCAGATGGCTCCACAAGAGCACCTTGCTCATAGGAGAGACTGTCTGGGATTTTGTGGACCATGTGCTCATCGCAAGCCACGTATTCCGAGAAGCCGCCACCACCGCCTGCCAAACCGAGGAAGCCCATTTTTTCACAAAGATTGTATTTGCCTTGTCTGCACGCAGCGCATGTTCCGCAAGCGAAAACCGGCTCGACAACGACGCGATCGCCAACCTTGATAGTGGTTACGCCTTCCCCGATTTCCACCACTTGTCCGGAAAATTCATGCCCCATTACGATCGGGGCTTTTTCACCTGTAAGTGGATGTTCAGCTCCCTGTGGGATGAAGATCGGGCCAGCCACGTATTCGTGCAAGTCGCTTCCGCAAATCCCGCACCACTCGACTCTGATTTTCACTTTACCTTTGCTCGCAACCGGTTCCGAAATGGTTTCCAAACGGAGGTCTTTCAAACCGTGCCAACGTAATGCTTTCATATCTGCCATCTCCTCGTTCGATTTGGATTCTATATGAAATTCAGCAAGTAAAATAGGAAACGTTTCCGAAAATTAATATGTCATAAGTTCAGCATCTTGTCAATTTGATTTCCTAGGCAAGAGTCTGCTATGTTTTGCTCACGCCTCGTTACCGTTACTTTTGTGTATGCTATAATTGCGGTAGGAAAACACAATTTAGATCGGAAACTTAGAAAACGATTCCGGTATGGAAAGGAAAGCAAGGCGTTGGATACAAAAAATAAAGTGACAATAGAAGACGTGGCGAAGAAGGCTGGCGTAGGAATTGCAACAGTATCGAGGGCCATCAATGACAGCGGCGGGATCAGTCCGAAGACGAAAGCGTTGATTTTGGACGTGATCGATGAGCTGGGCTTTATTCCAAACACTTCCGCGCAAAGTCTAAAGGTACGCCAAACCTATCAAATCGCGTTGGCTGTCCCTGACATTCGCAATGCGATCATTCCGGATATCGCCTGGTCTGTCGAGCAAGCAGCCAAGCAGCACGGCTACCGTGTCGTACAAATTAATACAGCAGGAAATGCCCGAATGGAGCTTGAGACTGTGCGTGAGGTCAAAAAGCTGCATGTAGACGGGCTGATTATCATGCCGCTCGCCTATCCGAAGACGTTGGTCCAGATGATTAACAAAGCGAGTGTTCCCGTTTCGATTATTAACTATGGAAAAAAGCTTGAAGATAGTGTGAAAGCAGATGTGGTCAGCATGGCCCGTCAAGAAGGGCGACTCGTCATGGAACATCTGATCAAAATTGGCCGTACGCGAATCGCATACGCTGGTGCGCCGAAGGACAAGATCGAGGAGCGGTATTTTGCCTATGAGGCGTCACTTCAGCACGTCGATCCTTCGCTGGTGTATTTTGGTGAGGACTTCTCGTTTGAGACGGGCCTTCGTGCTGCCGATTACTTTTTTAGCCTGAAAAACATGCCGGACGCTATCTATGCGGTCAATGACATGGTGGCAATCGGGATCGTGAATCGGTTCAAGGAGCTCGGCGTCCGCGTACCAGAAGATGTCGCGGTCGTGGGAATTGACAACAATGTGTGGACGACGATTACGACTCCGCAGATCAGTTCTGTTTCGATCATGGGGGAAGAGGTGGCACGGCTGGCGACTGAGCTTTTGCTGAAACGGATTCGTGAGCAGGGGGCAGGAGCGTATGAACGCGTACAGTTCGAGCCGCGGCTGATTGTAAGGGAGTCCAGTGTGGCGGTTATCCGTAAATCGTCATTGGATACGTAGAGAATTTTCAGCTGAAAAGCCGAGTGAAAGACAGGTGATCGGTGATGATACCTGGCTTTTACTCGGCTTTAGCTTTAAGGCAATATGGCGAACGAGCGAACCGGAAACCCGGAGGCTTTTTCAGGCTTGGGTGTAATGTTTACAATGACAGCGCCTTTTGCCGGGAGCTTATCGAGATTTTTGAGCAGCTCTACTTGATAGGTGTCTTGATCGAGGACGAAATACTCACCCAAAAGTGCTCCGTTTTTTCGGTAATCAATCGTCGCATCTGTATCAAAGGTTTCGTGACCGACTGCTTTGATTTGTCTTTCCGCGAACAAAAATTGTAAAGCCTCCAATGACCAGCCAGGAGCGTGGTTGTTTCCATCTGCATCCTTATTGTTGAAGGCCTCCACATCTGGCCAGCGCTTGCTCCAATCTGTACGCAAGGCGACGAAGGAGCCGCTCTCGATTTGACCATGCTCGTTTTCAAAGTGCAAAATGTCTTCCACGGAAAGCGAATAGTCGTTGTTGGCTTCGGCTTCTTTTGATTTGTCGATGACGACGAGCGGCAATACGAGTTCTTTTAGTTCGATCTCGTCCAAGTAACGCTTGTTGCGCACGAAGTGAATGGGTGCATCCAAGTGCGTACCGTACTGTCCAGGAAAAGAGAAGCGCTGGGCAAAGAAGCCGTCGTCATGCGTGAACAGTGTTTGGAATTCGGCGGCGTCAAAGGCGTGGAAGTGCGGAGATTCCGGACCGAATGTGTGCGTAAGATCGACCCATTCTTTTTGTTTTAACAGGGTAATTGCTTGAATCAAATCGTTTGCCATGTGTCCACCTCGTTACTGTTTTTAGAATTTTCGCGCTTATAAAACCGAGTTTATCCAATACTTTATCGCTTCTAATTCCGAGTGTCAATATCGGAAATAATATGGATGAATGGTTTAACAAAAAATAGCAATCGAGAAGAAGCGTTCGAGCATGATTCTGCTATGCTTTAAAGGAGAAGAATGAGTATCATCCAAACAAAACGCGAAGGAGAATTTCCCATGACAAAAGAGCTTTGGATCAATTTGCCCGTCAAGGACCTCGAAAAGTCCAAATCATTTTTTGCCGCACTCGGTTTCTCTTTTCATCCTCGCCATGAGAATAGCAAAGAGATGGCGGGCTTGGTAATCGGCGAAAAAAACATGCTCATCATGCTGTTTCCAGAGGATACCTTCCAATCGTTTACGCAAAATGAATTGGCAGATACGAAACGCGGAACGGAAGTGTTGTTTTCGATTGATGCCGAGAGCAGAGAAGAAGTGGATGAATTGGTGAATAAGGTGAAAGAGGCTGGGGGCACTGTTTTCAGTGAGCCACGGGAACATGGTCCAGGGATGTACGGGGCGGGCTTCGCTGATTTGGATGGTCATCGGTGGAATGTGTTGTATATGGATATGAGACAGATATCGAGAGAATAGAGGAGCGTGCCCCTGAGAAATCAGGGGTTTTTGCATGAACAAGCAAAAAATTCATGTTCTATTAAGGTTGTATAGAAATACGATTAAGACTGATTGTGTATTCTTCTAGAGAAGGAAATAAGGGTAAAGAAGAGGAGCAATCTTATGAAAATGTTTTCGAAGTTACAGACATTAATGGCGACTGTACTTGTAACTACTATGAGCGTCAGCCTTGTAAGCGGAGTTGTTTCTCCAACCAAAGTGTTCGCATCTTCTGTATCTGGGCCGGATGATCCGAGAGAGGTAGAGCAATTTGCAGATGAATTTTTTAACCAGTCAGAAATTAAGAACAACATGGCAGGAGCTTCATTTGTAGTTGTAAAAGGAGACAAGGTCCTTTTTAAAAAAGGGTATGGATATGCGGATGTAGAGAAGAAGATTCCGGTCGATCCTGATCGGACTGTATTCCGTGTAGCGTCAGTATCCAAGGTTATTACAGCTACAGCCGTTATGCAATTGGCGGAGCAAGGAAAAATAGATTTGAACAAAGATGTATCCGCATATATGGGGGGTGCCCGGATTCCGAATAAGACAGGCACTCCTCTTACAATGAAACATCTGTTAACGAACTCCACTGGATTTGACTTTGGAGACACTTCTGACGGTTCAACAACCGACTTGAAACGGGAGGTTCCTTTAAAGAAATTCGTTATGGACAATCTCCCAAATGTCATTCGCAAGCCAGGAGAGTTTTACAGATATGACAACCTCGGCTTCGACATTCAAGGTTATGTTGTGGAACAAGTAGCAGGAAAACCATTTGGTGAATACGTGCAGGAACGCATCTTTAAGCCGCTTGGCATGGAAAATAGTGATTTTCGACTGACGTCAATAGTCAAAGAGTTGGCTGTACCTTATAATATTATCGGACAGCCGATCCCGACTTATGCAATGGTACCAACTGAGCTTCCTGATGGTGGAATGCTCTCAACTGGTTCTGATATGGCTAAATTCATGATTGCTCATCTCAATAAAGGAAAGCTTGGGAATGAGACGATTATGGAAGAAGAAACGGCGGCAGAAATGCACAGACCTCATCTTTCCGTGCATCCAAAGCTGAATAACATGGCGCTTGGTTTCGAATATGCCAACCAGCAAAATTACAATGGACAATATGTTATTGAAAAAGCAGGGGATTTACAAGGATACCATACCGGGATGTGGTTGATCCCGGAAGAAAAAGTGGGAGTATTTGTTACAGTCAATAAGGACTACGAAATTCGTATACCTTTGATTAAAGCGTTTATGGATCATTACTACCCGAAAAATGAGCAGAAAAAGGGAGTGTTTGAGTTAGCGAAACAAGAACTCACGAAGTTTGAAGGGACATACAGCGATTTGCGAAACCGGATGTGGACGACCCGTATACGTGCTGAAGGCGGCAAACTCATTGTAAAAGACTCACTGGGAGAACATGTCCTATATGAGGTGGAGCCACTCTTATTCCAGGATGAACAAGGTAGTAAAGCTGCTTTTAAGCTGAACGATCACGGAGATGTGCGGGCTTTCTATTACGAGTTAAAATCAGATAGTTGGGCAGAAAAAATGCCTGAGCCGCAACGTTATCAGGATGTGGAGAATGACCATCCATATGCGTCCTATATTTATCACCTGAGACAGATCGGTGTCTTTGCTGATATGGAAGGAGACAATCGCTTTTCGCCCGAACAACAGATAACAAAAGGAGAGTTTGTTGGCTGGTTCATCAAGTGGAGTGGTATTGCCCCATCAAAGCATAAACCGATTTACACGGATCTTTCAGGTAACAAGTATGCGCGGGAAATTCAATCAGCTTACGAGTTAGGTTTACTAAAAGCATCTGCTGATGGCAAATTTTATCCGAACGAGCCATTGACGCGTCAAGAAGCAGCATCCATCGTATGGCGCATGGCATTTGGCTATCTTCATGCAGAACCGAAAAAAGCCAAGTTGAGTGGTAGGACAGATGCTTGGGCTTTAGAGGGAGTCCATTTCGTAGTGGCAAAAGGATTATACGGACCAGAAGTGGTGAAAGGCAGAGATGGCAGTCTCGATTATAAATCAGAGCAGCTGATGGTAAGGAAAGAAGCGGCTGCGTTACTATCTCGGTTCGCAGACCAATTATTTTAGTGTACAACAAGCTCTGACTTCTTATTTGTGCTTCGTTGCGACATGAGGCGATGGAGGGAAATACAATCAAAACGATACTGATCATCGACGATGAAGCACAAATTCGTGAACTACTCAGTATTTATTTGAAAAATTACGGGTTTGCTACTTATGAAGCAGGTAATGGGGTTGATGCGCTGGCTGTATTCTCAAACGTGCAAATCGATCTGGTTATTGCTGATATTATGATGCCGATGATGGATGGATACGAGTTATTAAAAAAGATTCGACATATTTCCGAAGTTCCGTTTTTGTTCCTGTCCGCTAAATCGGACGATATGGATAAAATTATTGGACTGCAGCTTGGCGCTGACGACTATGTGGGGAAGCCTTTTAACCCCATAGAAGTCGTCAGCAGAGTTCAAGCGTTATTCAGAAGAATGGATGTATTTTCTAAAGGTGAAAAGCAGAACCATGAAATCATACAAATTGGCGATGTCATGCTCGATTTGGTGAGCTGTAAGCTGTACAAAAATGGACAGCAGAAAGAAGTGACATCGTACGAGTTCAAGATTTTGTCTTTACTGATGAAGCATGCGGGGAGAGTTTTTACAAAAGCATCCATTTACGAGCATGTTTGGGGGCAGGAATACATAGGGGATGAAAACCTCATCATGGTCTATATCAGCAAACTCAGGGAGAAGATTGAGGATAACCCAAGAAAGCCAGTTTATCTTATTACGATCAGGGGGTTAGGCTACCGTTTTGAAAAAAAATGAGAGCATCCCCGACAAGCCGCCGTTAAAACAACTGTTTTTTCGGCACTATGTTGTGATAAGCTGTTTGTTCTTATGCACGATTATGATTGCTCTTTTGGGGACAGACCTGTTGATGGACAACTATTTTGATAAATCGCCTGATTTGACCCGAGTGGACGGCAGTAAAATATACCAGTACCCTTTTGAAAAGATTGATGGTCGGTTGTTAGACGAGTACGGTGGCTGGTTCGAGATCGTGGATGAATCGGGGACAGTCATCTATGTAAAAGGCAACAAGGAAGACAATATCATGACATATAGCGATGGAATGCTGTACGCTAAAGTGGACATACTGCGAAATGATGATTCAATTTTCTACCATGCCTTTCAAGTGCAAGGGCCAGAGGGTGAGACCTATGTTCTGTTATGGAAAATTCCTGAGCGGTCGGAAATTATATCATTGGCGTTTGGAATCTTACTAGCGTTGTTTGTCGTTCTGTTGTTCATCGCCCTTTATTTCTACACCCGGTACTCCGTCTTGAAGATGAAGAAGCCTCTCCGGCAAATTGTAGAGGGCATTAAAGAGATGGAAGGCTTCAATTATCAGAAGAGGCTTACATTTTCGGCTGAAATGGAATTTGCAGAAATCCGAGAAGCATTTAACGGAATGGCAGAACGACTACAGCAGACCTCTGAAGAGAAAGAAGCGGTAGCGAACAACAAAAGAAACATGCTGTTGCATTTGTCTCATGATCTGAAAACACCGATTACCTCTGTATTCGGGTATTCTCAGTTGTTGCTGGATAGGCCGGAGCTAGAAGAAGAGCAAAGGCGTCAGTATGTTCAATATATTAACGACAAATCGTCTTATATGGCCCATTTGATTCAAAATTTGTTCGAACTGGCAAAGCTGGAAGACCAGCACGTGAGACTGGATCAAGAAAAGGTGAATATTAGTAAGTGGTTTATGCAGCTTGTTGCGGAATTTTATCCGGAAATAGAAGATAGGGGATTTCAGTTGGAAGTGAAAATTCCAGAGGAGCCGCTGTTTGTCATGTTCGACAAAATGCATATGAACCGCGTTATTACGAATTTGATCGGTAACTCACTAAAACATAATCCTCCGGGAACGCAGCTATTCGTTTCATGCGAGAAAATAGAGACCGGCGTTGTTCTGTGGTTGGGTGATAACGGTATAGGTGTTCAAAAGGATGTTAGGGAACACATTTTTGAAGAGTTCATAAAAGGGAGCAATCCTGTGAAAGATAGCACCGGACTCGGTCTAGCCATTTGTAAAAAAATTATAACGTTACATCAGGGGACCATTCATTTTGAAAGAAATCAACGGTATACGACTCTATTTAAAATAACTTTGCCTCTTGAATGAGCGGTACTCTTCTTGTGGCAGTCTGATGTCAGGAAGAGATACAAATGGTATGCTGGAAGGGTAAGGCAGGATTGGAGAAGGGGATGGTGTTATGAAAAGGACACGCAAAATCACCTCCTAAAATCATGATGGTTTCGATTTTAGGAGGGATATCCAATGGAATTTCAGCGAATCGATCTAGATAATTGGAGCAGAAGGTCTTATTTCGAGCATTATCTGAACCGAGTGAATTGCACTTTCAGTATGACTGCCAACATAGATATAACGGAATTGCTGCCCGCTCTACGGCAAAAGGGGATGAAGCTGTACCCGGCTTTTCTGTATATGGTGACAAACGTTGTCAATGCGCATCGTGAATTTCGGACTTCCTTTCATGCGGATGGCGAGTTGGGCTATTGGGAGAGCATGATACCCAGCTATACTTTTTTTCACCAGGACGATCAAACTTTTTCTACGATGTGGACGGAATTCGACGACGAGTTCCCTGTGTTTTATCAAAATTACGTAGCGGATATGAAGCAGTACGGGGACAACAAAGGTCTTGTGGCAAAAGAGTTGGAACCGCCTTATACGTTCCCTGTCTCGTGTATTCCCTGGGTTAGCTTTAGTGGGTTTAATCTGAATATTACGGGAGATGGGCGATATTTGCTGCCGATCATTACGAGCGGAAAGTATTTCGAGCAAGAAGGCAAAACGTTATTGCCTGTTTCTTTGCAGGTCCATCATGCGGTTTGTGATGGCTATCACGCCAGTCTGTTCATTAATGATTTGCAAAAATGGGCAACAAACTATAAGGAATGGTTAGGTGTCGAGTGAATTGGCTCGTTTGGTATGCTTCTCCTTCCTAATCTCTTCCAATCACTTATAATAACGGTAGGAGAACTGGGAGGAGAAGGAATGAATAAAGAATTGGTAGGAAAAGTCTTCGGCTGTATCGTTTTAGGTGCGATCATTACTGTGATCGGAGTCGTGGCGATGGTAATGACTGCCTTGAACGCACAGGGAAGAGTTTATTCCCTACTTGTCGCTGTCACGACAGTCGTTTTTATCCTTTACATCATCGGGCAAATGTTCGCCCCGCAAAAGAGTCGGTTATGGAACAGAGCCCTCTTTGTCTATTTTCTCTTTTGTACGCTGCCAGTTGCAGGATATGAGATCAGCAGCTATTACCATAATAGCATTCCTATGGTCAGTGAGGCAGAGGTCGATCAGGAACAATATAAACCGTTTCGTACAGGCTCCAAAATTCAAAAGCTTGATCAACCTGCGACACTGTCATTACAGTCTGATTTGCCCAAAATAGATGGGGCGACTGCCTTGTATCCTCTTTACGCTTCCTTTGTGCAGGCTGTTTATCCCAAGAAGGATTACGACCTTGAGAACAGCGAAGTCATGGTAAGCAAAACGCCAAAAGCGTACGAAAACTTATTGGATGGCAAAGTCGATGTCATCTTTGCAGCAGCTCCTTCCGAGGAACAGCTCCTAGCAGCCAAAGAAAAAGGCGTTGAGCTGAAGCTGACCCCAATCGGAAGGGAAGCCTTTGTCTTTTTTGTCCATGCAGAGAGTCTTGTTCAGGGACTCACTACTCAGCAGATTCGGGGCATCTATGCGGGAGACATCATTTCTTGGGAGGAAGTCGGGGGTGGGTATGAGTTCATTCGCGCCTTTCAGCGTCCGGAAAATAGCGGGAGTCAGACGATGCTCAAGAAGATCATGGGAGGTAAAGAGCTCATGAAAGCGCCACAAGAAGACGTGGTAACAGGAATGGGTGGAATCATTGAGCAAACAGCCAACTACAGAAATTATTCGAATGCCATCGGTTACTCGTTCTTGTTTTATGCCACGGAGATGGTGCGAAACGGAAACATTCGTCTACTCGCTATTGATGGGGTTAAGCCTAATAAGGAAACGATAAAAAACAGAGCGTATCCGTTTGCGGCGGAGTTTTACGCAGTGACAGCAGGGACGGACAATCCGAATGCAGAGAAACTGATCGAATGGATTTTGTCTCCGCAGGGACAAGAATTAGTAGAAAAAACGGGCTATATTCCAGTGAAATAATCAGTAGCAAGTAAAGGAGACCCTTGGGCAATTGACCCCGAGGGTTTCTTCTTCGCTTTTGTGGTTCGTAACGGTAGGAGGGGCGGCACCTCGTCACAGATGGACGCACAGACTGGCAGGTTCATATTGACAGAAAAATCTAAGACTGTTATAAAAATAGTAAATAGCACTCGCGAGGTGAGAGTGCTAATATTGAAAAAGGAATACATAAGAAGTCCGGAAGGGTGGGTATTTTTTCATGGAAAAAAAGCAGTTTCAAGCAGAATCTACACGTCTGTTGGAAATGATGATCCATTCAATTTACACACAAAAGGAAATCTTTTTGCGCGAATTGATCTCTAATTCCAGTGACGCGATTGACAAAATCTACTACAAATCGCTCGTCGATGAGCAATTGGTGTTTGATAAAGAGAACTATTTTATCAAAATAGCGGTTAACAAAGATACCAGAACTTTGACCCTGACAGATACCGGGATCGGCATGACGCAGGATGAACTGGAAAATAATCTGGGTGTCATTGCGAAGAGCGGTTCGTTGGCGTTCAAAAAAGAAAACGACGCAAAGGATGGCTACAACATCATCGGTCAATTCGGCGTAGGCTTCTACTCGGCCTTCATGGTTGCCGACAAGGTTACGGTCATCAGTAAAGCACTGGGCAGCGACACGGGGTACAAATGGGAGTCCAGCGGTGCGGATGGCTACACGATCGAGCCTTGTCACAAAGATTTGGTCGGGACCGAAATCATTCTCGAAATCAAGGAGAATACAGAAGAAGAGAACTACGACGAGTTTTTGGAAGAGTACCGTTTAAAAGCGATTATCAAAAAGTACTCCGACTTCATTCGTTACCCGATCAAAATGGACATTACCCAGCATAAGCCAAAAGAGGGCAGCGAAAACGAATACGAACAAGTGACGGAAGAACAAATCGTGAACAGCATGGTTCCGATTTGGCGTAAAAATAAAAGCGAGCTGACAACAGAGGATTACGAACAGTTTTATGCGAGCAAGCATTACGGCTTCGACAAGCCGCTGGGACACATCCACATTAATGCAGATGGAGCCGTTGTTTATCAGGCGATTTTGTACATCCCGGAGAGCATGCCATTTGATTACTACTCGAAGGAGTACGAAAAAGGTTTGGAGCTGTATGCGAACGGCGTACTGATCATGAACAAATGCGCGGACCTGCTTCCAGACTACTTCAGCTTTGTTAAAGGGATGGTTGACTCCGAGAGCCTGTCGCTCAACATTTCCCGTGAGATGCTCCAGCATGACCGTCAATTGAAGCTGATTGCGAAAAACATCACGAGCAAAATCAAAAGCCAGCTCCAAAGCTTGCTGAAAACAGAGCGGGAAAAATATGAGCTGTTCTACAAGTCATTTGGCAGACAGTTGAAATACGGCATGTACAGCGACTACGGAACGCATAAAGAAACATTGCAAGACCTGCTGATGTTCTACTCTTCCAAAGAGAAAAAGCTGGTGACGCTACAAGAGTATGTAGAGAGAATGCCAGAAGATCAAAAGTACATCTACTACGCGTCCGGCGAGTCGATCGAGCGAATCGAGAAGCTGCCGCAAACTGAGCTCGTATCCGAGAAAGGCTACGAAATCCTGTACTTCACAGATGACGTCGATGAGTTCGCGATCAAAATGATGATGAACTACAAGGAAAAGGAATTCAAATCCGTATCGAGCGGGGATTTGGGAATCGAACCGGGCGAAGAAGAAAAAGCAGCCGAAGCCGAAAACGAGAACAACAAAGATCTGTTCGACTATATGGCATCGCTGCTCGAAGGAAAAGTCAAAGCTGTAAAAGCTTCCAAGCGCTTGAAGTCACACCCTGTCTGCTTGTCGACAGAGGGTGAAGTGACGATTGAAATGGAAAAAATCCTGAATGCGATGCCAAACAATCCGAGTGTGAAGGCAGACAAGGTACTGGAGATTAATGTGAACCATGCGGTGTTCCAGTCGTTGAAGGGTGCATTTGACACAGACAAGGAAAAGGTCAATTTGTATACGGCACTTCTGTACAATCAGGCTCTCTTGATCGAAGGCTTGCCAATTCAAGACCCGGTTGAGTTTACGAACGATATTTGCAAAGTAATGGTGTAATCACAAAAAAGGGGATGAGACTTGCTCATCCTCTTTTTTATGCGGAAAACGTCTAGGAGTGACAAAAAACTAGTTGCTTGGCCTTGGTACATACGTGAAGATTGGATCTCTAAGCTCGAACTCATATGTTGCTCCATTCACGATTCCAACGACCTTCTCACTGTCATATAAATCGAGTAAGAAACCGGCCATTTGTTTAGCTGTATGGAACTTAGGAACTGCACCAGCATATTCAAAGTGATCCATATCAAGGGAACGCTTCGCAAACTCGGTCTCTGTTGCAGCAGGTGCCAATACTTTTGCTTGCATGGCTGCTCCGTTCTCCCTCAATTCTTGTGCCAGACCTTCCGTAAAGGCACTAACATAGAACTTCGTCGCGCAATAGGTCACGGCGTTAGCGATGATTCTGTAACCTCCGCCTGAAGAGATATTGATGATTTGCGTTCCATTCACATGTGCATAGTCACGAGCATAACGAGAAGATAGAATCGTTAGTGCTTCAATATTCAAGTGAAGCATGGACTCAATTTTATTCAAATCTTGTTCCCCGACAGAAGCAAAGTTTCCAAACCCTGCATTGTTAATCCAGGTCTCAATCTCATAATCCTTTAGACTGTCGTAAAAGTCATGAACATTTGCGCGCACACTTAAGTCAACTGTCCGAATGACCACATCCAATTTTGCGTTGATTTCAGCCACTTTTGATTGGAGCTTTTCTAATTCCTCTGTTCGACGAGCTGCTAAAATTAAGTTTTTTCCACGAGCAGCAAATGCCAGAGCGGTTTCAAAACCAATTCCTGAGCTTGCTCCCGTAATGACCGTATAATTCATGTATATCCCTCCTGAATTTATTCAATAGCTTCCATGGAGATGGAATGTTTCATTGAGTATACAGATTAGAGTAAACTCTAAGTCAAGGGTGTAAAAACTATTCGGAGGGTTCTCATGCGCAAGATTGGTGAAGTGGCACATCTATTAGGGATAAGCACACATACGCTGCGGTATTATGAAAAGGAAAAAATAATGATTCCGGATCGCGATGAAAGCGGTGACAGGCGATATAGCGATTCGCATATTCAATGGCTGCGATTTGTTATCAAGTTAAAAGAAACGCAAATGCCTATCTCGAAAATCAAGAAGTACGCTTCCCTGTTTTTAGAAGGAGAACATACTGCCTCAGCTCGATTGAGTCTTTTAGAAGATCATAAACATTATATTGAGCAACAAATAAAAACTTTAATCGATGTGGATGGTATGCTAGAGCGTAAAATTGTTGCTTACAAAGATTTCATCAGTAAAACCGAGCAGCCAAAGCACAGGTAGACTAAGCTCCATTGCACGCGTGCATGGAAACAAGCAGGCTTGTGGAAGATGGATTCATGGATAGAAAAAACCTTGAGTGAGGCTTCAAGGTTTTTTTTCGTCCAAACGAGCTTGGCAGGAAGCTGAACCGAGCCACGTATGAGGATTGCCGGCCCAGCACCAGCCTAGCTTCGGTTTATTTTCGCTGATCCACATGGCTGTCACGCGTCGGTCGCCACAACGAGAGCCGAGCAGAGAAAAGCCGTTGTTTTTCTTTACCCGATCCGGGAAGTGAGTGATCAGGGCAATCCCTTCCTCCAGCGTGAGCGGAGAACGCTGTTGCTCCAAGAGGATGGGCATCGCGTCATTCGGAGTGATGTTCAGCGTCTCATTTCCTGTATCAATTCCGGTCATCAGGTAAGCCATTCCTGTAGGAATCTCGATGCTTTCGATGGGTGTAAATCGCCGGATTTCTTCTGCATCCATGACACTGAAGCCAGCTTTCTTTTTCCGCTCGATTGCTTGCATCGCTTTTTCTCCGTCGAACCAATCGCCTTTTACCACGAGAACAAAAGGGATAAGGCCCTCCTGCTGTTCGTCTTCTTGAATGGGAAGAGCTTCTGCCAGTGGTTGCAGCGGGACCAGACTTTTCCTGAACTCTTCTGCTGTCATGCCCGCCATTTCAGGATAGCCCTTTTGAATGAGTGTTGTTAGTTGCCGTTCGAATTCTGCTCTGTGCATGGGTTAATGCGCCTCCCTCCACTTTTCACATTCATCTTACAACATTCGTGCTAATTCAAAGGTTTTTCCAAAATAAAAGGAATAAAGCAAATTTCGGTTGAAGTAACTTTACAACTTAGCTTTAATCTTGATGGAAGAAAATCGGAAGGAGGCTGTCTGCCATACGCCCTATTGATATTGCACGTAAGCTGAAGCTGAGTACAAGCGCCTTGCGAAATTATGAAGCACATGGGCTGGTTCCGCCTGTAGAGCGGTCAGCGAGCGGCTACCGGAAATATACGGAGGAACACGTCGCTTATTTTACCTGTATTCAAGCCATGTCTCCTGGCTTTGGGATGGATGTGACGGCGCAGGTGATGCGGCTGATCCAGGATAAACAGTTGCAGGCTGCTCTGTGGCTTGTGAATGAGGTACAGGCTAATTTGCAGAGGGATAAGCAGTTAGCGGAACGAAATTTGGCGATGCTTGAAGACGGCCGAGCAGGTAAGGTGGAGGAAGCTGGAATCAGCGAATGGATGACGATTGGAGAAGTAGCAACCATGACTTCTCTGCCCAGCTCAACCATCCGCCACTGGGAAAAGGTTGGACTTATTACGACTTCCCGCGATGAGAAAAATGGCTATCGTCTTTTCAATCGCTCGCAAATCCGTAAAATCATGCTGCTTCGTACGCTGCGACCTGCTGTCTATTCTTTATCGGTTGTGGAGTTAAAGGAAGCCATTGCGAGCATGAACGAAGAGGATGTAAAAGAGGCTCGAAACATCGCTTTGGAAACGCTGCGCTATCTGGATCAGATGAATCTCGTACAAACACGTGGGGTTTTCTATTTCTATCAATTAGGCAAAGTGGTTCAGTTGGTCGAAGAATAGGGTAGCGAAAAGAGAAAACCCTCTTCTGCTCATTCGCAAAAGAGGGGATGTCATCGTTATTCCACAAACAGTGATACTCGCTCAAATCCTGCATCTGAAATGCGAATCAAGCCTGTATCCGATATGTGCAATGTCGGTATGACGACCAGAGCAAGCAAAGACAATGTCATAAAGGCGTAGTTCATCGTGCAGCCAGCCTTCACCAAGGCTTGGCTAATCTCCATGGACTGCTGGACAACTGTTTCATAAGGCTCGGTCGACATCAGTCCAGCTAAACGCAGCGGAAGCTCCACCATTTCGCCGTCTCCAGTCACGACAGCGATACCACCTTGCATGCTGATCACAGCATTGGCTGCTTGTGCCATCCGCTCATCATCGTTTCCGATGACAAGCACGTTATGGCAGTCATGGGCGACAGTCATGGCAATCGCTGCTGGCTGGTTAAATCCGACATTGCCGACAATCCCGATGCCAGAGCCGCCTGTTTTCCCATGGCGTTCGAAAACAGCCATTTTGCACAAGGTACTCTCGGGCGTAATCTGGAGCTCGCCATTTGCGACAGCCACATCGACAAACACTTCTTCCGTCTCTACGTGATTTTCGCGGACAACTGCGACGCGTGTCTTGATCGTCCCGGACGGAACGGGGGTCTTGATGATGAAGTCAGATGGAGTGAGCTCAGCCTTGATTTTCACAGAGTTGATGGCAAACTCAGGGTAAGGGAACGGAGAAAGCTCGAGCGTCATTTCACCGTTTTCCGCCACTACTTCACCGCGTGCGATCGTCGTCACGACATTTACATCAGCCAGATTCCCGTCGAGCAAAATGATATCGGCGATGATACCCGGTGCGATCGAACCTACATCTCGTGCGACACCGAATCGTTCTGCTGTATTAATGGTCGCCATCTGGAAGGCAGTCACAGGCTTGACTCCTTGCGAGATCGCATGTCTGACGATGAAGTTCATATGACCTTCTTCTTTCAACGAATCACAGATGCGGTCATCGGACACGAGCATCATCCGGCGGGAGTCAATGCCCTGTTCGGTGTGTGCCTTGATCGTTGCCGCAACATCGTGCCAGGCTGAGCCGCGGCGCATTTTGGCATACATGCCAAGGCGTACCCGCTGTGCGACATCTTCGCTGGTCACACACTCATGGTCGCCGGTTACACCCGCAGCGGCATAAGCAGCCAGACGCGGATCACTTGACGGCCATGTATAGTGACCATCCACTACTTTTCCTGCCCGAAGTGTCGCTTGAATTTCTCCAATCATTTTCGGGTCCCCGTACACAACACCAGGGAAATTCATGACTTCTCCGAGTGCGATCATATCGGGTCCCCAGCTCAATGCTTCCGCGACCTCGGCTGGTCCGAATTCTGCCCCAGCCGTTTCAAAAGAAGCATCCGTTGAAGGGACGCAGGAAGCGACCTGCATGTAAGCAGCCATCGGGGTTTGTCTCGCCTCATCCAGCATGATTCGCAAACCGGGTAGACCGAGAACATTCGAGATCTCATGCGCGTCGAAAAAGCCGCCTGTCGTTCCGAGCGGCAATACCGCATTGGCGAACTGCGTCACGGACAGCATGCTGCTTTCGATATGACAGTGCCCGTCTAACAGTCCTGGTGCCATATACTTTCCTTTTGCATCGATGATCGTGGTGGATTCATCCGTCATTCCTTCCACAAAAGGACCGACATAGGCGATACGGGTGCCAACAACAGCGATGGACATATTCGGCAAGATTTCACCGGAGAGAACATTGACGAGAGTGCCGTTATGGATGAAGAGGGTCGCTTTTTTCTCCCCTCTGGAAAAGGCAACGAGATCAGGAATGCAATCTGCGAGTGGAGGTCTTGCAAAGGACGAATGTTGCTGTGTCATGTTTACTATCACCTCATGCTGGATTTGGTTTTTTACATATCGTACACATCGGAGGCGAAGGAAGCTAGTTTTCTCTTAGAAAAATTTTTGAAAAAGAGGGTGCAGTGGATGACGAGAGTAAAAGTCAAATACCTAAAAATATCGTCCTACCTAAAGCTGTGCGTAGGCGCTGGGGTTTCAATTGGGATTTTGGATGGGGCCTTCCGTTTTTTATTATTACTCGTAATGGGGCAGTTGAGCACTTCGGAAGCATTGCTATTCAGTATGCAGGTAAAGGGATGGATAGCGGGAATTTTGCAGTTGCTTTCTGTACCGTTGCTGTATGGGGTGGGTACAGTCTTGTTTGGCTGCGTCTCCTATTTTCCGTTTATGTACTACCTAAAATGCAAGAAGGGGCTTGTGATCGAAGGGGTATTTGAAGGGGATTATCACGAGGACATACCAAAATAAAGCACCTCCCATTTTCACCGTTGTTGAAAGTGAAAACAGGAGGCACTGCTTAGTGTTCTGCTACCTCTATTTCATTTGTCTTTGTTTTCCGCAGTTTGTAAATCGCAACGAGTAAAATAAACCACACAGGTGTGATGAACAAGGCGACTCGTGTATCTTCCGCGAGAGCCAGCACGACCAGAATGAAGGCCAGGAATGCCAGGATCAGGTAGTTGGCAAACGGATAGAGCGGCATTTTAAACGAATTCGCTTTTGCTAAATCTGGTCTCGTTTTGCGATATTTCAAATGACAGATGACGGTAATTCCCCAAATAAAGATAAAGCAAACGGTCGAAACGCTAGTGATCAGTGTAAATACGCCTTCTGGCATGACGTAATTCAAGACAACGGCGATAAGGATAACAATCGTCGAAAAGAGGAGTGCATTTGCCGGAACCTTATTGGCAGTCAGTTTGGTAAGGGGCACAGGTGCATTCTTTTCTTTGGCAAGGGAGTAGACCATACGGCTTGTACTGAAAATGGCGCTATTACATGCGGAAGCGGCAGATGTCAGTACGACAAAGTTAACGATACCGGCAGCGGCTGCAATGCCAATCGCTGCGAAGACCTGCACAAACGGACTCTCTAACGGGTTGATCGCGTTCCAAGGATAAATGCTCATGATGACGATGAGTGCGCCAACATAGAAAATCAAAATCCGAATCGGGATTTGGTTAATCGCTTTTGGAATGACTCGTTTTGGGTCTTCTGTTTCACCGGCTGTCAGACCGACGAGCTCGATTCCAACAAATGCGAACACGACCATCTGGAAGGAGAGAAGGAACCCATTGAAGCCGTTCGGGAACATACCGCCATGACTCCAGAGATTGGTGAAGCTGGACGCACCAGCATTCGTAGAAAAGCCCTTGATGATCATGAAAATGCCGACAAAAATCAGAGCGAGAATCGCGATGACCTTAACCAGCGCGAACCAAAATTCCATTTCTCCAAAAAGCTTCACGGTCGCCAGGTTCATGATTAACAAAATCACGAGGGCGATTAAGCCTGGCATCCACTGCGGTATTTCCGGAAACCAAAATTGCGTATAAAGACCAACAGCTGTCAGGTCGGCCATGGCGATGGAAATCCAGCAAAACCAGTAAGTCCAGCCCGTGACAAATGCGGCCATATTCCCCAAATAGTCTTTGACGAAATCCACAAAAGAATGGTAGTTCAAATTGCTCAAGAGGAGCTCCCCGAGTGAGCGCATGATTAAAAAGCAGATGATGCCTGTAATCAAGTAAGCAAATAAGATGGATGGGCCGGCCAAATGAATCGATTTTCCTGCGCCCAAAAATAATCCTGTTCCGATTGCTCCGCCGATCGCGATAAGTTGTACGTGTCTGTTTTTCAGACCTCTCTCCAATTTTTGATCCTGCATACGATCCACCTCTCTCTATTTTTAGTTAGTTTTTAATTTTTAGATTTTTACCAAACAGATAATGTTCATATTAACATAACTATTGTTGTTTCACATATGTTTATTTATTTTTATAGAAAAAAAGCTTTTAATTATGAACGAGATAGGAACATTTTGGAAGTGTTGGCTTTTTTAAACAAAGGCCGCACTTTTTTTGTATTTCAGAAAAAAGAAGATATTGACATGAGAATGGAAATCATTTAATTTTGCATTAAGGAAACTTTTTTATACATAACCACATTAGTTTTCTTGAGTAAATATTATTGGTACAAGACTACATTGTTGTGTGTAGGCATATATGCAGATAGGAATTACCCGTTTCACCATCGTTTTCTGGACGGGATCATACAACGGGCTATCATTTGGAGGGAAGAAGCATGGAATCGGCTATCGCGGTAAGGGACTTGCATGTCTCCTACTTTGGGAACGAAGTTGTTCGGGATGTCTCGTTTGACGTTGAGCTAGGGAGTATGGTTGGAATCATCGGTCCAAACGGGGCAGGGAAGTCAACCCTGATCAAAGCGCTCTTGGACCTCATTCCGAGAGACAAGGGGAATGTGCGGATTTTTGGGAAAGAGACAAATGAATTCCGGAAGAAAATCGCCTATGTACCACAGCGGAGCATGATTGATTGGACGTTTCCGATCACCGTCATGGATACCGTACTGATCGGAACCTATCCAAGCGTCGGACTATTCAAATTTCCGAAAAAAAAAGAAAAAGCGTGGGCGCTGGAATGCTTGAGAAGAGTAGGGCTGGAGGATTTCCGCGACAGGCAGATTGGGGAGCTCTCCGGCGGGCAGCAACAGCGTGTCTTTCTCGCAAGGGCACTTGCACAAAAACCGGAGCTACTGCTTCTGGACGAGCCGTTTGTGGGGATTGATGTAGCGAGTGAGGACACCATCATTCGCATTTTGAAAGAGCTGCAATTTCAGGATAAAACAATCGTGGTCGTCCATCATGACTTGTCCAAAGCATATGCGTATTTTGATCAGCTTCTTCTCATGAACAAAGAATTGATCAAGTTTGGTACGGTCGATGAAGTACTGAATCGAGAAGTCATGTCGAGAGCATATTCCTATCAACTCCCATTTCTCGAAAAGACCGAGGTGCTTGCATAATGGATTTCTTGATGGCAATTGGACAGTATGAGTTTTTGCAAAAAGCATTGTTTACATCTGTAGTGGTTGGGTTAATCTGCGGCGTCATCGGTAGCTTTATCATCTTGCGCGGAATGTCTTTGATGGGGGATGCCATCTCACACGCTGTTTTGCCTGGGGTGGCTCTCTCCTATGCTTTTGGGATCAATTTCTTCGTGGGCGCTGTTTTAACGGGTGTGCTAACCGCAGTTGGAATTGGCTACGTGAGCCAAAATAGCCGCATCAAGAATGACACGGCGATTGGAATTTTGTTCACGTCCGCCTTTGCAATTGGAATCATCATGGTTACGATGCTGAAAAGCAGTACCGATCTGTATCACATTTTATTCGGGAATGTATTAGCTGTGCGCTCGTCAGATATGTGGGTGACGGTTGGTATCGGGGTCATCGTCATCGTGACAGTCTACGCTTTTTTCAAAGAACTGTTACTGACTTCGTTCGATCCGACCATTGCTGCTGCCTACGGCTTGCGTAACAACCTCATTCATTACTTGCTGATGACCTTGCTGACGATGGTAACTGTCGCTTCCTTGCAAACCGTAGGAATCGTGCTCGTAGTCGCCATGTTGATTACACCGGCTGCTACCGCTTATCTTTTGACGGACCGTTTGTCGATCATGATCTTCTTGGCTGGCGGTTTTGGGATGCTGTCTTCGGTTATTGGTCTTTATTTTAGTTTTACCTATAATTTGGCCTCTGGTGCCACGATTGTCGTGGTTGCAACTGTGCTCTTCTTCCTGGCCTTTCTCTTCTCCCGAAAACACGGGGTGGTATGGAAATCAATCCGAGCTCGGCAAAAACGAATCGAGCTCTTAAAGTAAAGGAGAATTATCGTCATGAAGAAGTGGAATCTGCTTTTCGTTTTTCTACTAGCAACCGTATTAATGGCAGCGTGTGGTGCTCCGCAAAGTGCGAACGAGCCCACGAAATCAGAGAGTGACAAGCTACAGGTCGTAACCACGTATTCGATTCTGTATGACATCGTGAAAAATGTTGGGGGAGATCGAGTAGAGATTCATAGTCTCGCTCCGATTGGCTCCAATCCTCATGAATATGACCCACTACCTGCTGACGTGCAAAAAACGACGGATGCAGACGCGGTTTTCTACAACGGACTGAATTTGGAAGCAGGTAACTCCTGGTTCGATAAGCTAATGACCACAGCAGGCAAAACAGGTCCGGATGCACCCGTGTTCCGTCTCAGTGAAGGCGTAGCAGCTAAGCACTTGACGACCAAAGGCAAGGAGAGCGAAGAAGACCCGCACGCTTGGCTGGATGTACGCAATGGCATCAAGTATGCGGAGAACGCCAAAAATGCCCTGATCAAGGTGGACCCAGCGCACAAGGAAACGTATGAGCAAAACGCCAAGAAGTACATCGAACAGCTGACTGCGCTACACGAGGAAGCGGTTAAGCAGTACAACCAGATTCCGAAAGAACAGCGTTTGCTTGTGACGAGCGAGGGAGCGTTCAAATATTTCAGCGAAGCGTACGATTTTGAAGCGGCATACATTTGGGAAATCAACGCTGAGAACCAAGGAACACCAGAGCAGGTCACACAGGTGGTCGATACAATCCGTGCGAAGAAAATCCCGGCTCTGTTCGTAGAGACGAGTATCGATCCGCGCAGCATGGAGATGGTATCGAATGAAACGGGTGTACCGATTGTCGGGAAAGTATTTACAGATTCGCTCGGAAAGCCGGGAGAAGATGGTGATACGTACATCAAAATGATGGAATGGAATATCAAGACGATTTACGAAGGATTGACCAAGAAATAAGCTTCGTAAAAGCAAAGCACAGCTCTCCTAATCAGGGGCTGTGCTTTTAAATTCTTCCACTGCTTAACATCCTTCATCAGATTGAGGTATAATAGGCTAGTGTGCAAAAGGAATCCGGAGTATTCATATTTAATCTGTCATATTGAAAGAGAGTGGGATTATGGGTCGTAAGTGGAACAATATTAAAGAGAAGAAAGCTTCTAAAGACGCGAGCACCAGTCGTATTTACGCAAGGTTCGGGAAGGAAATTTACGTAGCGGCAAAGCAAGGCGAGCCGGACCCAGAGTCCAACCGTGCTCTGAAGGTCGTCCTGGAGCGTGCTAAAACGTACAGCGTACCGAAAGCGATTATCGACCGCGCGATTGATAAAGCAAAGGGCGGCTCTGATGAAACGTTTAGCGATCTGCGCTATGAAGGCTTTGGGCCAAACGGTTCCATGATCATCGTGGATGCACTGACCAACAACGTAAACCGCACAGCTCCTGAAGTGCGTGCCGCTTTCAACAAAAACGGCGGTAACATGGGCGTATCCGGTTCGGTTGCTTATATGTTTGACCCAACAGCGGTATTTGGTTTGGAAGGCAAATCCTCTGATGAGGTGTTGGAAATCTTGATGGAAGCGGACGTAGACGTGCGCGACATTTTGGAAGAAGACGGTGCTGTCATCGTTTACGCAGATGCAGAACAGTTCCACGCTGTACAAGAAGCACTCAAAAATGGTGGCGTTTCAGAGTTTACGGTAGCTGAACTGACTATGCTGCCACAAAACGAAGTAACGCTGACAGAAGATGTACAAGCGCAATTCGAAAAGCTGATCGATGCTTTGGAAGACTTGGACGATGTGCAGCAGGTGTACCATAACGTTGATTTAGGTGAATAAGTTTTTAATGGAGAAGACCTTTGTTTTAGGACAAGGGTCTTTTTTATGTGCTGTGTATTGGCTGTGGTGAGGAGAAGAATATTTCCAGTCTGGGCTCCAGGCTCCGTCCTGCTGAGGGTTGAGACTGTCCGCTCCGAAGGGATTTGCGGGGAAACGCAAAAGTGGTAGCCGCTACGTCGCTCGGGCACGGTTGCGTTTCTTTTGCCCGCAAATCCCTTCTCCGCTGGGTAGGACTCCACAAGTCGCTACGTCTGGAAATATTCTTCTCTGTCGGAATTTCTCACATACTTCAATCTTTTAGGTCGTTAAAAGATCGGTAAACACGGAAGCTCGTAGAGGAAACAGGAGAAAACAGCGAAGATCTTTGGTACACCGACCGAGACGGAATGCAAAAAGCGAAACACGCCCTTAAGCGTCCACCTCTGAGAAGGCATCCTGAAAGGACCACTTTGGACGCGGTTTCGCTTTTTGCATGGAGTCGGGCAGTGAATCCCCCAGTGGGTGGGACAAGAAGCTGAGCGTTTTCTCCTGTTTCCTCCCCACCACTACAGCGACACTTATGTGGCTGAGGTGAAGAGAAGAATATTTCCAGTCTGGGCTCAAGGCTCCGTCCTGCTGAGGGTTGAGACTGTCCGCTCCGAAGGGATTTGCGGGGAAACGTAAAAGTGGTAGCCGCTTCGTCGTGCGGGCACGGTTGCGTTTCTGTTGCCCGCAAATCCCTTCTCCGCTGGGTAGGACTCCACAAGTCGCTACGTCTGGAAATATTCTTCTCTGGCGTAACTGCATGCAATCTTCAATTTTAAAGCTGGTCGAATGCATCAAAGCAAGCAGATAATTAGTAACTTATCATCCCATTCAATTAGTAGAATTAAAACGGATAATTACAAATATTTACAATTTTATTTCTGTCATATATTATGGGCTTGATGTTAAAATTTTCTTGATCAGGAGGATATTTTATGTCACGTAAAAGGAAAAAAGTTGCTGCTGGTTTATTCACTGTCATTGCCTCGCTTTCATTTTTTACAACAAGTGCATTTGCTGACTATCTCGGAGGAGAATGGGACATCTATGATGTTACATATGAAGATATCAATTTAGATGAAAAATACTCGGATTTACTTTGGTCTGCTGCTGACCAGTGGAACGCAATCAGTAATATCAACCTTTCGCCAGCAGACACTAATGAAACTGGTTATATTTCTGTAGAACACCCAGATTCAAGAGTCGAAAAGGAGCTTTATAGGCTTGGTACATATGGACTTGGAATACCATATGATGATAGAGGCAGGATGAATCGATCTCCATATGCGTCAGCCAACATAATAATTGTAAGGTCTATGTGTGACGATCTTGACACGGATGACACGATAAAAACTATGACTCATGAATTCGGTCATACACTTGGTCTTGCTCATCCTGAAGATACTAGTGTAGATTCCATAATGGATAACAACGATGTATTTGACTGGGATATCCACGGTCCTACAAAGTATGACAAAAAAGAACTTCGAGGTCTCTACGACAACAACTAATTATGGAAAGGATGTGTGAACATTGAAAAAACTGATTGCTATTGTGTCTGTGACAGCAGTAATTGCTGGTGTTGGTTCTGCACTGATGTATAAAGAATTCAACCATTCAAACTCTCATAGCGTTGCTCTATCTAGAACATTCAACTCTACTGAAGAAATAGTCAAAAAAGCTAATGTAATCATAAAAGGAAAAGTACCATCTGAGTTTAGACAAGAAAAAGTGGGTACTGTTGTTTATAATGTATACGAAGTGCAAGTGGATAAATTATATAGTAACCTTTCTGACGCCAAGATAACTGAAGGTGAAAGCATCGAACTTTATCGTCTTATAGGTCTAGATTTAGGTGACAATAAAGAGATTGCTAACGTAGTTGATGCGAATTATCACGAGTTAGAAAAAGGTGAATATCTGCTATTTTTGAGTGGCGAATATGATGACGAATTGAAAAAATATACTTATATTCCAAACACACCTAATCAATTATTTAAAATGAACAGTTCGAATGGCTTAAGATCTAATCAATCAAACGTTGAATTTGAAAATATAACTGAGGCAGGTGAGCTTCCTTCCATCAATGAGGCAGATTTGTTAGAAGTAATAGAATCAATGAAGTAATTTTATCTTAGGCGCTTCCTATGAAGTGCCTTTTTTAATCTCAATATATACAGCATTCCCGATGACAGCAATACAGTAACAACGTAAGGTTTATATGATGTGGCTGCGGTGGAGAGAAGAATATTTCGAGACTAGGCTCCAGGCTCCGTCCTGCTGAGGGTTGAGACTGTCCGCTCCGAAGGGATTTGCGGGGAAACGCAAAAGTGGTAGCCGCTTCGAAGCACGGGCACGGTTGCGTTTCTGTTGCCCGCTGGTAGGACTCCACAAGTCGCTACGTCTGGAAATATTCTTCCCTAGCGTTACTGCTTACATTTCATCAATCTTTTAAGGCTTTTAAAACCCGTCTTAATCTGGAAAGCTCGTAGAGGAAACAGGAGAAATTAGCGAAGATCTTTGGCACACCGACCGAGGCTCCATGAAAAAAAGCGAAACAAGCTTTTAGCGTCCACCTCTGAGCCACCCCCTGAATGGACGACTTTGGACGCGGGTTTCGCTTTTTTTCATGGAGCCGGGCAGCTTACGCTACCCTGGGGGTGGGACAAGAAGCTGAGCGTTTTCTCCTGTTCCCCACCACAACAGCCCGACAAACGATTTTTAAAAGAAATAAAACCGCCTCCATAAAGGAGACGGCATATATCGAGCTCGTTAGTTTTGAGGTGCTACCGATCATCACGTGCGACGCATCTACCTCCAGTATGAAGTTAGAAGCTTAAAGCAGTGTACGGTTTCCCTTACTCACTAGGTGATCGTGTAAATCATCCATGGCACATCGCCTCCGTAAAGGTCTACAGCCTGATTGAAAACACACCACCGAGCTCGATGAGTATAGTATGGGCAAAGCCCATCTTTTTATTCACTCATCTGTAGCATCTGTTTTCGAATAGCATTTAAAAACTGTTGGTTGCTGTAGGCCGTGCCACCAGCTAATCCTGGTTCTACTGCATTCACGTACATTTGATCAGCTTTGACTGCACGTAGATTTTTCCATGCAGGCTTCTCTTGCAACTGCTTGAAAGCGGGCTGGTCTTCTTTGTTAACCATCACAAACAAGTAGTTAGGATCTTCTTTTGCCAAAGCATCCATAGAGAGTGCGGTACGCTCCTTCATGTTCGCGACGACATCTGGGACAGGCAGGGCCAAGTCCGTATATAACAGGTTATTATACCGTTCATCCTTTGGATAGGCGTAAAAGGAGCCTTCTTGGAACCACAGCGTCAGCACTTTCTTTTCCGGGAGTGGAGCGAGCTTGTCGCGGAGTTCCTGTGCATTTTGCTTCACTTTCCCTATAAAGGTATCCAAATTGTCATCTCTTCCACGAACATCAGCGAGCAAACGCAAGTTTTCTTGCCAATGAGCTCCGTTCGTAGAGACGGGAATGACGGATGCAGCGGTTTGTAATTTGGCCAAGTCTTCCTTGGAGGTCTTGTCAGTTGTCATGATGACGTCAGGTTCGAGGGCAACCAGCTCACCTAGGTTCTCAGTTATATGATAGGGGAGCTGCTTGGCATTTCTAATCATGGCTTGATATTCCGCCGGAAACTTTCCGTTTTTATCCACCGTAGCTGCGACGGGCGGGATTCCCAGCAAGAAAGAATCTTCATACGAAGCAGGGAAGCCAACGAAAACAATAGCTTTGGTTCTGGCCGGAATTGTATAAGTGTTGCCTAAGTAAGTGATCGATCTGGTCGGTTTTGCTGCCGCTGAATCGCCCGTTTGTCCACCATTTCCGCAGGCTGCCAGGACGAGGAGCAAAGCAGCAATCGGGATAGCTAGTAGCCGTTTATACATACAGGTCACTCCGTTCTTACTTCTTGTGTTATCAGGAAAGTAGCAGGACTCATGTAAATTATAGGCTACCCGATCCATCCGTCGCTGTTGCATTCCTGAACATTTTCAAACATTCTGCTGTAACCTTTTTCCTGCTCAAGACACTAATGGGTATCCAAGAAAATTTTCGCATATGAAAGTAGTCGATCAGCCGACAGCAAGAGAATGGAGGAGCTTCTTTGTATGAAGAAATGAAACATCAGGTCATCATATGGGGGGCTATACGGTTCACTTTGATGTGGACAGGAAACAGGTGATCGGAATCATTCCTCCGGATGCAGAGGATTCTAAACCGCTTCCTAACAAAAGCAAAGCAATGTCACGGGAAGACGCGACTAGCGTATACGTCACCCATCGTCCGCTCCGATTGGTCTACAAGCTGATGGAGAACCCGGCTACATGGCAAAATAGCAATCCAGAAGAAGCCTCGGGTAATGGGAAATGCTAGGATATAGACATCAAGGAAAAACAACCCCGAGGAGGAATCACACATGGCATTGCAATCCAAACAAATTTTCGTCAATTTACCGGTGAAGGACCTCAACAAATCAATCGACTTTTTTACGGCGATCGGGTATGAATTTAACCCGCAATTTACGGATCAAAAGGCAGCATGCATGGTAATCGGCGAAAATATTTTTGCCATGCTGCTCGTCGAAGAGTTTTTCCAAACGTTTACGAAAAAAGAGCTGACGGATGCAACCAGAAGTACCGAGGTCATTGTCGCGTTGTCTGCGGACAGTAGAGCGCAAGTCGATGAGATCGTAAACAAAGCATTTGCTGCGGGCGCAACTCCAGCGAAAGACCCGGTTGACCATGGCTTCATGTACGGCTGGAGCTTTCAAGATTTGGACGGCCATCTGTGGGAGTTCTTGCATATGGATCAAGGCGCTGTTCCACAGGAATAATAGACCAAGAAAACGAACTGAGGGCAAAAAGCACGGGATCGAAAAAAGATTCCAGCTTTTTGCCCTTTTTTCCATTCTATACTGGCACATCCCAAGTGGATTCCCGTCCGGGTCAAACAAAGGTCTGCACCCAAGCTTTTCTTCATACCATTTTGCAGACGCGCTTGGGTCCGTCACACGTATAAAAAACCCTTCCATGCCTTTTAACAGTGATTGAACCATCTTTTCATCTCCCATTCGACCAAAAATCAATCACCTAACATTTTCGACGACGATGGTAGGAAAAACCTGGAATTCCCACACTTTCATTTTGACAATCACTCGTGACATTTCGCTAGCTAAGCGTTATCTTGTACGTAAAGAACACAGATGGGGTGAACGGATGCGCTTCTACACAACCTACATAAAAAAATACGGCGTAGTCGCCGGGATTTCCATGTTTTTCTTAGCTTTGGAGGCGGTATGTGATCTATTGCAGCCGACGATTCTGTCTCACATTATCGATACGGGTATCGGAAACCGGGATATGGATTACGTGCTCAAGACAGGCGGGCTGATGCTGCTCGTTACGGCGTTGGGGGCAGTCGCGGCATCGATCCGCAATGTGCTGGCGACATACGTGTCGCAAAACTTTGGTGCGCAGCTGCGCGCAGATTTGTTTTCCAAAGTGCAATCCTTACCCTTTGAAAACCTGAACAAGTTCGATAGAGCCTCACTCGTGACACGTCTGACTAATGACGTCAATCAAGTGCAGATGTTTGTGAACGGCATGATGCGAATATTCGTCAAAGCGCCGTTGATGTGCATTGGCGGGTTGTTTATGGCAACCCAATTGAACGTGGATTTGGCTGTGATTCTCGCCATTGTCGTACCCATTGTGGGTCTGTTTATTTTCTTGAATATGAAAATCGGTTTTCCGTTCTTCCTGAAGGTACAGCAAGCACTCGACCGAGTGAACGGTGCGATGCGTGAGTATTTATCTGGGGTACGAGTCGTTAAGGCATTCAATCGCTTTGATTTTGAGCGTGGCAAGTTTACACGGGCAAACGAAGAGCTGCAGTCCAAATCGGTCTCGGCTACGCGGGTGATGTCGATCTTCAGTCCAGCGATTATGCTGACGATGAATCTCGGAATTGTCGCGGTCCTCTGGCTTGGGGGGCTTGGCGTAGAACAAGGAAGCATCGAGGTCGGTCATATCATCGCGTTTACGAACTACATGACGCAAATCCTGTTTTCACTCATGATGATTTCCTTGGTATTTAACATGTTTGTGCGGGCCAAAGCATCGGCAGGACGCATCGGAGAAGTATTTGCGGAGGAAAACCAAATGAGCTGGAAGGAGGAGCAACCTCACGAGCTTCCAGGCAAAAAGGGACGCATCGACTTCGAAGAGGTCAGCTTCTCGTATGATGGAGAAGGCGGTCAGCCAGTACTCAAGCAGATTTCGTTTACTTGTCTGCCGGGGGAGACAGTCGGGATTATCGGGTCGACAGGCTCTGGAAAAAGCAGTTTGGTTGGTTTGATTCCACGGTTTTATGATGTAACGGAAGGCACGATTCGAGTAGATGGCATCGATGTACGCGATATCGAACCGAAGCGATTGCGCGAAAAAATGGCAATTGTGCCGCAAAAAACCATGCTGTTTACGGGCACGGTGATGGAAAACATTCGTTGGGGCAAGGCAGAGGCGACCCACGAGGAGGTCGAGCAAGCGGCACGTATGGCGCAGGCTCACGAGTTCATCTCCGCCACTCCTGAAGGCTATGAGACACGCGTAGGACAGGGAGGAGTCAATTTCTCTGGAGGACAGAAGCAGCGTATTTCCATAGCCAGGGCCTTGGTGAAAAAGCCGGAAATCCTCATTCTCGATGACAGTACAAGCGCGGTAGATGTGGCAACAGAAAGGAAGATTAAGGATGCGCTTCGAGCCTATGCGGCTGGTCTTACCTGCATTTTGATTGCACAGAGAATAACCTCCGTTATGGATGCGGACAAAATCATCGTGCTCGACAATGGTGAAGTTGCGGGCATCGGTACGCATGACGAATTGATGACCTCTTGTCAGGTCTATCAGGAAATCTTTCAGTCACAAATCGGCCGGGAGGTGAAGTAAGGTGAGTCAACAGAAGCAACAACAACCTGTCTTTTCACCGAGACCTGGCCGAGGCTTTGGACATGGTGCTGCCAGAGGTCCAGTAAGTAAGCCTAAAAATTTTTCGGGTACGCTAAAAAGACTCTGGTTAGCTTTTGGCAAAGAAAAGAAGCTGCTGCCGATCGTATTCGCCATTGTATTTGTCGATGCTCTACTCATGCTGTCTGCCCCTTATTTGATCGGAAAGTCGATTGATGCGATGACAGGTGGCGAGGAAGCTCTTAGCTTTTTGTCTATCCTCATTCTTGCTTTGCTCGGCTCGTATATCTTCGATGGGGCACTGACGTTTTTGCAAAGCTGGTTGATGGCAGGCATCTCGCAACGGATCGTCACGAACTTGAGGCAATCCCTTTTTGACAAGCTGCAAAAGCTGCCAATTGCTTATTTCGATTCGCGGACGCACGGGGAGTTGATGAGCAGGCTCACAAATGATATCGACAACGTCAGCAGCTCCATTTCCCAATCGACAACGCAATTGATGTCAGGGGGGATCGTGATCCTCGGTTCGCTGGTGATGATGCTCGTCCTGTCTCCGATCCTGACACTTGCATGCCTGATCACGGTGCCACTCGTTTTTCTGCTCACACGAACAATTGCCAAACGAACGAGCGTACTGTTCAAAAATCAGCAGATGGAGCTAGGTAAGCTAAATGGACACATTGAAGAGACGATTTCAGGCATTCAGGTGGTGCAGGCCTTCAATTATGAGCAAAAAGCCATTGAGGACTTTACGACGATCAATGACCGGCTCAGCAAGATCGGGATGAAGGCACAAGTCTGGACGGGCTTTCTCATGCCGATCATGAACGTGATTAACAACCTCGGCTTTGCCATGGTGGCGATTGTCGGAGGTGTTCTCGCTGTCAAAGGATTGATCACAGTCGGTGTGATTGCGAGCTTTCTCAGTTATTCCCGCCAGTTTGTCCGTCCGCTGAACGACCTCGCCAACATTTTCAATGTGCTTCAATCCGGTGTTGCTGGGGCGGAGCGGGTGTTTGAGGTGTTGGATGAACAAGAGGAGCCAGTGGATTCTCCGGGTGCCACTGTGCTCGCACAGCCTAAGGGTCACGTTGTTTTCGATCAGGTTAGCTTTGGCTATCGTCCAGATCAACTGATTTTGAAAAATATCAGCTTCGAGGCACAGGCGGGGAGTACCATCGCGTTAGTCGGACCGACGGGTGCAGGCAAGACCACCATTGTGAATTTGCTCACGCGGTTTTACGATGTGACCTCGGGTACGATTTATTTGGACGGAAAAGACATTCGAGAGTATTCGCGGGACAGCTTGCGGCGCAGCTTTGGCTTTGTTTTGCAGGATACGTACTTGTTCTCTGGTACGATCAAGGAAAATATTATGTACGGCAAGCCAGATGCGACAGATACGGAGGTAGTAGCCGCTGCGAAAATGGCAAATGCAGATGTGTTCATCAATCGGCTTCCGATGCGTTATGACACGATGCTGACGGAAAATGGGGGCAACCTGAGTCAGGGACAACGCCAGCTTTTGGCGATTGCCCGCGTCATACTCGCCAAGCCCTCGCTGCTCATACTCGATGAGGCAACAAGCAGCATCGACACACGGACAGAGCTGAATATCCAGGATGCGCTCCTCACCATTATGGATGGGCGTACGAGCTTTGTGATTGCACACAGGCTTAATACCATTCGGGATGCCGACACGATTATGGTCGTGGATCGGGGAGAGATCGTGGAAAAAGGCAGTCACGATGAACTTATTGAGCAAAAAGGTACCTACTATCAATTGTTTTACAACCAGTTTAAAAATCTGGAGGCTGCTGGGGAATAACAGAGCACCCCGTCCAAACACGGAAATGACGTGGAGGGCGGGGTGCTTTTTAATAGTTAGGATGATGCTGGTTTGCTGGCGGCGATCAACAAGAAGATCGGCCGACGGATTTCGTCTCGCATCCCGGGTATATCCAGCATTTCCTCAGGAGGACCAGGCTCAGCGACTTTTGTAAGGTAAAATCCGGCAGCAAGGAGATCGTTCATATAGCTTGAAAACGTTCGGTGATACTTGACGACTTCATGATCCAGAAAGTTGGTTTGTCGGATGCCTTCCTGCTGATAGTTGTCCACTGGCCAATGCAACCGTTCGCCCCCGGGTCCGTAATGCCAGTCCTGTCCAGCCAGAGCAGTGAAGACGGGATGCTCCACGGAGAAAACGAAGGAACCTCCAGGAGCAAGACAGTGATAAATACGTTGGCAAAGCAAGTCAAAGCGCTCCACATAATGGATGGCCAAGGAGCTGATGACGACGTCGAATTCCTCTGGAGTAAAATCAATGTCTTCAATCGGAAGACGCAGATACTCGATGGCGGGATCAGTTGTCGTCTCTTTGGCACGCGCCAGCATTTTTTCGGAAAGGTCCACACCCACAACAGAGCGGGCCTGCTGCTCACGCGCATATCGGCAATGCCAGCCGAAGCCGCAGCCTAGGTCGAGCACTTTTTTCTCGCGAAGGGAAGGCAGTAGCTCTCGAAACGCGTGCCATTCTCCCGCGGCGTTCAGTCCCTCAACCGAACGGGCCATTTGACTGTAGGTGGTGAAGAAACTTGGCTCATCGTATTTGTTCTGTTTCATCCGTTTAAAACCTCCTGGGTCGGGTCGTAGGCTTGGAGTAGTTCCCGCAGCGCTTTCTTGACGTCCCCCTGAAACGATCCACCGTGATAGCAAATCAACTGCTCGATGTCATAATCGAGCAAACGGCGGACAGAGCGAATCGCTTCCTGCATATCCAGCGTATAGGACGGATTGGCGATTTCGAGTCTACCGTTTTCGATGACAACAGCATCACCAGCAATCAGTGTTTTGCTTGCGATCAAATACAATGAAATATGTCCCGGCATATGTCCAGGTGTATGAATGATCTCGATGCCGCCGCACAAAGGCAGGCGTTCGTGATTCGTTACGGTTCGATCAACCGCACAGGGCTCGATGGACCGCAAAAAGCGAATAAATTCCTCAGCGTGCTGCTTTTCACCCGACGCCAGATGGTCCAGTGTTGCTTGCGCCTGTTCCAATCGCAAAGATGTCTTTTGTCCAGCGATGTACGGTGCTTCGGATTCGTAGGCGATGATTTCGAGGTGGGGATAGGTTCTTTTTAACGCTGCCAAAGAACCGATGTGATCCATATCGTGATGCGTCACAATGACCTTCGTAAGGTCGTCGAGCGTAAGCTGTTGCTTGTGTGCGGCCTCCTGAAGCAGTGGCAAAAAGTCCGGATAACCACAGTCCACAAGAATCAGTTCATGCTCATCTTGCAGCAGCACAGGGGTAATGACCTGTGCAGATCCATTGTACATAAACGAAATGGCGAGAAAGTGAATCTGGTTCATACGTTGTCCCTCCTGACTGACTCATCTTAAAAAGGAGTGTAACGCAAGAGTAGAGCAGACACACGGTCGACCTTTTCTCTGTCTCATTTATGTCCACGAATAATGCGCCGAATACTGTGTTCGGTCAAGTAATGTTTCTGGGCGAGCATTTTGACAGAAGCCCCTTCGCGATAGGCTTGCCAAATCGCTTGATTACGCTCGCTTAACCATTGCTTTGTGTCTGTGGATGCGCCCCATTGTCGTTTGTTTTCGTGGTGGATCGGGATGTACAAGTAACTTCCTTGTACGTAATGCTGAATTTGCCGCAGTAGATCGCCTGGCAATAGGTCTTGTGCATTTTTGTATTTCATGTGCTTTGCTCCTGTCTATATAGCGTGATGTGCGTATATAGATGAGCAAAGAGATCCTCAACTCAATATGGGAAAGGCTCTGAACCAAGAGAAAGAAGAACTCTTTGCTCAGAGCCGCATTCGGCTCTTCGTACATAAGGGTCTCGCATTTGAATCATCTCCCTTCTAGTCTCTATAGTAGTGAGAAAGGGAAGCTCCTTCAATAAACAACTTTTCCTCGATTACAAAAGAAAGGGTAAGATGAGAGGGATGCATAATTGTTTTTGGGATGGAGATGAGAAATAAATGAGTCTTGGCGGCTTTCAAAGCGGCTTTTCCGCTCGCAAGGTATCACGTTCGGAAGTGCGGTGGGGACAGTTTTTAATATGCAATCACGGGTGTGAGGAAGTCATCCAATTGATTTCGCATGTATCTGGTGAAGTCGAATTTGAGCTATGCAAAATTGAGGCAGAGCGCATGGCGCACGTTCTGTTAGAAGCTTCGAAAGCAGAGCGCTTATGACATGTACTTTTCATAAATTTCTTGAAACTTATAGCCCCCTCTCTCGTATACATGAATGAGCATGTATAGATAGAGGGAGGACGAGTATGAGCGACAAAAATGTTGTAAAAATGAGTCCCTTTCAAGCAGGAGGAAAGCTGATCGCAACGATTGTGATACTGGTTGCGTTGGTCTTGCTTGGCACGCAATCTTTTACGATTATTTCCGCAGGGCATAGTGGGGTTGTGCTGCAACTGGGAGCGGTACAGCCAAAAGTGTTACAAGAAGGCATGCATTTTAAAATTCCGTTCATTCAAACGGTGGTGCCGATGGAAGTGCGGGTGCAAAAATCAGAAATGAGCCAGACTTCTGCTTCACGTGACCTGCAAACCGTCTCTACGACAATTGCTGTTAACCATCATTTGGATGCAGAAAATGTCAATAAACTGTATCAGCAAGTGGGATTGGAGTACAATAGCCGAATTGTTGATCCTGCCATTGCCGAATCATTTAAAGCCGTGACTGCTCAATACACAGCAGAAGAACTGGTATCCAAGCGTTCTGAGGTCAGCCAAAAGGTAAAAGAAGTCTTGCATAAAAAGCTGTCGAATTATAACATCATCCTCGACGAAATCAATATTCGCGAGTTTACTTTCAGTGATGAATTCAACCGCGCCATTGAATCCAAGCAGGTGGCCGAGCAGCAAGCGCTCAAATCGAAGCTGGATTTGGAGCGGATCAAGATCGAGAAAGAGCAAGAAATCACAAGAGCAGAAGCACAGGCACAAGCACTGCGTCTGCAAAAGCAAGAGGTTACGCCAGAGCTGATTCAGCTCAGACAGATTGAGGCGCAACTCGAAGCGATACGCAAATGGGATGGAAAGCTGCCGAGCGTAACGGGTGGAGCTACTCCGTTTATCAACGTGGGTACTAAGTAACCAACTAAATAAACAAAGCCACTCCCTTGAAGAGGAGTGGCTTTGTTATTTAGTTGCGGATGAGATAATCGAAAGCTCCCAAAGCCGCAGTAGCTCCAGATCCCATCGAAATGATGATCTGTTTATAAGCACTGTTCGTGCAATCACCCGCAGCAAAAACACCAGGGATGTTTGTAGAACCATGGCTGTCTACTACGATTTCACCAAAGCGAGTGCGCTCAATCGTTTCGCCCAACCAATCTGTATTTGGTACCAGACCGATCTGTACAAACACACCTTGCAATTCAATGTGCTTGGTTTCACCTGTCTCACGCTCGATGTAAGAAATGCCGTTTACTTTATCTGTACCCGTAATTTCTTTGGTTTGAACGTTTTTGAGTACAGTGACATTTGGCAGACTGTAAAGACGATCTTGCAATACTGCGTCAGCTTTCAGTTCTGGCGAGAATTCCAGAACGGTTACATGCTTCACAATACCTGCGAGATCAATCGCTGCTTCCACACCTGAATTACCGCCGCCAACAACTGCGACATCTTTGCCTATGAACAAAGGACCATCGCAGTGAGGGCAATAAGCTACACCCTTGTTCTTGAACTCTGCTTCACCTGGTACACCCAGATTCCGCCAACGAGCACCTGTCGACAAGATGACTGTCTTACTCTTCAGAACAGCGCCGTTTTCGAGTTCGACTTCGATCAGATCCTTCTTCTCCAAACGCTTGGCACGTTGCAGCTTCATGACATCAATGCCATACTCTTTTACTTGCTTTTCCAAGTTGGCTGCGAGCTGAGGACCTTCAATGTATTTCACACTGATGAAGTTCTCAATGCCCAATGTGTCATTGACTTGACCGCCAAGGCGTTCAGCAACGAGACCAGTACGAATCCCTTTACGTGCTGCATAAATCGCCGCACTAGCACCTGCTGGGCCACCGCCAACAACAAGTACATCATAGGGGTCTTTATTGTCAAACTCGGATGCGTCCGGAGCAGAACCCAGCTTGGCAAGAATTTCTTCCACGGTCATACGGCCGCTTTCGAAAAATTCACCGTTGAGGAAAACGCTTGGCACAGCCATCACGTTTTTGCTCTCTACCTCGTCCTTGAATACGGCACCGTCAATCATTGTATGAGTAATACCAGGATTGAAGATACTCATCAAGTTCAGAGCTTGGACAACATCTGGACAATTGTGGCAACTCAAGCTGATGTAAGATTCGAACTTATATTCACCACGAAGGTCTTTGATTTGATCAATGACACTTTGCTCGACCTTTGGAGCTCTTCCGCTAACCTGCAAGAGAGCCAATACCAAGGAAGTAAATTCGTGACCCAGCGGAGTACCGGCAAAAACAACGCCAGTATCTTCGCCGACACGGTTTACGCTAAAGCTAGGTGTGCGAGTGAGTTCTGCTTTCTCCACACTGATCTTCAAAGACATGCTGGCTAGCTCATCAATCAGTGCAAGCATCTCTGAGGATGCCTCATCCGTGCCTGCACTGACTTTGAGTACAATATCGCCTTCCAAGAGCTCGAGATATTGTTCTAGTTGCGCTTTGATTTCTTGGTCAAGGGCCATTTTATATCACACCTTAGATTTTGCCTACGAGATCAAGGCTTGGTTTCAGTGTTTTGCCACCTTCTTGCCATTTAGCTGGGCAAACTTCACCTGGATTGTTGCGAACATATTGTGCTGCTTTGATTTTGTTGATCAGAGCACTTGCATCACGGCCAATGCCACCTGCAGTAATCTCAACAGCTTGGATGACACCGTCTGGGTCGATGATGAATGTACCGCGATCTGCCAGACCTTCAGCTTCGATCAATACGTCGAAGTTGCGGGAGATCACATGGGAAGGGTCACCGATCATGATGTATTCTACTTTGCTGATTGCTTCAGAGCTTGCGTGCCATGCTTTATGAGTGAAGTGAGTATCTGTAGAAACGGAGTATACTTCAACACCGAGTTCTTTCAAAGTTGCATATTGGTTTTGCAGATCTTCGAGTTCAGTAGGGCAAACGAAAGTGAAGTCTGCTGGGTAGAAGCAAACTACGCTCCATTGACCTTTGAAGTTTGCTTCAGTTACTTCGAGAAATTTACCTTTTTGGAATGCTTGTGCTTTAAAAGGCAATACTTCAGTTCCGATGAGTGACATAGTGTTAGCTCCTTTATATGTTTTTTGTATAGTACATATTCAGGACATGCGTAACGAGGCATGCTTGAATATAATTTACAATGATTATTATTTAATAAATGATTCAGTAAGTCAAGTTTTTTATAATGATTATAATGTGATAATTTTTACAAGCCGTTTTCTCCATTATTTAGTATGATTCGAACGGCATAAGAGTATTCGTTTGCTGCATGAAAAATTGCCGATTCGTTCGTAGAAACCAGACGGAATGTTTTACGTATGAAATAAAGGGAGCATGGACAGTGGAATAAACATACAGGAGTGATGATATGCCTTCTCGAATTAGCGCACCACAGAAGAGCTTGTCCAAGGATGCGTTCAAGGTAGAGCTTATTACTGCGGGGATTACGGTTGTAATCGGGCTTGTTATTTTGACCGTTCTTTATTATCTAGATAATCGTTTTGCCTGGAAGGAATGGATGGGATGGTGTTTGCACGGATTGCTCGTTATCGGTGTGATCGCGACGATCTGGTCTTTTGTCGAGCCGTATTTTTTATATAAAAGCTGGCGGTATGATATCGATGAGGATTTCCTGCAAATGAAATTCGGGGTGATCACAGAGAAACATTTCCTTGTTCCCATGACGAAAATTCAAGCAGTCTCTACGAAACAAGGACCAATTTTGCGAAAGTACGGGCTGTACACCATCTCGATTAAAACAATGGGCTCCTCACACGAAATTCCAGGGTTGCCGGGGGATGTCGCTTCTCAATTGAGAGAACAGATTGCACACTACGCCAAATTAAAGGAAGTGGAGTAGTGATGGAAGCAAAACGATACCATCCACTAACGATCCTTTTTGATCTCATCATCCAAGTTAAGCATCTGTTTTTTCCTGCGTTGATTCTGTTTGTGTTCAACCATGACGCGACAAACGCATTCATTACATACGGGAGAATTGCTTTTTACATCTATGTAGGAGGGATGCTGGCCTATCTGCTTTTGAAATGGGTTTCGTATAAGTATAGGCTGGATGATACGGCTTTCCATCTTTACGAAGGGATTCTTACGAAGAAAAAGCAAACGATCCCCTTTAGCAAAATCCAAAACGTCAATCGACATACGACGTTGCTGCACCGGATTTTTAAAGTGACTTCTATCCGGTTTGAGACAGGGATGGTTGGCGATGATTCTAGAGTGGAATTCGCGGTGATTTCTGTAAACGAAGCAGATCGACTGGAGGCCTACACGAAACAGGCAGTGCGATTAGAGAAAGAGTCTGAGGCTGAAGGGAAAGCAGGAGATTCCACGGAGGAAATCGGTACACCGTATATCACTCCTGAGCGAGTCATACACTTTACGCCAACGAAAAAAGAGATTATCAAGGCTTCCTTCACTTCTCTCAGCTTCCTCGGGATGATTACGTTACTGATTTGGGCGTACTTCAAACTCACCGAATATATCGACGTGGAGGAGCAGGTAGTAGGTATTTATTCGCTGATAATGAGCTCGTGGACATGGATCACGCTAACAGCCGTTGGACTACTCGTCCTGTCCATCATATTCGGCCTGGTTACGACTTATATTCGTTACGGAAAATACGAGATTTCTTCAGATCACGACCGGATTTACATTGCCAAAGGAGTCATTGAAGAAACGACTTTTTCGATCGCAAAAGAGAGAGTGCAAGCGATTAAAATCAAACAATCCTTGCTAAAGCGCATGTTGGGTCTCGCCGAAGTCAAGCTGACGGTTGTTGGCGGGGATAGTGATTCGGATAAGGATAAACAGGATGTCAGCTCCCTCTATCCATTTCTACCAATAAAACGTGCGTATGAGATGATCGCAGAAATATTGCCTGCGTATGAAGTGACGGAAAAAATGACGAGTCTCCCCATAAAATCGTTATGGGTTCGCTTGGTCAGATCGAGCTGGATTTGGCTTATAGGCACAGGTGCACTTTTTTATTTCAAGCCGAATATGTTGGGGTGGGAGCAAGCCTGGTGGGTTATATCCATTGCGTTGACACTGATCATCCTAGCCTTCGAAGTCATTGAATTCTACAACACGCGATACATCTTGAATGATCATTTTATTCAGTTCCAAACAGGGAGCCTAACTACGACCTTATATATCTCCAAACGAGAAAAGATTATTGAGGTCAACGTCAAAAGAGGCCTCCTGCAAAAGCAGCTAGGGCTTGCTTCGATCAAAACAGTCAATCGTGCCAAACCAGTGAGTCATAGAGGGGTAGCAGATGTGCCGATAGAGTTGGCGGAAGGATTTTATCAGTGGTATATGGGACGTAGAAAAGAAATCAAAGTAAAATAGAAGAGGGGACGTAGAAGGAAAAGGCGAATCTTTTCCCTCTACGTTCTTGTGCTTTCAAACAACTCCAGCCACTCCCCATCCGGACCTTTGAAGAACATATAACGCGAGCCGTTCGGCAAGGTGGTTATTTCCTGATCGATAAAGGTTACATGTCGTTGCTTCAAACGGTCGATTTCAGCTTCGAGGTTGTCCACAGCAAACGCCAGGTGGTGGACTTTGCCCTCTACCGGAAGGGAATCGCTGTATCCATGAATGAGCTCCAGCTCTGTCTCAGTGCTTCCCGGAAATCCAAGAAAAGCAAGCGTAATAACTCCGTTGGAATGAGCGAGCTTTCCTTTTAGCTCCATTCCAATCACTTCGGTGTAAAAGGCAACTGAGGCGTTCAAATCTTTTACCATCAAGCCCACATGCTCCAGCTTTTTGATCGCCATATCATTTTCATTCCTTTCCATGGGTATGATTTTTTTCTATTGTAGAAGAATTTGTAGGAAATGTCTGTATGCGAAACGGTCATGATAGGTTTTCCATTGATAAACATGGCTATAATTGGGGTATGGTGCAAAATTTCGTCATCCCCGGGGTGGAGCATGGAATCTATTGTGGAAGTAATTGCGAGAGCACTGCTGGCTTTTGCCATCATGATGATCATTACTAGAATCTTGGGCAAGCAGACGATTGCGCAAATGACGTATCACGATTTTGTCGCGGCGATCACCTTGGGGGCGCTGACAGCAAATCTTGCCTTTAACAACATGGCCAAAATATCGCACATGCTCGTGACATTACTCACTTTTGGTGGTATCGCCTATTTGTTGATGATTCTCTCCCTGAAAAACCGGAAAATGCGAAAATGGTTTTCGGGCCAGCCGACGGTGGTCATCCAGGAAGGAAGAATTCTCGAAGATAACATGCGCAAGCAAAAGCTGTCTTTGGATACGCTGAATCAAGAGCTGCGGGAAAGAAACATTTTTAATATCGAAGAAGTTCAATATGCTGTGCTGGAGTTGAATGGAGAGATATCCGTCCTGAGAAAACCGCAATTTTTACCTGTTACTCGCGGGGACTTGAAACTGAAAATGGGGAAGAGACAGATATTCCCGATTGAATTGATCATGGATGGTCAAATCATCCAGAGCAATTTACGCCAACATAGCTTAACCATCGAGTGGCTACTTTCACAGGTGGGCAAAAAAGGCTTGAGTGTCGAGGAAGTGAATTACGCCGTGATTAGCTCCAATGGACAAATTTATTTCGACCCGTATGAGGACCGTATGAGTAATCCGATCGACAAAGAATAAAGTGTCGCAAAAAAACCTCCGGGATGGAGGTTTTTTACTTGCTCGAGTATTGGCGGAGTGTCCCTGTCTGCTTCAAATGGTTATAAAATCTGTGCAAAATAGTGACGGCTTCGGCGCGAGTCAGCATTTCTCCACCCTCGAACTTGCCGTTCCATGCAGTCATGATCCCTGTTCTTTGCAAAAGGGCGAGGTTGGTTCCGAGGATTCCGCTGTAGTCATCCGTAAACAAGATTTCATCGCCATCTTGGCCAAAGAGAAGCGGATACAGGATGTTCGTTTGGTCTCTCCCATCTTCGTTGTACCGACCATCCTCCTGGAAAAGGTGTCCAGGCGAGTTTGGGTCAAGCGAATACGGACTCAAGATGATGGGAATATCCCGCATGCCAGAAAGGATTTGTAAGACCTCTGCCGCTGGAATGTCTTGGTTTTCCAACATAAAGACGGGCAGGACGTTTGCCGCACCAATTCGATTTAGTTTCGTGTCTGGGAAAAAAAAGTAGCCATTGGACGAATATCGGACAGCGTTCCACCAGTCTCTTGTGACGATCGAGCTGATCTCTGTGTACGCCCAGTGACTTTTAGGCACGTCAGCAAATTTCTCGATGTGATAGTTGCTGTAATCTGTTTTTTTGTTAGCTTTGTATGGTCTGTATTGATCAAACAGGCGATAGATCATGACGGTCATTTCCGCTTTGTCTACCAATCTTTCGGGTTGGAAGCGACCGTCAGGATAACCGCTAACAACCCCCTTATCTACCATGAAGGAGATCGAATTCATGGCCCAGCCGTATTTCTTCGGATCGACATCATGAAATTTCGGTGCAGCATGTGTAACCGCAGGATAAATACCAGATAAACCTAGAATGAGTGCAAGGAATACTGTGATGACTTTCATATACGCTCCTCTTTTTTAAAAATAGAATTGTAAGGATTATCCTTCTAGTATACTATTCGGCGTTGGAAAAGGAAGGTGTTCTGCAAGAACAGATGTTACGATATAGAGGGAGTCAAACTCGCCAGAAGAAGCCGCGATGATCAGCGGTTTAGAAGGAAACAGTTGCTTGTTTATTTCGCGGGAAGAAAGCCCTTGGCTATACAAACGCAGGATTTCCCCAGACAGATTCTCCAAATGCTCCAGCTTTTGCTGCAAGCGTATTTTCCCGTCTGGATGATATCCGGAATGGGCGCAAAAGATTGTTTGGAAGTCACAAGCCAGCACGGTTCGAAGGGACTTCATCAAGGTGGGGATTGATTCTTCTCGTAAAATAACCTTCGTTTTCACACCCATAAAAAGATCGCCGCAGAACAAGCGACCGTTCATTTCGTCCAGCAAAACTACATGATCATGGGCATGACCGGGGGTATCCATCACTTTCCATTCGAGGGAACGAGAGTGATGGACGTCACCCAAAGGGTGGGCCACAAACGGATCGCGAATCCCCCAAGTCAGCTGTCGGTAGAATGGGTACAGTGCTTTTTGGGAGCAAATGTTCACGCCTTTTTCGTGAATGAAAAGAGGGACCTGCTTGTGCTGGGCAATCCACGAGGCGGTACCGACATGGTCTTCATGACTGTGCGTCAATACGACCGAATCAAACGAGGCTTCCAGAAACCTGTGAATGAGAGCTTGCTCGAGTACTTTCGGGCCCGTATCAACCAGCATGCCATCGGTCATATAAACATAGATTGCCGATTCCCAATCCCCTACGCGAACAATCCCTTCCAGACAAGCCACGTCTTCATGGTGATGAATGTGAATCATACCGCACACCTCCCATAGTAATGGATTCATTATACTGTTGAATGATTATTCAGTCATTTTCGTTTACGATCCACACTCATCCTATATTCCTATATCGTGTATGATGAAAAGGGATGATTGCTCGTATGAGGTGAAAACATGAATGCATTGCCAATAAATGAAGTATTGCCCGAGCTGGTAAACACGCTGCGTGAAGAGACAAACGCAGTGTTGGTTGCTGCTCCGGGTGCGGGGAAGACGACGCGGGTACCACTGGCCTTGCGTGAAGAAGCTTGGTTACATAATCGTCGAATTGTGATGCTGGTCCCACGTCGACTGGCCGCACGTCAAGCCGCTGCCTACATGGCTGCCTTGCTGGGGGAAGAAGTTGGACAAACAGTCGGATATCGGGTCAAGCGTGAATCAAGAGTAGGTCCAGGCACACGAATTGAAGTGATGACAGAAGGAATTTTAACGAGAATGCTACAGGATGATCCGGAGCTATCTGATGTTGGTCTTGTTATTTTCGACGAGTTCCATGAACGAAATTTGCACGCGGATTTAGGGCTGGCCCTTAGTCTTCAGGCACAAAGCTTGTTTCGAGAGGACCTGCGAATACTCGTGATGTCCGCTACACTCGATGCAGAGCCTGTGTCAGCCTTGCTGGGGAATGCTCCCATTGTCAGTAGTAAAGGCAGGATGTTCCCGGTAGAGACGCGCTTTTTGACATCCCCGATGCAGGGGCGTCTGGAAGAAGCGATTGTCCAGATGATCTTTCAGGCGTTGAGACAAGAAGAGGGAGATATGCTTGTCTTTTTACCGGGAGCCAAAGAGATTCACCGGGTGCAAGAGTTGCTTGAGCAAAGCGGTGTGGGCACGAACATACGGATTGCGCCTCTTTACGGAAATTTGTCGCAGGAGGAACAAGATAAGGCGATCCAGCCTGGGAAAACAGGAGAACGCAAAATTGTCCTCGCTACCACGATTGCCGAGACAAGCTTGACTGTCGAGGGTGTGCGCATCGTGATTGATAGTGGATTAAAACGGATCCCGCGCTTTTCTCCGCGAACAGGGATGACGAGACTGGAGACTGCAAAGGTATCGAGAGCATCTGCTGACCAACGCCGTGGAAGGGCTGGACGTCTTGCACCCGGGGTCTGTTTTCGACTGTGGACAGAGCAAGAAGATCGTATGCTCATACCACAGCAGGCACCTGAAATCATGGAAGCGGATCTGGCTGTGTTGGCATTAGAGCTGGCTTTGTGGGGAGTCGGGTCGTCGGACGAGCTGGATTGGCTGAATCCCCCACCGAAGCCAGCGATGGCACAGGCTCAAGAGCTGCTGCTCCAACTGGGCGCATTAGATGAGCGGAAGCAGATCACAGCACATGGACGAGCGCTTGCTGGAATGGCTGTGCATCCGAGATTGGGTCACATGATTCAGAAAGCGAATGAGCTGGGGGAAGGTGAGCTGGCCTGCGAGCTAGCTGTTCTCTTGGAAGAACGAGATATTGTGAGGGGGCGCCAAGCGTCAGTAGATGCGGATATGCGTACGCGTGTTGAACTACTTCGTCGGGTAGGAAATAAACAGAGTGGTGGAACGGAGCTTCCGATTGATGTAGGAGCATGCCAAAGACTTTGGAAGGAGGCAGCTCATTTCAAACGGGTATGGGGAAACAACCAGTCTGCTGGCACTTCCACTCGTACAGAAGCGACGGGAAGACTGCTGGCGTTTGCGTACCCGGACCGGATTGCCCAGCGAAGGGCGGATGGACGTTATTTGCTTCGCAATGGGCGTGGGGCGGCTTTTTCCGTGCAGCAACCACTGGTGGCTTCGCCGTATATTGTGGCAGCAGAACTCGATGATCAAGGTGCAGATAGTCGGATATTACTGGCGGCTAGCGTGGAAGAAAGCGAGCTGTTGAAGGATTGTGCGATGCAGATTACTGAACGAATGAACGTATGGTGGGAGCATTCAGCTGGGGCAGTTCGCAGCCGCAAGCAAAAACGGTTGGGCGCGATCCTGTTGGCGGATATGCCTGCGGAGTCTTCTCCAGATGAGGTGTTAACAGCGTTTTTGGACGGAATAAAAGGAGAAGGCTTGGAGATTTTGCCGTGGAATCGGCAGGCGAGACAGTATCGGGAGCGTTTGTTGTTTATGCATCGTCTGGAGGAAGACTGGCCGAATGTGGAAGATGAGTCACTGCTTGCTTCCTTGGAGGAATGGCTCGCTCCCCATGTGTATGGTTTCAAAAGAAAGGAAGACCTACAGTCGCTGTCGGTGACGACGTTGCTAGAGAGTATGCTCTCATGGGAGCAGCGAAGACAGCTAGACGAGCACGCTCCGACTCATGTGATCGTCCCGAGCGGTTCCAAAATTCCTGTCGATTACAGCAATCCAGCGGCTCCAGTGCTTTCGATCCGGCTACAGGAGTTGTTTGGTTGGCAAGACTCCCCGCGAATAGGCAGAGGCAGAGTCCCACTGACATTGCACCTGCTTTCGCCAGCGCATCGTCCGGTACAGGTGACACGGGACTTGGCGAGCTTTTGGGCACATGCGTATTTTGAGGTGAAAAAAGATTTAAAGGGACGTTATCCCAAGCATTACTGGCCGGATGATCCGCTTGCGGCCATTCCGACAAACCGGACGCGTCCACGCATATAAATCGATTCGCTAGGTATATTCGAGCAGAGAGGAAGAGCTCCGTGTCAGGTGAAATTTCCCATTTTGCTAGTTCGATGTTCGTGAGTCACGTAAATTGTGAAACCTTCCTCGTATCCTAGCACGTCAGGAAGATACCGTGAATCACGTACTACCCCCTCCATTTCTCTGGGCTGCCTGTTTATCAGGCGGTCTTTTTTTTGTGAAAAAAGGGTGCCGCAGTAGCAGCGCCCTTGCTTTCGTACAGGGTCAAGGCTTACGCTTTATTTCCCCACTGCTCTCGATAAATCAACTGTTGCAGGTCCTCACGTTGTCTCCATTGGTGCAGCTCCAAGAGTGGACGTTCGGGATAATGATCTGTGTAGCCGATCGACAGCAATGCGACAGGATCGATATGCGGCGGTATGTTCAGGATACGACGCACGTCGGCCTTCTTGTAAAAACTGACCCAGCCCATCGCCAAATCTTCGGCGTAGGCCGCCAGCCACATGTTTTGGATTGCACAGCTGACCGACATAATATCTGTTTCCGGGATGGAATTGCGTCCGAGTACATGGTCTCCGCCACGTGTAGGATCACAAGTGACACAGATGGTGACAGGCGCTTCCTTGATCCCTTGAATTTTCAACTCCAAAAAGGTCGACTCTCGTCCTGTTCCTTCGTAGTGGATGGCAAGCGCCCGGCGTTCTTTATCCGCACATTCTGCCAGAGCTTGCTTGGTTGCGTCGTCTTCTACCAGGACAAAATTCCAAGGCTGCATGAATCCGACAGAAGGAGCATGGTGGGCAGCGGCCAAGATCATGGCGAGCTTATCCGGGGAGACAGGGTCTTGGCGAAAGGTACGAATATCGCGACGATTGCTGATGGCTTTATACAAACCGTTTTTTTCTTCCGCACTTAAGCGTTTCATGAGAAAAACCTCCCTATTTGCATTCACTTCTCTTTATTTTACTTACAAAGTATGCTTCCTTCCAGACATCTGCTTGACATATTCATGTCCTACGCTAAAGAGAGGATGAGTCCGAGCAGAGGGGAGAGTACGAGCACGCATAATATCTTAATCGTGGAAGACGAACTACCCATCTCTCGGGTATTGAAGGCGTACTTGGAAAAAAACAACTTTCGGGTTGAACAGGCATTTAACGGCGAGGAAGCAGAACGGAAGTTTGATTCACACAGTCCTGCGCTCGTTTTGCTGGATGTGATGCTGCCTGGACGAAGCGGATGGAGTATTCTCGAATATATTCGGGCGAAAAGCTCGTGTCCTGTCATCATGCTGACAGCGTTGGGACAAATCGATAACAAGTTGGCGGGCTTGAACAAAGGCGCCGATGACTATATCACCAAGCCCTTTATTGCCGACGAAGTGGTCGCTCGCGTACATGCAGTATTACGTCGCTCGAAACAATTGATAGAAGGCAATCATGTGAAGCAGTTTGGCAGTCTGAAAGTCGACTTCAAGGCATATTCTGTGATGCTGCACGGCATTGAACTTGCGTTTACGCCAAAGGACTTGTGCCTGTTTCTATTTTTGGCCCAGTACAAAAACCAGACGTTCACCAGAGAACAGCTCATCGAGCAGGTGTGGGGGATGGATTACGAAGGAAGTGATCGCGCAGTAGACCTCGCGATCAAGCGCATCCGGCGATCTTTGGAGAATTGGCCGACATCCGAAGGGGAAATCCGTACTTATCGTGGCTTGGGCTACAAGCTGTGCGTATATGAGTGAGAAAAAACGCACCTCTTTGTTTCGCTATTGGACGACGCGATACTTGATCATTTTGTGTATCGGCCTTTTCGTGATCGGGATTGCATCCAGCTACTGGATTTCTTATAGCGAGACTCAAAAACGCCTTGATTTTATGAGACTGATGGCAGCAGAAGTAGCGGATCGGGTCGTTGATATGGAAGGCAAGGTAAAAATGGCTCCGTTCTTGTTTCGTATTGTGGACAGTCGCCAGGAGTCACTCGGAGTCAATTACAAGCCAATGATGATGATCCTGGATGAACACAAACAACCAGTATTTGGCGTACCTGGTCCTTTTTCTAGTGAACTGAAGCGCCTCGCGCCTGATCTGGTGGAAGCGAATGACAGCCTGTCACAGTTTGAGCTTGCGCGGGGAGACGAAGTGCTTTTCGTGAAGGAAAGCATTAAGGTTGATGAGCGAGTGGTCGGATGGGTCATGCTGTTCACCCCACAAAAACAGCTGATACGCAGCATGACCGAATTCCAATTGCTTGCGATCATGCTTCTAGGTCTCGGTTTGCTTGGTTGGCTCGTCATTTATTTGCTGACGAAAAAGCTGTCTCAGCCGATTAAGGATGTGGCAGACGCTGCCAAGCAAATCGTAATGGGAAACTACGAGATTCAATTGGATAAAAATAAGCGCGAACAAGAAGTGTATGAACTGATCCATTCCTTTGAAGAAATGGCAGAGCGATTGAAGCAGCTGGAAATGATGCGTACAGAATTGTTGGCAGGGGTAACCCACGAACTCAAAACACCTGTTACGTCCATCAGTGGGCTGGTGCAAGCCGTGAGGGAAGAGGTTGTGAGCGGTGAGGAAGCCAAGGAGTTTTTGGATATTTGCACGAAGGAAACGACACGTCTGATAAAGATGGTAGAGGATTTGCTCGATTTTAACTCTTTTGCAGTCGGTGACATTCGCATTCGCAGGCAACCTCAAAACATGCAGGAGCTGATCCGGGAAATTACGCACCAATGGAGAATTTTGCAAGAAGAAGAGAAGCTCAGCCTGCACATCGAAAGTACCCCTGATCCGATCATGATAGATACCGACCCGTTGCGTGTACAGCAAATCATGTACAATCTCCTAAACAATGCAGCACAAGCGATGGAATCGGAAGGGCGGATCGTCGTGTCACTATCTGCATCAGCAGAGGAGATTCGCATTGACGTGAAGGACAATGGACGTGGGATACCAATAGAAGAACAGTCTTTGATTTTCGAGCGATTCTACCGAGGCGAGGACAAGAAGCACATCGTCCGTGGGCTGGGGCTTGGTTTGTCTTTTAGCAGAATGATTGCCCAAGCGTTAGGAGGTATATTGATTCTGACTGAGAGTACGGCGTCAGGCAGCACCTTCACGTTGATTTTGCGCAAATAATCCATGCATGATCATAAAACGACCTGGTTATCTGGTCGTTTTTTTTGTGTTTTCATCTGACTTTTCCCTGACGTATTCGTTCCGTATAGTGATCGCAACCAAAAAGACAAGTCTTCAATCAAGCAGACAGTAGGAGGACTGAGCGTGACTCACAAGGAGAAAAAGAGAGAGTTGTTTTCGAGGGCAGGAAGCAACAAGAGAAGATGGATTGTTGGGGCTTTGGCTGTCGGGGTCGTGATTGTTTCAGGCGGTATCTTCAGCTATCAGTCGTTTTTTACCCCGCAAACGGCGCAGGCCGCTTTTCAAGTGGAGACGGTAAAAAGGGGAGACATCTCAGAAGTCGTGCAGGCATCAGGCACGGTCCAGGCTTCCAAGCGCTCGTCTCTCTCGTTTTCAGATGCAGAAGAAGCGAAGGATGCGATCTCTACCATTCAGGTCGGCGTTGGTGATGCGGTAAAGGCAGGGCAAGTTCTGGCGACGATGGACGATTCCGTAGCGAGAATCCAGGTGACGAATGCGGAAGCAAATCTTTTATCGGCGCAAGCCAGGCTAGAGGAGGCACAAAAGCGCAAGAGTCCCGCAGAAATCACTTCTTTGCAAGCCGCCGTCAATCAGACAAAGAACGAATGGGAGCTCGCAAAGCAAAACATTGACGGGAAAAAAGCGGCGAATGACGTGGAGAAGGCAAAGGCAAGCCTGGCGAGTGCCCAGAAGACGTACACTTCCCAGCAGGTCTTGTTCGCGGCAGGTGCGATTGCCAAGAGTGAATTCGACAGTGCCCAGGCCTCGTTGGACCAAGCCCAGCGCGATTACAACACGGCCATGCTGACAGCCAGACAGACGACAGGACAGGCCGGTGTGAAGGTAGAGCAAGCACTGGCTGCGTATCAAACAGCGCAAGAAGCGTTACAGGAAGCCAATGAAGGCCCAGATGCTGCCACAGTGTTATCGGCCAAAGCAGCGGTAGAACAGGCAAAAGCGGGGCTGCAACAGGCACAAAAGGCATGGAGGGCAGTCACCTTGAAAGCGCCGATGGATGGAGTGGTCGTCCAGGTAAACGGCAATGTAGGAGAAATACCCGGCAATGATTTCATTATCATGGATAATTCGAATAGCGGAGATTTAGAGGTAGTGGCACAAATTAGCCAGAGCGATATCGGAAAAGTGCAGGAAGGCTTGCCTGTGACGTTTACGACGAGTTCTTATGCGGACGAGACGTTCCGTGGAAAAGTAAAGCTGATCTATCCAGAAGCGAAAACGGACGCTGGAGTCACCACTTACGATGTGCTTTTGTCTGTGGCAAATCAGGATAACAAATTGAAGATCGGGATGACGATGAATGTCGCGATCGAACGAGGAACCCATAAAAATGTGCTCGTGGTACCTGCGCAAGCGCTGCAAACGCAAAATAATAAGGATGGCGTGTATGTGCTACGGGATGCTACTGCACAACAAGCTGAAGAAGGAGCGGAAGAGAATCAGGTTGAGGCGAAGCAAGCGAATAACCGCAGTGGAGGCAAAGCGGGCAGAGCCAATATGCCGTATCGATTTGTTCCAATTAAAATGGGGTACTTCACTGCCGATCAGGTAGAGGTGACGGAGGGGCTTACCGAAGGAGAGCGTGTCGTCATCCTCGTGAATACACAGACCTCGTCCGGAACGAATCAAAATGGAAATCGAATGGGCGGCGGTATGCCAGGATTCGGCGGAATGGGCGGCGTCCAGATAAGGGGACGGTAGGCAGATGAAACCGGTCATTCAAATAGAAGAGCTGAGAAAACAGTACGTCATCGGAGATCAGGAGATTTATGCGCTCAGGGGTGTCAGCTTGTCGATTGAGGAAGGGGATTTCGTGGCAATCATGGGGCCGTCTGGTTCAGGCAAGTCTTCGATGATGAATGTGATTGGCTGCCTGGATAAGCCTACCTCGGGAGAATTTTTTTTAGATGGCTATCCTGTATCACTAGCACATGATGATGAATTAGCAGTCATCCGCAATCAAAAAATCGGATTTGTTTTTCAAAATTTCAATCTGTTACCACGTACGACCGCAGTTGAAAATGTAGAGCTGCCCCTTTTATATGGAGGCGCGCCTGCACGGGAACGAAGAGAAAAAGCCATCTGGGCATTAACGAGTGTCGGACTGGCAGAGCGATTGAACAACAAGCCCAATGAGCTGTCAGGTGGACAACAGCAACGCGTGTCGATCGCGCGAGCTCTCGTCAATGATCCTGTCATTCTGCTGGCAGATGAGCCGACAGGAGCGCTGGACACAAAGACGAGTGAAGAGATCATGGGTATTTTTCAAAAGCTGAACGATGCGGGCAAAACGGTTATTTTGGTGACACATGAACCTGATATTGCGGAGTATGCCAAGAGGATCGTCCGGTTTCGTGATGGGCAAATCATCGCGGATGAAGCGGTGGAGGATCGCAGGAGGGCGTCGATGGAGGGTAGAGCAGATGAGCTTTCTTGAATGTGTACGCATTTCCTTTCGCAGCATCAGGGCAAATGGCTTGCGCTCCGTTCTCACGATGCTGGGAATTATCATCGGTGTGGCTGCTGTTATTGCGATGGTGGCGATCGGCGAAGGAACTTCCACGTCTGTTGCGTCGCAGATCAATGGTTTAGGGAGCAACCTGCTGATTGTCACACCTGGTCAGGCGACACAAGGCAGGGTAAGCCTTGGGGCTGGCTCTCTGAATACGTTGACGATGGCAGATGCAGAAATCCTGACGCAAAAAGAGTCCATTTCGGGTGTGGCTCCCAGCGTCAATGCCCGGGGGCAGATTGTCTGGGGAAGCAATAACTATTCCAGTATGCTCGAGGGGACGTCAGCCGATTTCCCCCAGGTGAGGAATGTAGAGGTGGGACAAGGGCGCTTCTTTAGCAACTTTGAAGTGAAGATGCAATACAACGTGGCTGTCGTGGGGACAGAGGTGGTCAGTAACCTGTTTAAAGGAGCAAATCCAGTAGGGCAAACCGTTCAGATCAACCGGATTCCGTTTACGATCATCGGCGTATTGCAGAGCCAGGGAAGCTCAGGCATGACAAACAACGATGATCGGATCATCATTCCGATTACCACTGCGATGAACAGGTTGACCGGAGGCAAAAACGTGGGCTCGATCTACGTCTCGGCAGCGTCGTCGGACTTGATGGAGAAGGCGCAACAAGATATTCAGCAAGCCCTTCGTGCCAATCACAAACTACGGCCACAAGCTGCCGATGATTTCCGCATCACGTCCCAGTCAGACATTTTAAGTACAGCACAGTCCGTATCCAGCTCGATGACTGCACTTTTATCTGGTATTGCCGCGATCTCGCTGATTGTTGGCGGGATCGGCGTGATGAACATTATGCTTGTATCTGTCACGGAGCGGACAAGGGAGATCGGAATTCGCAAGGCGATTGGAGCCAAGCGGGGAGATATTCTCCGCCAGTTTTTGATCGAAGCCGTTACGCTTAGTCTGATTGGCGGGGTAATTGGCATTGCTTTAGGGGTTGGGGCTGCGTTTTTGGTTAGCAAGCTCGGTCAGATGGCTACCTCGATTAGTCTGTCGCCGATCATGTATGCGTTTTTGACCTCTACATTGGTTGGTGTCATTTTCGGTGTGTATCCGGCGCGAAAAGCAGCACAGCTCAAACCCATTGACGCACTACGGTATGAGTGAGTGTGTAATTTTACCAATCCGGGGCATACTAGCCGTGAGAGGTGTTGGTGCTGATGGAAAAAAGCGTTCAATTTTCCGTACCATGGCGAGAAGCGACACGCATTGTGCAAAGGATCAAAACAAGCAAATTGCGTTATTTTGTCAGACAACAAGAGGGCAAGACCAGTGTTGCGTTCGTCTTTCCTCGAGTTAGCGTCAGCCAATATGTCTATTTGTATATCATTTTTGGACCAAGAGCTGCTGATGTGCTCAATAACGATAGCAAATAGAATGATCCCTGATGGCCTTTAGCAGGCGTCAGGGGTTTGTAATAATTCACAGGAAAACAAAACCTGACACTTTTCGATAGGACTGTTTCATAGTACAATTCGAATATGAACGAACTTGGGGAAGTTCGGGATGGCGGCACCCAATCTGTGCAGAAGGGCCGCCTCTTTTTTTTGCTCATAGGAGATAATAGGTACAATTACCTGAATGTACAGCTGGAATGAGTGAGTAGTGGGATATAAAATAAGCTTATTCACGTGAATATAACGTACTACTCTCTCCCAAGAATTGATCTTGGGGCTTTTTTTTGTTCAAAATGCATCAAAAAAAGCCGTTTCTCATGACGGCTCTGTTATCGATAGGGTAGGTTGAAAGCTTCCTTTTAGCAAGGCATCAATCAATTGCTCCTGTGTGAGAGAAATCGTGATGCCCATCCCAGGCAGATCGACAGAAAAAACATTCTCCAGGTACAAATACCAGAGGTGGCCTGTCGGCTCGATGGAATAGACGTGTATATTTTTCTGGGAATGCTGGCCAGCCTTTTGGATTTCCCGCAAAGCTGTAAACAGTTCTCCCCAAATAGGCAGATAAGGCTTCGTTTGGTGCTGCACAATCGCTTGGATCAGTTGGTTTTTCGTGAGAGAAATAGCATCCATGGTTGGGTGGTTCAACGAAAGCATGACCGTTATACTCCTTTTGCATGGCATGGGGCATTAGTCTTTCGTGATGGCGATTTCTGTCGAAGTTATGAATAAGTGTAAAATAGTTAACGGCTCGATGCAAGAGAAGAGAAGGTAGAGATGAGCATTTGGATATTTGACGGTTGCTCTGGATTTGGATAGCATAGGAAAAGCGGTTTTGACAAATGGAAATAGCGAGAAGCGGGAGATGAGATTGTGGCAAAAAAACACCGGTTGATTATTGAGTTTTGCGGTGGATTTGGTCAAGGGTTGGCCTTGCTGTATGCTTTGCGGTCGCCTGATGTTCAAGTGGCAGGAATCATTTGCAGTGACACGCAGTCAAGTTTGGCTAGCAAGCTGATTGATTTTGCACAGCCAGGCTATGAAATTCCAATTGTTACAGGTGCCAAGCAGCCCCTTTTCTCAGGAACCATAGAGACGAGCACCTCGGAAGGTGTACGGCTCCTTGCAGAAGCGAAGCAGGATGAGGAAAGTGACTTGACGCTCGTGACGTTTGATCGTTTGACGACGCTAGCTTTGGCTGTCACGCGTGATCCACTGTTGGCGCGTAAATTTACGAGAATCGTTGTGCAGGGTGGAGCGATACGCGTACCAGGAGACGTCACGGCTATTGCCGAAACAAACATGTATCGTGATCCAGAAGCAGCTGCGCTCGTTTTGTCAGCCCGCTTGCCACTTGTGCTTGTTCCATTAGATACAACCAGCTCGTTTCGTTTGAAGGAAGAGCAAGTACATACGCTGGGGAGTCTCGCAAAAGCAGTTGGCCTGATCGATAGAACGACGATGTCTGACGTGCCATTCGCCGTTTCTGGTGGTGCGCTCCATGCATGGGTAGCGATGCTCGCGGCTCTCTCGCCTGATAAAATACGGACGGAGCAGATGAAGCTCTCAGTCGAATGCAAAAGCGAATTATCACGCGGTGCCATTTTAGCCGATTTACGGGCAAAACCGAGTGTAGGAACCGATACGGCCGTATGCGTTGAGGTTGAGATGGCAGAGGCAGAGCGCTTTTTGCAAACCGTTTTGGATCAGGGAGGGGTATAAGCGCATGGAAAAAATCATTTTGGATGTAGATACCGGGATTGATGATGCGATGGCGATTGCTTATGCCGTTCACTCGCCTGCGCTTGAAGTGTGTGGAATTACCACGACTTTTGGCAATATCACGGTGGAGGAAGCAACACGCAATACCTTACAGGTGCTCGAGCTGCTGGGTGCGTCTGAGATTCCTGTCTATCAGGGGGCATCGAAGCCGATTGTTCGCGAGCTTACTGGAAAAGCAAGGCTGTTCCACGGTGAAAACGGGCTAGGCAATGTCGTCCTTCCAGATCCATCGACAAAGGCTCAGCCACAGAGTGCCGCACAATTTCTCATCTCTACGATAAAGGAAAATCCTCACGAAGTGACACTCGTGACCGTCGGGAGCATGGCCAATTTGGCGCGGGCGATTATGGCTGCTCCAGAAATCGTATCCCTTGTCAAACGCGTGGTCGTGATGGGAGGAGCTGTAACCGTGCCGGGGAATCGTACGCCAGTAGCCGAGGCGAATATTTGCGCCGATCCGGAAGCCGCAGCGTACATCTTCCAGTCTGGTATTCCCGTGACGCTCGTAGGCCTGGATGTGACGATGCAAACGCTGCTTACCCGCGAACACTTGCAGGAATGGAGAGCGAAGGATACACGCTTAAGTCATTTTTTCGCGGATATGTGTGAGGTGTACATGGATGCCTACGCAACAGTGGGCAATTTGCGCGGCTGCGGTCTGCATGATCCGTTGGCTGTCGGTGTCGTCATTGATCCAACGTTTGTGAAGTCAGTCCCGATGCATGTTGCGGTAGATACATCCGGGGGAGCCAGTGATGCCCGTACGATTGGAGACAGACGTCCACATCCAGCGCAGCCGCCGAATGTGGACGTATGCCTGGAGGTTGATCATGAACGCTTTGTCAGCCATTTTTTACAAAATGTTTTAGGTGAGTAAGGAGGAAGTCATTATGTTAAAAGAGTTTAAAGAGTTTGCGTTAAAGGGAAATGTAATGGATCTCGCTGTCGGTGTCGTGATCGGTGGGGCTTTCGGGAAAATTGTAACCTCGCTTGTTAATGACATCATTACTCCCCTGATCGGATTGCTTCTGGGCAAGGTGGATTTCTCCGGCTTGTTCATCAATTTGAGCGGGGTTCCTTATAAGACGATCGCCGAAGCAAAAACAGCACATGCTGCGACGCTGAACTACGGGTTGTTCCTCAACTCTGTGATTGATTTTGTCATTATTGCCTTTTCCATTTTTATCGTCATCAAGCAGCTCAACCGTTTCAAACGCAAGCAAGAAGTGGAGCAAGCGCCTGTAACGACCAAAGAGTGCCCGCATTGCATCTCCGCGATTCCGGTCAAGGCTACGCGCTGTCCGAACTGCACCTCCATGCTGGAGACAAAAGGAACGGCATTGGCACACGAATAAGACATATTCAGGAATCAGACAAACAGAGGAGGGCGATTATGCCTTCCTCTGTTTTCGTTTCACGCGGTTTTTATACTGATAGTGAAGTCTTTTAATCGTATGATAATAGGTCTTGTCTTTGAGCTTGGCAAACAGCCCATGGGATGGAAAGTCGTAATTCACTTCAATAATGGAGAGGTTTCCAGCTTTATCAATGGCAAAATCGACGCCGATTTGCGCACTGTGCCGATATTTATTAAAGTGGGCACATACACGGTGACTGACTTGGATTAACTGAGAGACGATCCCTTTTATCTTATCTGGTGTGACAGCTCCAGACTTTTTCAAGGCATGCGGGACAGTGACGGCATATCCGCCGCCGCGAGCGACATTGGTAATAATACTGTCGGCACCGGCTACCTTGGCTAGCATGCCGGCATATTGCCATTTACCCAAGCCATTGCGCATCATCATGACGCGAATATCAAAGGGACGAGCGTCGATTTCAGCTAAATCCAGCCCTTTTTGTATGACGTAATTTTTTTCTGTGCACTGCGCGGCAAGTTGCTGCTTCAAGTCAGCTAAAGAATTTGCTTGCACAGGCTCTCCGCGCTCCTTCACAAATTGATAGTCCCCACGATCTGTTTTCCAGACACGAATAATGCCTTTCCCCATATGGGTTCTCGTCGGTTTGATATAGACGGTAGAATACTTCGCTAAATACTTCGCTAAATACGAGTCCAAGCTTGCGGGCTGATATAAAGCAGTAGGCGGCAGGTAAGGACGAATGTAAGGACTTTTTGAAAAGAACTGGTGAAGGCTCCACTTGGAGGAGGAGATCACATCATGCACCTCACTTTACGAAAAATCCATTCGTCCCAGCATATGCAGAAGTGTTCGCGACCGTTTTTATTTTGACAAGGGACGTTTTTCAAAAAATGCCAAGGACGTAAGAAGGAGTTAAAGGATTATGGGGGAATATATGTTCTAATCATAGGAGAAGGATGGCGAAAATCATGCGGAAATTCCGTCCGGTGCAACCTCCGACTCTGCAACGAGCGAGCGCCCAAAATGCCTATCATTATCAGGAGTACATGCCCAGCAAATGTCTGGTGAACGAGATCGCCTGCTACTGGACCTCAGAGTACGACGGTAAAGGGATAGCACCTGCAAGCCGAGTCATACCCGATGGATGCGTCGATATCATTTTCAATCTCGGTGCCACTTCCTATCAGAAGGCGGCATTTCTAACGGGACTGATGAGGACGTACGAGGTGATTCCGTTGACTGAACCACAATCCTTGATCGGTATTCGTTTTTACGCGGAGGGAGCGGCTCGCTTTTTGCGCTACCCTGTCGCCATGATCAATGGTCATCATCCGAATCTGGAAGACATCTGGGGTAAAGAGGCAGATGAGGTGATAGAAGCCTTGCTCGAAGCTTCCAACACGGCGGAGCGGATCGCTTTGTTGGAGCGGGAGCTCATCAAACGATTGTGGATGGATGATCCAGCAGACCCGTTGCTATTGACCAGCATGAACTATTTATATGAATACAGAGGAAATCTTTCCATGGCAGCACTCGCCGAGAAAGTGAATTACAGCGAGAGAACCTTGCGCAGGACGTTTCAACAACAATTGGGTATGAGCCCGAAGGAACTGGGCCGAATCATTCAGTTTCAAGGGCTGTTGCAAATGCTGGCGAAGGGAATACGCACTTCGTTTACGGATGCAGCCCTCCAGAGTGGCTATTATGATCAGTCGCACTTGATCAAGAGCTTTCATACTTTTTACGGTGTTGCTCCAAGCAAAATGATCTCGCCAGATCGTACGAATCGATAGTCTTTAAAAGTTGTCCGTTTTTTACAATCTTCTTATGGTTAGACCCGTTATCTTAAAGAAAGGATGGTGAATTCATGTGAATGAACAAACTTTAGATGCATACTGTCGGAAGCAGCCCGGTGTCACCCATGACTATCAGATGGATTGGGAATGCGATCGCTACCATGTCGGAGGCAAAATTTTTGCCATGATTGGAGGCGATTCCAAAGGTGTTCGCATCCTCACCTTGAAATGCGATCCGATGCGCGCAGAGGAATTGCGCGAGACCTACGAAGGGATCGTACCCGGCTATCACATGAACAAGTCCCATTGGAATTCTGTCTACCTGGACGCTGATATTCCCGAAGGCTTATGGGAAAGGATGATCGAGCATGCGTACGAAACGGTGCTCCAAAAACTGCCCAAGCGCGTCCAGCAAGAAATCAAGAGCGAATAGGAGTGAATGATGTGGGAATCAAGCTTGATATGGTAGGGATTGTCGTACAGGACATGAAAAAAGCGTTGGATTTCTATCGGGTACTCGGTTTCGATATTCCTGAGGGAGCAAATGAAGAGCCGCATGTGGAGGTAGCGCAGGACGGTGTTCGTCTGGCCTTTGATACAATAGAAGTTGCCAAGGGTGTGTATGGAGGATGGGAAGCACCTGTCGGGCATCGGATTGAGCTGGCATTTTTGTGTGAGAATGCGGAGGCACTTGATGCGTTGTATACGAAAATCATTTCCCATGGTTACGAGAGTCACCGTGAGCCGTGGGATGCGTTCTGGGGCCAGCGATATGCCATTGTGAAAGACCCGGATGGGAACTTGATCAGTTTGTTTGCGTAATACGATCCTTACATAAGAAGACAAGCCGAGCCTTTCTGAAAGAGGTTCGGCTTGTTTGCGTTTGGAGACGGAATCATTGGCTACTTAATCGTGAAATGAAATTTACTTATGGTTAGTTGATTTGTGTAATTTTACTTCATATAATGAGGGTGATAATAGGAGTGAATTTTCAGTCAATGAACAGGAAGAATCAGGGAAGCCATTCAGCAGTTGGACTAAGACTTTGGGAAAGGGTGGAGAGATTCCATGTTGCCAGCATCCATTCGCGAAGAGCTGCGTGCCATCGTCGGAGCGAAAAACTGTCTCGACAAACAGGAAGCATTAGTCGCCTATTCGTATGACGCGACGCCGATGCAGCAAGCATTACCGGATGTGGTCGTCATGCCGAAGAGCACAACCGAAATCCAACAGGTCATGCGAGTCGCTGCACGACATCACATCCCGATTGTGACGCGTGGAGCAGGCTCCAATCTATGCGGAGGCACGATACCAGTCGGTGGCGGAATTGTTTTGGTGTTGAGCCAGATGAATCAGATCGTAGAGATTGACGAGCAAAATTTGACGATTACGGTGCAGCCGGGGGTTCGAACAGTCGACATCCATCAGGCGGTAGAGGCAATCGGTTTGTTTTATCCACCAGATCCAGGCAGCATGGTCATCTCCACGATTGGTGGGAATATTGCGCTCAATTCGGGTGGACTGCGCGGGTTGAAGTACGGAACCACCAAGGATTACGTGCTGGGTCTCGAAGCTGTGTTGCCGAACGGAGAGGTCATCCGTACTGGGGGCAAGCTGATGAAGGATGTAGCGGGCTATGATCTGACCAAGCTTTTGGTTGGTAGCGAGGGTACATTGGCGATCATTACCGAGGCAATTCTCAAGCTGATTCCAAAGCCGCAGACACAGCGAGTTATGCTCGCGATGTTCGCAGATATGGCACAGGCGGCGAGGTCTGTTTCCGATATTATTGCCAACCGTATTATTCCTGGAACGCTGGAATTTCTCGACCAGGGCACGATCCGTGTTGTCGAGGATTTCAAACAGATCGGGCTTCCAACAGATGTGGCGGCGATCCTCCTGATCGGTCAGGACGGAGAGCCACAGACGGTTGATCGGGATATGGAGCAGATAGCTGCTATTTGCAAGAAGAATGCAGCCGTGCAAATCAAGGTAGCGACGACAGTGGAGGAAGCTGATGAGGTGATGACTGCCAGACGCAGTGCGCTCGCCGCATTGTCCCGGATGCGTCCAACGACCATATTGGAGGACGCAACCGTTCCTCGTGCCGCGATTGCGCCCATGGTTGCCGCGATCCAAGAGATTACAGAGCGTTACGGGCTGCAAATTTGCACCTTTGGCCATGCAGGAGACGGCAATTTGCATCCGACCTGCATGACAGACGCTCGCAACACGGAAGAGATCGAGCGTGTCGAGCATGCCTTCGAGGAAATTTTCGCGGCGGCAATCGATTTGGGCGGTACGATTACGGGAGAGCATGGTGTAGGAATCGTTAAGGCACCGTATTTGGAGTGGAAAGTAGGGGCCGCAGGTATGGAGATCATGAAAGGCATCAAGCACGCTTTCGATCCTCACAATCTCCTGAATCCTGACAAGATGTTTGCGAAACAGTCCCGGAACAGAGTGGTGGTCCAGCGTGCTTAAAGAAGCCTTGGAAAAGAAGCTCGATTACGACGAACTGTCCAACTGTATGCGCTGTGGCTTCTGTCAGCCAGCCTGTCCGACCTTTCGGGAAACTGGCTATGAGGCGGCTTCTCCACGAGGTCGCATCGCCTTGATGAAAGCCGTAGCAGACGGTGTCATGGAGCCGGACAAAGATTTCGTCGACCAAATGAATCTGTGTCTAGGCTGCCGGGCATGTGAGCCGGTATGTCCAGCAGGTGTGCCGTACGGTCAGCTGATCGAGCAGACGCGAGAAGCGATCGAAGAGGCGCAGGAGCATCCATGGTGGGTCAAAGCCGTCCGCAGGCTCGCGTTTTTCCACCTGTTTCCTCATCAGAAGCGCATGTACCAGCTCGGCGGACTCCTGCGCTTCTATCAACGCTCAGGTGTGCAAAAAGCCGTTCGCAAGCTGGGGGTGCTGTCCATCCTGCCAAAGCAAATGCGGGAAATGGAAGCGATTATACCAGAAGCAAGCAGTAAAGGCATTGTGGACTACTTTGGCGGCACTGTCATTCCGGCCGTTGGAGAGCGCAAGTATCGTGTCGGGATGTTTCACGGCTGCATCATGGATGTCCTGTTCAATGAGACGAATCGCAACACCGTTCGGCTTTTGAGTGAGGCAGGCTGTGAGGTCATCATCGCTCCAGACCAGGTTTGCTGCGGCGCTCTCCATGCACATAGCGGTGAACGTGAACAGGCTCGCCATCTGGCGCGAAAAAATGTGGCTGCTTTTCACAAGGCTGACGTGGATTTCATTGTATCCAATGCAGGTGGTTGCGGGGCGATGCTTCTAGAATACGACCACTTGCTGGCAAAAGATGCCCTGTGGCAGGAGAAAGCACAATGGTTCGCTTCACGAGTAAAGGATATTAGCGAGGTACTTACACGCCTTGTTGAGCCAAAAGAATGGCAGTCATTGTCGCAACGAATCACCTATCAATCCTCCTGTCACCTGCGCAACGGGATGAAGGTGACCAAAGAGCCAGTGAGCCTCTTGCAAGCCATTCCGGGTGCTACATACGTACAGCTACGCGAAGGAGATCGCTGCTGCGGCTCTGCGGGTATTTACAATCTGGTGCAGCCTGAGATGGCCGGGAGTCTTTTAGACGAAAAAATGGGGCATGTAGCGGCTACCCAAGCAGACATTCTTGTGACATCGAATCCGGGCTGTCTGTTGCAAATGAAAGCAGGCATTCACCAGGCAGGACTAGAAGGAAAGATGGAAGCCGTGCACATCGTCGATTTATTGGCACGTGTGCAGCAGGAAGAAAAGCCCTTGTCGCCCCTTGAGTGAGTGGGGATGACAAAGGCTTTTTCTGCTTAAGAGGGGCTAGCTGTTTTGTCCTTTTTCCTGATCGTAGATATCCAATGCAGCTTGAACAGCGCGCCCAGCGTGTACACGGGCTCCATGCCGAATGAGAACGGCTTCCAACGCCCCTAGCACATGCAAAATGTTTTTCTTCCGGCAGCTGTAGCCCATTGTGCCAATCCGCCAGATTGTTCCTTTTAGCGGCCCAAAGGAACTGGCAATTTCAATATGAAAATCTTCGAGCAGCATAGCACGGACTGACTCTCCGTCGAGCCCGTCAGGAATTTTAATACAGGTCACGACGGGAAGCTTGCAAGCCGGATCGCCATAGAGCTGCAATCCCATCGCCAACACACCAGCGACCAAGGCTTGTTCATGCAAGCGATGTCTGGCAAATCTCGCCTCCAGACCTTCCGTGAGGGCGATGCGCACTCCTTCGCGCAAGGCGTACAGCATCGTTGTCGCCTCCGTATGGTGGTTCAGCCGTGCGGGTCCCCAGTAATCCATGAGCTGGCTCAAGTCAAAATAGTTGCTGCGGATCGTTCGGGTTTGAGCAGATTTCGGAGCAGAGGGATCAGCGAGTCCACGCTCAATCTTTTTCCGTTGGAGCAAGAGTTCTTCTATACGAGAATTAAACGTGATCGGAGCCATTCCTGATGGGACCGACAAGCATTTTTGTGTGCCGCCAATACAAGCGTCGATATACCAATCGTCTACCTTCACTTCTGTCCCGCCGATCGAAGCGACAGCATCAACGACAAACAGCACATCCATCCGGCGGCAAGCTTCTCCGATTTCTTTCAAGGGCTGAACACAGCCAGTGGATGTTTCACCGTGAACCATTGCTACGATTTTGGGCTGAACTCGCTCGATTTCGGCAATGACGTCCTTCGGTTCAAAGACACTTCCCCAGCGCGTTTCCATCGTTATCACATCTGCGCCGTACCTTTCCGAAATCTCCGTGAGCAAGTGCCCGAATCGTCCATAAATGGGTACAAGCACCCGATCTCCTGGTTCAATTATGCTACATAAAACGGCCTCGATGCCCGCCCGGGAAGTTCCATCTATAGGGAATGCCCAATGATTGGATGTCTGAAACAATTTCCGAAGCATTTCCATTGTTTCGTTCATGATGTCTGTGAATTCTGGATCGAATTGTCCCAAAATGGGTGACCCCATCACGCGGAGAACACTAGGCTCGGCCTCGACTGGCCCTGGCGTCATGATTGTCCGTTGTGAGGTGGTCAGTTCTTTGTATGCACACATAAGCTCTCCCCCAGATCTTTCTATATCAACGGCCGCTTTTCCGATTCCATTACCGGAAAAACGGCGGTAGCACTACCTATACTTTTGTGCCCATCAAAAATCGATTTTGAAATTCAAGAATCCAGCTTTTCTCAGCGCCTCGTAGATAATGACGAGCGCTGGACCAAGTATCAGCCCGAAAAATCCCAGCACCTGAAATCCGAGGAACATGCTGACAAGAGCGGCCAGGGCGCTTATTCCCAGATTAGATGCGAGTATCTTTGGTTCAATAATGCGACGGACGACCGTAATCACGAGGAAGATGACGATCAGGCCGATTGCCAGAGAAGAGTTACCCATCAAGAAGGTGTAAATGGCCCATGGGACGAGGAACGAGCCTGTGCCTAAGATGGGGAGAATATCGACGAAAACGATCATGAGCGAAATGACGGCTGCATACTTGACCTGCAAAATGAGTAATCCCAATAAGGACAGCGCGAACGTCATCAGACTCAAGATGATTTGGGCACGTAAAAACCCAAGGGTGGCACGGTTCAATTGAGAGATAACCACCTCGACCTTTTCACGAGCAGATACGGTGAACATTCTCATGAACCCAGCACGCAACTTCGGCAAATCGAGACTGATCAAAAACAAGGCAACCAGGTAAATAATCGTGGAGATTAAAAAGCCCGGAATGATGGCTGCCACACCGAGAATCCCTTTGGCAACCGTAGAGGCTGAAGTAAGCGCCCAGCTTTTCAGCCCAGCGAAGACACTCTGGATTTCCGATACGGTTTCAGCAGGTAACGACGCATAGTAAGTTTCCCAGCTCATCAAATAGGACTCGACCAACTCAAAAATATGCTGTGAATAAGCCGGTAATCGCTGAGCCAAATCTATTCCCTGAATCACAATCTGCGTACCGATCCAGTACAGTACAATCCCAAAAGAAATGAGAAACAGGAAAAAGGCTGTGATTACTGCACTCATCCGATTCGTTCGTAGTCTTTTGATAAGAAACAAGACGAGCGGCTCAACCAGAATTGCAGTTAACAGTGCTAGCAAAAAGGGGATGGAGTAAGGCAAAAGAAACAACCCGACTGCTAGAACTAGTAGCAGGATGATCATTTTCCGAATCGTCATGACTGCGCTCCATTCTGAGTGAAAAGTCGCTGAAAATTGATTCCCTTATTTTATCATTTTTCCAGAAATGAATACAATGAGCCCAATCATATCGCGAAATTGATAGAGAATATCAGAAAAAACAAAAAAATGAAAAGAATACAAAAAAGGGGAAAACACAAAAAGTCATGATATGATGCTCACCTATATACCACTCAAGCTTGATGCGTGTAAGCATATCGTCTTGAGAGTCACATCTTATTCTTTCATAGCGAGGTGTCGGAATGAAGCGGTTTGGATTAGCGATGCAGATTGTCGTCGGTCTCATTCTGGGTATCCTGGTGGGTGCCATTTTTTACGGCAACCCGGCAGTGGCGACCTATTTACAGCCTATCGGTGATATTTTTCTCCGGTTGATTAAAATGATTGTCGTTCCGATCGTTGTTGCCACGCTTATTGTGGGCGTAGCAGGCGTAGGTGACATGAAAAAGCTCGGCAAAATTGGTGGTAAGACAATTCTGTATTTTGAAATCGTTACCACGATTGCCATTATCATTGGTCTTTTGGCGGCCAATATCTTTCAACCGGGTGTCGGCGTGGATCGAACAGTCCTTACCAAGACTGATATCCACAAGTATGTAGACACGGCAGAAGCAACACAGAGTCACGGTATGGTGGAAACATTTGTTAAGATTGTACCAACGAATATCTTTGATTCGCTTGCTCGTGGTGATATGTTAGCGATTATTTTCTTCTCCGTTCTGTTTGGACTTGGTGTCGCAGCAGCAGGGGAGAAGGGAAGGCCGGTTCTCAACTTTTTCAATGGAGTCGCGGACGCCATGTTCTGGGTTGTGAACACCATCATGCGTTTCGCTCCGTTCGGTGTTTTTGCACTGATTGGTGTTACCGTTTCCAAATTCGGTTTGTCTTCCTTGATTCCATTGGGGAAACTGGTTATTTTGGTTCACGTTGCCATGGTGTTCTTCATCTTGGTGGTATTGGGCATCATCGCACGTATCAGCGGAATCAAAATCACTTCCCTTCTGCGTGTATTGAAGGACGAGCTGTTGTTGGCTTACTCCACTTCCAGCTCCGAGACTGTACTGCCTAAAATTATGGAAAAAATGGAGAAGATGGGCTGTCCGAAGGCGATCGCGTCCTTTGTTATTCCGACAGGCTACTCCTTCAACCTGGATGGTTCCACACTGTACCAGGCACTGGCTGCTCTGTTCATTGCGCAAATGTATGGTATTCACATGCCAATTAGCACACAGATCACGCTGATGCTCGTACTGATGGTTACGTCCAAAGGGATCGCTGGTGTACCGGGAGTATCGTTCGTAGTACTGTTGGCTACCCTCGGCTCTGTAGGTCTCCCAGTAGAAGGTCTTGCTTTCATCGCCGGTGTAGACCGTTTGATGGATATGGCTCGTACAGTTGTTAACGTAGTAGGGAATGCGTTGGCAGCAATCGTGATCTCTCGTTGGGAAGGTCAGTTCGACAAAAAGAAAGCAGACGATTATGTTCAGGCAGTAAAAGCCGATCCGAGTGCTGCTTAATCTAAGCTATTAATAGTTTGAAGAAGCCTCCTGTCAGTGAATTTAGCTGGCAGGAGGCTTTTTTGCATTGCGTGGAAAAGTGGCTGAAGTGGAAGGAAGAAGCGCATTTCCAGTCTACGCTTCGGTCTCCGCCCCGCAATGGGGGGAAGACTGTCCGCTCCGGAATAAATGGCGGGAGCGCTTCAAACCAGAAAACGCTAGAGCGTTTTTGTATGTGATAAAAGCTGAAATTCCCCGCCATTTATTCCGGAACTGGGGCGGGCTCTAGAGGCGCTTGGACTGGAAATGCGCTTCTTCTACGCGGCTGTTTTCAACAAATAAAACTCCTTACTTGAAAGTGGGGATTTTTTGTTGACACCAAAAACAGGAAAGAGTAATATGATACCAACAACTTGATAATAACATTTTGTTAATAACAAAAAAGTAACAACAACTCAGCAGCAAAAAGAGGCGATTGGATGAAAGATAAACCTTCTGTCAATAAACAAGGCCAAACCGAACAGGAGTACTTGGAAGCTTATGATGTCAGCCAATTCGAGCGACCGTCTGTGACAGTCGATATGCTGGTATTCACCGTGATGGATGAGCTGGAAGAGAATTACCGCAAGCTCTCGCCCAAGTCGTTGAAAATATTGCTGGTGAAGCGTGGTGAGCATCCGTATATCGGCCAATGGGCGTTGCCAGGTGGGTTTGTTACACCTGGGGAGAGTCTGGAGGAGGCAGCCAGACGCGAGCTGCGTACGGAAACAAACGTAGACGACATTTACTTGGAGCAGCTCTACACCTGGGGCGATGCGGGCAGAGATCCACGGACATGGGTTATTAGCACGTCGTACATGGCCTTGGTAGACAGCTCGTCTTTACAGTTGCAGGCAGGGGATGATGCAGAGGAAGCGGAGTGGTACCGCATCGAGGACAGGTGGCTAAAAGAAACGAAGACGGCGACGCTTGACGGCTCCATTACTGAAAAATGGCTGGAGCTGCGTCTTGTACATGAGAGAGAGCAACTGTCTGCCACGATTAAAATTACCAAAACAGTAACGGGTCGCACTGTACGTGAGACTCGCGAAATTGTAGAGACGAACAACCTTGCATTTGATCACGCCAAAATCATTCAATACGCACTGGAGCGATTGCGTAACAAGATTGAATACACAGATATCGCCTTTGCCTTAATGCCGGAGCTGTTTACCCTAAGCGATCTACAACAGGTGTACGAAGTGATTTTGGGACGTGAGCTGTTGGCAGCGGCGTTTCGCAGGAAGGTAGCCGACAAAGTGGTGGAAACGAATCAATATCGAAAACATGCCGGGCACCGCCCATCCAAGTATTTCCGCTTTAACCCGGAATGGATGGATCAGACGTAGCCCCATACCAGGGAGGAAATCACAATGAATCAGGGACACAATCGAAGCGTACGCGTACGAATCGCGCAAGAGACGCTGCAAATCATAGAGCAGGGCTACTACGTAAACAAAGCGGGAGAAAAGAAGAGCATTACGGAGGATCTCGCTGCTGCCATCAGCCAGTCGGTCTTGTATCGTCCAAATGATTTGGCTGCAGATACAGTACAACTGCCATCACATCAAACAACAGCTGCACAACTGCGTGCCAAGATCGAGGTCACCTCGGAATCCAGCCTGGATGCAGCCAAGCGCCTTGTCGTTTCTGAGAAACGAGCAGATGCCGTATGCTTGAATTTTGCTTCCGCCAAAAATCCGGGCGGAGGATTCCTAGGGGGAAGTCAGGCGCAGGAAGAGAGCTTGGCGCGTTCCTCTGGTCTGTATCCTTGCATCGTGCAAATGCAGGAAATGTACACCTACCATCGCCAGTTGAAAACCTGCTTTTATTCCGACTACATGATTTATTCACCGCGGGTCCCCGTGGTCCGCGATCAAAGCGATCAGCTTTTGCCTGATCCATACCTCTTGTCTTTCGTAACGGCGCCTGCTGTGAATGCGGGGGTTGTTCGTGAGCGAGAGCCTGAAAATATCGCAAAGATTGGTCCTGTCATGATGGAGCGCATCCGGAAAATTTTGCGGGCAGCAGCCATTCACAACCATCGGACGATCATTTTGGGGGCGTACGGCTGCGGAGTATTCCGCAACAAAGCGGAGGACGTAGCAGATTACTTTGCGACTGTTTTGATCGAGGAACAGTATGCACAGCTTTTTGAACACATTGTTTTTGCCGTCTACGACAATTCTGCGCGCCAGGAAAACCTGCGAGCGTTCAAGGAGAGATTCGCATGAATGCGAAAAGCACCGGCTTTTTAGCAGACTGGAATTGGTTTGAAAAAATTTGGCTCATCTCGTTTACACTCGTTACCCTCTACTTGTATTTCGCGCTGGATGATACATTCATCGGCTTGATCGCCTCCTTAACAGGGATGCTGAGTGTCGTGCTCGTCGCCAAAGGAAAGACGTGGAGTTATTACCCGGGTATCATCAATGTGGTTTTGTACGCGTTCGTCGCCTATGGGCAAAAGTACTATGGGGAAGTCATGCTGAATCTTCTCTATTTTTTGCCGATGCAATTCATAGGACTCTACCTGTGGCGCAAAAACCGCGTGTCCGAAGTCAAACAAAATGACGTCAAGATTGCGATTTTGTCCAACCGAGCACGCATCTGGTGGACGATCTTGAGCATCATCGCAACCATTGCCTACGGGTTTGTATTGAAGCAAATGGGCGGGGCCTTGCCTTTTGTTGATTCCTTGACGGCTGTTCTCTCCGTCATCGCGATGCTTTTCATGGTGAAGCGCTTGGTCGAGCAGTGGGTGGTCTGGATCATTATTGATTTGTTCACGATCTACATGTGGCTGGCAGCGTTTTTGAAGGACGGAAGCGATATTTCGATGCTGGTCATGTGGTCCGCTTATTTAGTGAATGCCGTCTACGGCTTGATGAACTGGGTAAAACAGTATCGCAAGCAAAGGGAGGAGCAAACATGGGGAGCGTAGGCTTCATTGGCGGCAAATTTTTGCCACTTCATCAAGGACATGTATACGCGATTACACAGGCGGCCTGCCGCTGCGACGAGCTATACGTCGTTCTCTCGCACAGCCCTACGCGCGACCGAAAGCTGTGTGAGGAGGCAGGAATCAGGTCCATTCCCTATGAAGTACGGTTGAGATGGCTGTCCACGCTGGTTAAGGACATGGAAAATGTCCGTGTGCTTGCAGTTGAGGATCTTGCGGATAGCGACGAGAGCTACGATTGGGAGGCGGGAGCAGCGGACATCAAGCGCGAGATCGGGAAAAAAATCGATCTGGTTTTCAGCTCAGAGTCCGCCTATGATCCGATTTTTCGCCGTTTATACCCGGAGGCAGCGCACATCATTCTCGATGAATCGCGCAGCCAAGTACCGATCTCCGCTACCCAGATTCGCAACGAAGGGGTCTTCGCTCATTGGCAGCACATCCCGGCTATTGTTCAGCCCTATTTCGTCAAAAAGGTAGTCATGGTAGGAACAGAGAGCTGTGGAAAATCGACCTTGACCCGTTATCTTGCGAAAATCTACAACACTATGTTTGTCGAGGAGTACGGTCGCACAATCTGCGAAGAGGTTGGGGGCTGCGATACGATTTTGACACCGGAGTATTTCCCGCACATCGCGTATGGTCACAAAATGGAAGAATACAAAGCGCTCCAGCAAGCCAACAAGCTCTTGTTTATCGATACCGAAGCGATTGTCACCCAGTTTTACTCTGAACTGTACACCGGGCAAACCTTCCCTGTTCTTGACCAGATTGCCAAAGAGCAGGCGTATGATTTGTGGCTATTGATGGAGCCAGATGTCGCATGGGTAGATGATGGACTGCGTGTGCACGGAGACGAGCAAGTGCGCCTGCACAATCACGAAAAGCTGCGTAAGATGCTGGATGATCGGGGAATTACGTACGTGACATTGCGAGGAAATTATGCGGAGAGACTGCAAGGAGCTATGCAGCATGTCGATCAACTGTTGAAGGCGACTTCTCAACGAGCTGAAATTGGGCTAGACTAAAGTCATCAAACGATTCTGACAGTAGAAGGGAGCCGTGCTGCATGCAGTCGATCGTACAGCCGCTATCCCCCCTTAGCTTGAAGGAATGGGCAGTCGCCGTCAAAGCGCTTGGAGAAGGTGAGCAGATCATCACGATCCGCAAGGGTGGGTTATACGAAGAAACACGAGAATTCCGCTTGGAAAACAATCAATTTTATTTGTATCCGACCTATGAGCACCAGAAGCGCGACATGGTAAAGGCAGACTACCAACATCTGTTAGATGCGACCCTCGAAGGCTGGACAATGGACAAGAAGACCGTGACGATCGAATATTTTGCCGAAGTAACCGACGATGTAGAGCTGATGGACGAAGCCAAGCTGCGCGCGCTATCGCCCTTCCACATCTGGACGGAAAATTTCGCAGATGTGCGCTTGCATTGGAAGAAAAAACAGCCGCTGCACATTTTGTTCGTGCGGATGTATCGATTAGAGCAACCGGTAGAAATTCCGATTGACGCTGCTTATCAGGGCTGCAAATCCTGGCATGATCTATTGGTGGAGATTCCGCGAGCTACGTTTACGCCTGTGCTTTCCGACGAGGAGTTCGCAGGGAAAAAAGCTGCGATCATGACGATTCTGCAAAACTAACATTCCATTTTACTCTTGTCTGGAGGGTTCTCATGAAAGCGATCCTGGTAACGGAATTAGGCGGGCCAGAGACGATGAAATATGCGGAAGTCGAGATGCCGACCATGTCATCTACACAAGTCCTGATCCGCGTCGAGATGACCAGTGTCAATTTTGCCGATATCAAATCCAGGTATGGAAAAAAGGGAGCTGCCAAGCTGCCGTTTATCCCGGGACTCGATGCGACTGGCGTGATCGAACAGGTAGGGGCAGAGGTGCAAAGCCTGAAGGTGGGACAACGAGTCATTGCGTTTCCGGCCAACGGATCATACGCCGAGTATATCGTGGCGGAAGAGTGTTTGACTTTTGCACTGCCAGATCAAATCAGCACGGAAACAGCAGCCGCTTGCCCAGTCGTGTCATTTACTTCGTACCAGCTACTGGCGAAGGTTGCCCGCATTGCCAAAGGGGAAACTGTACTGATTCACGCTGCGGCAGGCGGAATTGGGACGACGGCGATTCAATTAGCCAAGCTACTCGGAGCAGGTCGTGTCATCGGAACAGTCGGTAATGAAGCAAAGGCGGAAATTGCCTTGTCAGCTGGTGCCGACCATGTGATTTGCAATGATCGCGAAGATTTTGTGGAGAGTGTACGCGCGCTGACGGATGGTGCGGGAGCCGATGTGATTTTGGACTCGATTTCTGGAACGGTGAGCGAGCGTAGTCTCGAGTGCCTCGCTTGGTACGGCCGACTCGTCCATTTTGGCAATGCCAGCGGTGAAATCGGTCAGATCAAGACAATCGATTTGCACGCAAGCTGCCGCTCTGTATTAGGCTTCAGCTTTGGTACGACACGCAAGCTGCGTCCACACTTGTTACAGGATACTGCCAAGCAAGTTTTGGACTATTTGGCGAATGGACAGCTGGATATCAAGATCGGCAAGCATTTTGCATTGGAAGAAGCAGCAAGTGCCCATGCGTTGGTAGAGAGTAGGGCGAGTACGGGAAAAGTACTGCTGGATGTGCGTTCGTAACGATGTGGAGCCCTTGCTGACTCAAAAGCGAGGGCTTATTTTCTATCATTTTGGAGAGGTGAATGCTATGCAGATGATTTCAACAAGTGAACTGGACAAAAACGTCATCACTGAATTTTTTATCAAACATTGGGGAAGTCCGCAAATGGTCATCTCCAGTGGCGTTTTCCAATGCGATGCGCTGGACGGCTACGCAGTAATGGGGGAAGAGGGTGCAATCAACGGATTTATTTCTTATGTGCTCGAAGATCAGGAATGTGAAATTATTTCCTTGGACAGTTTGATCGAAAACAAAGGAATCGGGACCGCCCTTCTCAATCAAGTAGAGCAGACCGCCAAAGAAAAAGGCTGCCACCGGATGAAGCTCATCACCACCAACGATAACCTGCACGCCATGGGCTTTTACCAAAAAAGAGGCTATCAGTTTCACGAGCTGTACATCCATGCTGTGGACAAGGCCCGGCAAATCAAACCAGAAATCCCCCTTATCGCAGACAATGGCATCCCAATCCGCGATGAAATCCTTTTTATTAAAAAGCTTTTTTGAAAATAGCCTCGCAGAACCAACTGTTGTCCGAAAAGCGAAGGTACATGTTTGGAAGGAGACCGCCCGAACGCAGTGAGGAAAAAGGCGACTGGAAAACATGTGCCTTCGCTTCCCCCAACCACCGCAGATTGAAAACCTCCAGTTTTAAAAAAAGTTTGCCCCCACACAATTGTTGACATTCGTAACTGTACGAATTAATATTACAGTACTCTTCGCAAGGAGGCCGTCTGTGACGTGAATAGTGAATTTACCATTGCTGTTCACAGCTTGGCTTTGTTGGCTCATATCCCGGAGCATATGGCAAGCAGTGAGCTCATCGCAAAAAATGTATGTACGAATCCAGCCAGAATTCGCAAAATCATGAGCATTCTGCGTAAGAACGAATTTGTGAAGACCAAAGAGGGAATTGGCGGCGGTTATATCCTCGCGTGCGACCCGAATGAGGTCACCTTGGCCGAGATATATCGTTCGATCTCGAATGGTACGCTGAAGCCGCACTGGTGTTCGGGAGATCCGCAAGAAGCGTGTCAGGTTTCTGCGAATATGCACGGAGTTATGGATCAGATTTTTACCGAAGCAGAGATGTACTTTACAAAATATTTGGAACAAATCACGATCCAAACCGTATTAGATAAAGTCCGTCATGGATGTCAGGAGAGTTCGCAACAGTAACCTTACAAATTTTTAACATGGAAACTGTAATGATTTCCGTTACAATTAGGAGGTGCACCAGAATGAATCGAGATGAGTTATTGGAAGTCGGAGAATGGGTATTAGGTAAAACCAAATTCGGCGAGTTAATTCAAGGCTTCGTCGAAACAGATGATTCATTGCGAGGTACCGCGAAAGTATATGTGGTTCAATGCGACAACGAAGAGACGATCGGCAAGCTGGTGGTGATTCCGAGACAGTGGATGGATCGCATTCCAGTAGGCTCTTTTGATGATGAAGAGCATATGCATGATTTGATCGACCTCGCACTCGTAACCAAAGACAGAGAGTGGTTTATGGACCTGACTGCCAAGGCAAGCACCATGAAACAGTCAGGGAAAGAAGCCCGCAAAACAAGAAGCTCTTCCATTCGCAATCGCTTGGGAACTTCTGCTATTTGGGAGCAATAATTTTTCACTATACAGGAGGAGTACGGAGTATGTCTGTCGTGAATCATAACAGTTGGTTTGAAAAAGGAATGAGCTTTACGGCGTACAAAGAAAGCATGAACGTCAATAAAGAAGAGCTGTCCCGTGTGTACGATCAGCTCACATTTACTGACGAGGATATGGCTGTCTGGAAGGATCTCTCCCAACGCAATTGGAAAGGGGTCGTCCTGACCGCAGACTGGTGTGGGGATGCTTCCTTATGTGTTCCTGTCATTCAGCGAATTGCCGAGGAAAGCAACATCGAATTGCGCTTTCTCATCCGTGACGAAAATCTCGAGCTGATGGATCAGTACTTGACCAATGGCACAGCACGTGCGATTCCGATCTTTATTTTCCTCGACCAGGATGGCTACGAGGCAAGAGTTTGGGGACCTCGTTCTCAAGAAGTTCAGGAAATGATTACGACTGCCCGTGCTGGATTGCCGGCTGCTGACGCTCCTGATTTTGAGGAAAAGCAAAAGGAGCTGTACCGCAACTTTAAGCAACAGATTTCAACAGACCCTGCCATTTGGCGTACGGTGATTGAGAGTGTGAAAGCGAAGCTGCAAGGCTAAAGAGAAAAATCTACAAGGATAGGACTGGATAAATGAATATGAATGCACAAGAGAATAGTGAGCGACCGATTCTCTTCCTGATGATTAACATGTTTATCGCCATGCTGGGAATTGGCTTGATTATTCCGATTTTGCCCGAGTTTCTTAAAGAGTTCGGCGCGGGTGGGGAGACGGCTGGATACCTGGTGGCGGCTTTTGGTGTGACTCAATTTCTTTTTTCTCCGATTGCGGGGGAATGGTCAGATAAGTACGGTCGTAAAATCATGATTGTAATGGGACTCGTCCTGTTTACGATCTCCAACCTGGTTTTTGCCTTGGCTGAACAGACATGGGTGCTCTACCTTTCTCGTCTGATCGGCGGGATCGGGGCAGCAGCGATGATTCCGTCGATGCTGGCATATGTAGCGGACATTACGACCGAGGATAAACGTGGAAAAGGACTGGGGATGCTCGGAGCCGCCATGTCTCTCGGATTTGTTATCGGACCTGGTATTGGCGGATTTTTGGCAGAGCTTGGCTTGCGCATGCCGTTCTACATTTCCGCGGCAGTTGGTGCGGTAGCTACACTCGGTTCCATCTTCTTCTTGTCAGAATCTCTTCCGAAAGAGAAGCAGCTCGCGTCACGAAACGCCAAAGACAAACAGGAAAACATCTTCTTACAACTCGGCAAGTCGTTCCAATCGTCGTACTTCATCATGCTGGTACTGGTCTTTACGATGACGTTTGGCTTGGCGAACTTCGAAGTTATCTTCCCGCTGTTCGTCGATGCAAAGTTCGCTTATACTCCACGTGATATTTCCATCATTATCACAGTGGGAGCACTTGCCGGTACGATTGTGCAGGCAGCGCTGATCGGCAAGCTCATTACTCGTTTTGGCGAGAAAAAACTCATTAACGTGACGTTCTTCTTGTCTGCTGTTTCGATGGTGATGATGTTATTGTCGGGTAACTTCTGGTATATGCTGATTATGACGGTTCTCTTCTTTACCCTGACGTCGATTATGCGTCCAGCAATCAACACGCTGATCTCCAAGCGTGCGGGGGATGAACAGGGCTTCGTAGCGGGGATGAACAATGCGTATATGAGTCTGGGGAATATTTTTGGCCCAGCAGTGGCAGGTACGTTGTACGGGGTGCATTTGAACGCACCGTATTTGTTCGGCGCGATTATCCTGGTTCTTAGCTTGTTCTTGTCGCAGGTGGAAAGCCGTCGCAGCGTGAAGCGCGTCGTGGCCTAACCCTTGACAGTTTTTAGAAAACCGTGTAAAAAGTAAAGTAATAAAAATAACACCAACAAATTCATTGACGAGAAAGAGTAAGCTAATCCCCTTGTTCCCCAGAGAGTTGGCCCTAGTGCTGAAAGCCAACGTTCAAGACTTAGCCGAAAATCCTCTCCGAGAAGGAAAGCTGAAGCATTTGGAGTAAGCTGACCCGGAATCCCACCGTTACAAGGGACGCGTATGATGGTACGTAGTAGAGGTGCCGAAATGACATGCTTGCATGAAGATTTCGGAACAAGGGTGGTATCGCGAGATCAAATCTCGTCCCTTAGGGGGCGGGATTTTTTTGCGTTCTATGAACCTACACTTCTACGCAAACTACAGAAGAGGGAGTGTACATGATGAGGAAAGTAGACGTAAAAGAAAAAGCAAGGGCACGAGAGTTACGTGTTTTGGAACAGTGGAGGAAAAACGATACATTCCGCAAGTCAATGGACAATCGGCTGGGAATGCCAAACTTCGTCTTTTATGAAGGTCCTCCGACCGCCAACGGACAGCCGCATATCGGTCACGTGCTCGGACGGGTCATCAAGGATTTTATCGGGCGCTACAAAACGATGTCCGGCTACCGTGTCGTCCGCAAAGCAGGCTGGGATACACATGGTCTTCCGGTAGAGCTTGGGGTGGAAAAGCGACTTGGCATTTCCGGCAAGCAGGAGATCGAAAACTACGGGGTGGCCAAGTTTGTCGAGGAGTGCAAAAACAGCGTATTCGAGTACGAAAAGCAATGGCGTGAGCTGACGGAAGGCATCGCCTATTGGACGGATATGGAGCATCCATATGTGACGCTGACCAACGATTACATCGAAAGCGTCTGGCACATTCTTTCTGACATTCATAAAAAAGAACTGCTGTACAAAGGGCATCGTGTCAGTCCGTATTGCCCGGATTGCCAGACGACGCTCAGCTCCCATGAAGTGGCGCAAGGCTATGAAGACGTGAAGGACTTGAGTGCAACGGTCAAATTCAAAAGCAAGACAAGCGATGACTACTTCCTCGCGTGGACGACAACGCCATGGACACTTCCAGCCAACGTGGCTTTGGCTGTAAACAAAGAGCTCGATTACGTGCGGGTGAAGCACAAGGATGAAGTGTACGTCGTAGCAAAAAATCTCGCGGAGAAAGTCTTCAAGGAAGACTACGAGGTTTTGACCACGCACAAAGGCGCAGAATTGGTCGGTACCCCGTATGAGCCGCCTTTTGGCTATATCAAGGTAAACCATGGGCATATCGTCGTCGATGCGGACTATGTCAGTGATACGAGCGGAACGGGTATCGTGCATACTGCGCCAGCGCATGGGGAGGATGACTATCGCACGACCCGTCAGCATGGACTTGATTTCGTGAACGTCGTGAATTTGGCTGGTCGTTATACGGATCAAATCTCAGATTTCGCAGGTCGGTTCGTGAAGGATTGCGACGTCGATATCGTTAAAGACTTGTCACATCGCGGTCTGCTGTTTTCCAAGGAACGCTACGAGCATAGCTATCCGTTCTGCTGGCGCTGCAAATCGCCACTGCTCTACTATGCGATGGAGAGCTGGTTCATCAAAACGACAGCGATCAAGGATCAGCTGATCGAAAACAATAGCAAGATCGACTGGTATCCGGGCCACTTGCGCGAAGGGCGCTTCGGGAAATTCCTCGAAGAGCTTGTAGACTGGAATATTAGCCGCAACCGGTATTGGGGAACGCCGCTCAATTTATGGCTTTGTCAGGATTGTGGCAGCGAATATGCGCCAGGCAGTGTAAAAGAGTTGCGTGAGAAATCTGTGGCACCAATCGACGAGAAGCTGGAGCTGCATAAGCCGTTTGTGGATGAGGTGAAGCTGCGCTGCTCTTGCGGCGGTACGATGGAGCGGACTCCTGAGGTCATCGATGTGTGGTTCGACAGTGGTTCGATGCCGTTTGCTCAATACCATCATCCATTCGGAGACGAAAAGGTGTTCGAGGAGCAGTACCCAGCCGACATCATTTCGGAAGGAATCGATCAGACGCGGGGCTGGTTCTTCAGCTTGTTGGCAGTCTCTACCCTGTATAACGGAAAAGCACCCTACAAGGCGGTCATCTCTACCGGTCACGTTTTGGATGAACACGGTCAGAAGATGTCTAAAAGCAAAGGAAACGGGATCGATCCGTGGGAGGTAATCGAGGAGTTCGGTGCAGATGCGTTCCGTTGGGCGCTTTTGTCTGACAGTGCGCCGTGGAGCAGTAAGCGCTTCTCCAAGCGGATCGTCGCCGAGGCGAAGTACAAAGTGATCGATAAGATCCATAGCACGCATGATTTTTATTCGTTATACGGCTTGATCGATGCATTCAAGCCAGAAGAGCATCCAACACAACCACCTGTGAACAAGCTGGATCGTTGGATATTTTCCCGCTTGAATACCACCTTGCAGCACGTGGTAAAAGGTCTGGAAACCTACGATTTCATGAATCCGGCGGGGCATATCGAAGCGTTCGTCGACGAGTTAAGCAACTGGTACATCCGTCGTTCGCGGGATCGTTTCTGGAGCAGCGGGATGACGCCTGACAAAGTATCTGCTTACCAGACCCTGCGAGAAGTGTTGCTGACGCTGGCGAAGATGATCGCACCATACGCGCCGCTGATCGCAGAAGATTTGTATGGCAATCTGGGGGGAGAAGGCAGCGTTCATTTGACTGACTATCCGAAAGTGAACACAGAAGCAATCGACGAAACCCTTGAGCGGGACATGGAAACGGCTCGAAACATCGTGGAGCTGGCGCGAAATGTCCGCAACGAAACCGGACTCAAGACCAGACAGCCTCTGTCCGAGCTGATCGTAACGATGGAGCAGCCATTTAACCTCGAGCGATTTGCTAGCATCATCGAAGACGAGATCAATGTCAAAAACATTCGGGTAGAGCAAAGCGACAGCAGCTTTGTGACGTATCATTTCAAGCTCAACCTGAAGGTAGCCGGGAAAAAATATGGCCAGCTCGTTGGGCCAATCCAAGGGTATTTAAAAGAATTGGAAGCAGCCGATGCACAGAAGGCAGTGGACAATGGCTACTTGGATGTGGAGGTCGCAGGCGAGAGGGTGCGGCTTACGCTAGATGAGCTGCTTGTGGAAAAGCAAGGGAAGCAAGGCTTCGCTTCTGCATCCGGCTATCAGCTTCACGTGGCCTTGAATACGACACTCACAGAAGAGCTTGAGCAAGAAGGCTTGGTTCGTGAGGTCATCCGTGTCATTCAGGATGCACGCAAAAAGCTGGATTTGCCTATCGATAAACGTGTCCAGCTCACCTTGGATGTGGACGATGAGCTACGAGCAGCATTAGAGCGCTTTGATCATGTTTTGCGTGGGAGCGTACTCGTTTCAGATGTGTCTTTTGCGAAAATAGCAGATAGGGAAACCGTTTCGATCGGAGACAAAACTTTAGGCTTGCACATCGGGTAAAAAAGGAAGCACAGCAGCAGCTGACAATCTGAGCTTTTCAGAAGGAATGTTCAAATCAATGGAGAAAGGGGTAGAGGCACGAAGACGAACATTCATCAGGAAGCGAGGAAAGGCAGATGGATCAAGTGAAATGGAACGTTGGGGTGATTGGTGCAGGCGTCATGGGCGAACGCATGATGAACGCGATCCGTACCCACGAAAAATTTCGAGTAGCTGCAGTGAGTGATGTATCAGCGGAAAGAGCACAGGAAGCCGCGCAAAAGTCCGGCGATGTGCCTTGGTACACAAATTATAAGGAATTATTGAAAAAGGTAGAGCTGGACGTCATCTATTTGGCAGTTCCTCCGAAATTCCATCATGTGATTGCCCTGGATGTGCTGGCACACAAAAAGCATTTGCTCTGTGAAAAGCCGTTGGCTAATTCCTTGACAGAAGCGCAAGAAATGTTGGAAGCAGCAAATAACGCAGGGGTTGTCCATGCGATGAACTTCCCGCTCTACTATCAAAGTGTTTTTCCTGAACTAACCCGCAGACTCGAAGCAATCGGAGATGTCCGCCGTATCGATATCCTGACGCATTTTCACCAGTGGCCGCGTCCATGGCAGCAAACACCTTGGCTGGCTGGTCGTGAGCAAGGCGGTTTCATCCGTGAAGTGCTGCCTCATTTCACTCACCTGACTTACGAGCTCTTCGGAGACCTGCATGTAGTCCACTCAGAGGTAGACTATCCAGCAGATCCTGCGCTATGTGAGACAGGTGTATCGGCCATTCTGCATCTGACAGATGGTACCCCGGTTACGATCAATGGCTTGGCGGGTATCGCGCATGAGGAGCATTTGGATTATCGCGTGTACGGGTCAAAAGGAACGCTGAGTGTCGTGAACTGGAGCAATCTGTTTGTGGGTGGACACGGCGAAGCGCTCGTTCCGGCTGAGGTTCCGCAGCAAGACCGTCTCTCCCTGTTGTTGGATGAGCTGTCTATTGCGATGAACGGTGGCGATGCCCGACTGGTTACATTTGAAACAGGCGTGAAAGTACAGCAAGTGCTGGAAGCATTGCTCGGACATGAAAAAGTACACTACATCAAATAGAAAGTAGCAGGAAAAGTCCACGAAAAAAGAGCAGGTAGGCAGGGGTAGCACATCCTGCGCGACTGCTCTTTTCTTTTTGCTAGGGCCGGTATGACTGTAAAAGCTGCTCAATATGCTTGCTGGCAAAATGGACATGCTTGTTATCGTGTGTGAGTCTGCTTGCCATGATGGCTCCTTCAATGGAAGAGAAGATAACCGAAGCGACTGCTTCTGCGTCCATTTCGGAACGAAATTCTCCCTGGGAGATTCCTTCTTCCAGCAATCCCTGCATGAACGAAATGGTCTCTTGGTAAGCGGCAACGGCATAATCGCGAAGAACAGGGAACGAATGGTCACTTTCGATGGCTGTGTTGAGAAGCGGACAGCCACCTTGGAGCGGGGGATTGTTTACCGCATCAGAATACACCTTTGCCATGGCTACGAGTTTTGCAGTAGCTGTGTCCTGTTTTTCCAATACAGCGGCAAAATGTTCATTCAATACTTCTCCCGCATATTTGAAGGCCTCTATGGCAATTTCATCTTTACTGGCAAAAGCTCTGTAGAGGGCACCTTTTGTAAGTCCCGTGGCATCCATGATGTCTTGCATGGAGGTTCCTGTATATCCGTATTGATTAAATAGCTCTGCTGACTTCTGGATAATATACAGCTTTGTTTTTTCTCCTTTTCGCATCGCGATAGTCCTTTCATTCGGCCAAAACGGTCTGTATTCGTCCAAGTTATTGTAACATTTCTCTCGTGTACGAAAGAAGGCAATCATGTAAAATGAAAAAGAGACCGAACCGTTCGGTATCAAAAAATCGAACAAAGGGTTGTGTGACAGGATGAACCGTATCAAACCGTATTCGATGGTCATTTTCGTCGCCTGTATAGCGATCACGTATGCACTCGTGCAAAACTTTATCATCGATCCAGAAGCAAAAGGCTTTCTCAGTCACAAGTCTGATTTCAACAAAGAGCGAATGAACACATCGATCTGGCTTACGGTCATGTACGTCCATTTGTTTTTCGCCCTGATTGCCCTAATCTGTGGGGTGGCTAACTTTTCGGACAAGCTACTCGCCCAGAAGCGCAAGCTACATAAAGTAACAGGTTATGTTTATCTTTTTAGTGTGTTGGTTGTGGTAGTCACATCGGGGTATATGGCTCCTTATGTAACGGGCGGAAAAGTGGCGAGTTGGCCCTTCCACCTGTTGAACATTATCTGGCCGGCAATCACTATTACGGCGCTCGTCAAAATTAAAAAGCGCCAAGTCATGAAGCATAAGGAATGGATGGTCCGGAGTTTCGTCTTCTTATTTACCAACATGCTGATTCATCTCATGAAGCTGATCGTAGAGAAGGTGGTAGGCTTGCCGTATGAGCTCAGCTACACAATCGGTGTATATGCCGCCCTGATAGGACTTGTCGTGACGGCGGAGATCATCATTCGTACAAAATTGCGAGCACGGAAAAAAGCATGAGAGAGACGCAGCGCCTCCTTAAAAAAGCTTCGCATCAACCAACTCCATTGGTTCAGATGTGAAGCTTTTTTAGGGGGTAAACCGATGGCCATTCCTACTGCTGCAAAGCTTTGCACTGCATCAAAAAGTCGATAAACGTACGCATAATCCCGTGAACAGGTGTATCCTTGAGGTAAATCAGCTCGAAGTTCCGGTTGATTTGCGGCAGATTCAAGACGTCTACTTCCTGGAGTTCCCCTTCGTCCAAGTCTTTGGAGATGGCAAACCGAGGCAAAAAGGCGATGCCCAGCCGTTGTTTGACCATTCGCTTCACGACCTCGATATTGTCAGCCTCCATGATGACGTTGTTTTGTAGCTGAAAATGGCTGAATGCATTGTTGATCAGCTTCCAGTCGAGCGAGCCCCGATTGAACAAGATCAATCGTTCACGTGCGACTTCTTCAATGGAAACCTGGTGGCGGAATCCAAACGGATGGTCAGGATAAATCGCTAAGACCATGTCATCCGGCATCAGTTGAATCCGGTTAATCTGTGGATGGGTAACGGCACGAGCAATTCCAAACGACACCTCATGGTTTAGAACCATATCCAGCACCTGATGAGAATGTCCGGTGAGGATCGTCAGCTTGATTTTGGGGTACAATTGCTGGAACTGCTGGACGAGGTCAGGCAAAATGTAAAAGGCGGAGACAAAAACGGTGGAGATGGTCAATTCTCCCTCTACATCGCCTTGCGATCGCTGAATGGCTTGCTGTCCCTCTTGTAGCATATGCATGATGTTTTTGGCATAAGGAAGGAACAGATCGCCTTCCTTTGTAAGAGAAATCGTATGACCCGTACGTTGAAACAGCTTACAGCCCATAGTCGTTTCGAGTGCCTTGATTCGCATGCTGACCGTGGGCTGTGACAGATAGAGCAAATCAGCCGTTTTGCTGAAGCTCCCGGTCAGGGCGACAAAGATGAATGCTTCCATTTGCTCCATATTCATAAGTAGTGGCTCCATTATGTGAATTTTTAAAGTGGCCTATTGCAAATTTTAATTGGAATCGCTTATAAAATTACATTAACGTAAAATTAGCAGAATAGGTAGAGTTATCAAAAGAAAATAGCCCAAGGGATGGATGAAAATGGCGAGAATGCCGATTATCGATTTACACTGTGATGCACTTCTGAAAATTTGGGAGAAAAATGGGGCTCTGTCCTTTGCAGATGCGGACGAGCTGGACGTCAACAGGAAACGGCTACACGATGGCGGGGTGAAGCTACAGTGCTATGCGATCTGGACATCACCTGAATTGTCCACGGAGCAACGTTTTCAAAAAGCTTTGGATCAAATTCATTACTTTTATACAGAGGTTCTCGGAAAACATCCAGAAATGAAACAGATCCGTGATTGGAGCGATCTCGACCGTTTGCAAGAGGGAGAGATCGGAGCGTTGCTGACGTTGGAAGGGGTAGAGCCAATCGGTAACGATTTGAAGAAGCTGCACATTTTTTATCAGCTAGGGGTTCGCTCTGTGGGCCTCACCTGGAACTTCGCAAATCTCGCTGCGGATGGTGCGCTGGAACCAAGGAATGCCGGACTGACGACCTTTGGCAAGGAAATCATTCAGTTCCACAATGAGCATAAAATGTTGACGGACGTCTCGCATCTAGGAGAGGGCAGCTTCTGGGATACGATTGAGCTGGCTACATATCCGATCGCGAGTCATTCAAATGCACGAGCGATCTGCGACCATCCACGCAATCTGACGGATGAACAGGCAAAAGCGTTATTTGCCAAAGGCGCGAATGTACATGTCGTTTACTGCACCCAGTTTATCAATGAAACGACACCAACCACGATAGATGATCTAATTAAGCACATCGAGCATTTTTGTTCACTCGGTGGCGTGCGTCATATCGGGCTCGGCTCTGACTTTGACGGCATTACCGCAAAGGTCGTGGGCTTGGAGCATGCGGGGCAGAGCCAAAACCTGATCAACGAGCTGCTCAAGCATTATAAGGAAGAAGAAGTGCGCGGGTTTGCCTATGAGAACTTTCTGCGCAATCGTCCCGTGTAAGCAATCGGCATAGATGCACGAAAGGAATGGAATGTATGACGAAAAAAATGCGGCAGCTTAGTGCGACAATTAGTAGACTGCCGGTTGGTGAGAAAAATGACATTACGGATGTAGCCGGAGTCCGAGTTGGACATGTGACGATCCAGCATGAGCTGGACAACGACGACTATGCATGTACAGGAGTGACAGCCATTTTGCCACATGGCGGCAGCTTGTTTCGGGAAAAGGTAACCGCAGCCAGCTATGTGATCAACGGCTTCGGCAAAACGACGGGACTCGTGCAAGTAAATGAGCTGGGGGTGCTGGAATCGCCGATCATGCTCACCAATACGTTTTCCGTCCCTGCGGTTACACAAGGGACTCTGCAATACATGCTGGATACGAATGAAGAGATCGGGGACACGACCGGGACGATCAACATTGTCGTGGGCGAATGCAACGATGGTCATCTCAATTCCATTCGCCGCTGTGTCGTGCGCCCGGAAGATGCTAGAGAAGCGATTCAGAACGCAACGGACCAAGCCGTAGAAGAAGGAGCTGTCGGGGCAGGGACGGGGATGATTGCCTTTGGCTATAAAGGTGGTATCGGCTCGTCTTCTCGTATCGTAGTGGCTGAGGGGCATACCTATACATTGGGGAGTTTGGTACTCAGCAACTTTGGCAACAAAAATGATTTCTTGGGAGCAAATCTGTTCACAAGCTGCAAAAGCTATGAAAACGCAGTAGAGAAGTCCGAGGATGGCTCCATTATCATCGTACTGGCGACAGATGCGCCGCTCAGCGATCGACAACTGCTTCGGGTAGCAAAGCGCGCAGGAATTGGCTTGGGACGAACGGGCAGCCATTTTGGGCATGGAAGCGGCGACATCGTCATCGCTTTTTCCACAGCACAAAAAATCCCCCATCAGACAACAACCATTACGGAAACGCGCGTGCAGCTACGCGAGGATCATCCGATCATGAACGAACTGTTTGCTGCTGCGGCAGAAGCGACAGAAGAAGCCATCTACCATTCCCTTGCACAAGCAGTCACGACCACGGGAAGAAAAGGACGCATCGTTCATGCGTATCCAAGTCAGGGCTTAGGACAGTAGGAACATAACCCTACAACTGGTGACATACCTTGAGTGTAAAGAGGTGCATGGTGTGATACAGGAGGTAGGGTTATGTACATTGAAGTCGAAAAGGGTGTCACGGTTTTCGTTGAAGACCTCAATCCTGGCCCGAATAGCAAAACGATTTTTTTCGTTCACGGCTGGCCGCTAAACCATAACATGTTTTCCTACCAATTCAACGTACTTCCCCAGCACGGTTTCCGCTGTGTTGCCATGGACATACGCGGCAACGGCCAATCGGACAAACCATGGAGCGGGTATACGTATGATCGCTTGGCAGATGACATCTTTGTCGTTTTGGAAGCATTACAGATTAGGGATGCTGTCTTGCTAGGCTTCTCGGTGGGCGGAGCCATTTCGATTCGGTATATGTCTCGTTATGAGGGGCGGCATATTTCCAAGCTAGCGTTAGTGGATGCGGTTTCTCCTTCCTTTGTGAAAATGCCGGGTTCTCCATACGGCGTCTCGAAGGAGCAAGCGGACGGGCTGATCAGTCAGATGTACGCCAATTTGCCTGAGTTATTAAACACAGTTTCCTTGCAGTTTTTCAATCGAAATTTAGGGACTGCTATGCTCCAGTGGTTTGTCAAAATGGGGCTGGATTCCGCTTCCTATGCGCTCATCAAAATCATGCAAGCAGCAGTGAAAGAGAATGTAATTAATGACTTGGGTCAAATCCGCGTGCCGACCGGAATTTTTCATGGGATTCACGATCAATTGATTCCATTCAAAAGCGCCGAGCTCACCCAGCAGCAAATCAAAGGGTCGAAGCTGTTTTCGTTTGATAACAGTGGACACGGCTTGCCGATATGTCAGGCGGATGACTTTAATAAGAAGCTGATGGCGTTTGTTCAATCATAATTCGTAAGGGAACTGACAGCCGATTCTCTGCCTTACGTGCAGGATATCGGCTGTTTCTACTGGAATTTACCAAAATATCATTTTCAATAGCACTGGAAAAAACAACGAGTAAGGATGGGAAAATTGAAGAAAAGATTGTGGGTTTCTATACTACTTCTAGCAATCGTTGTGGGAGGTTTTTATTCCCTTGTAAAAGGTAATCCGCCATTGGATATTGGCACCCGTGCTTCAAGCGAAGATCATAAATCTGTTGTTGTGGGCATGGGTAATAAGGGCTTTGGTGAAGTGAAAATCATAGATGTTTCAGTGAATAACGATGAAACACCATCAAAAACAAAAGTACAGGTTAGTAATGCTTTACAAGGGTTCATCATAACGGATGATTTTGATAATCCGGGCTCCAAGCCGTATGGATTTCAGAATCTAGAGGACGTAGCGATAAAAGCTGGCACATCTCCTTCTGCTTATTTTAAAAAAATGGATGAGGGTACTGCTACGAAAAACGATGAAATTTATGGACTAAGTGTCGTTCATCATGAAGCAATAGACAGAGTGCATGTAAAGTACAGCTATCTTGGGATGACATTTGATGAAATCGGGATTTTACAGTAAAAGAAGCATTTGGCTTTACGTCCCCTAGAGTCAAGCATTGGGTATTATGCGCGCATGACTCATGTATCGATGTGTTGGCCCATTCCTTTGAATGGGAAGAGGTCGAATGACTTTTGGAACACTCTTTTTGCTAGCTAGAATCTTTCAACCAAAGGCAGGGGAATGGAATGGACCACGCAAGCGTTTCAGCTCTGGAAGCATTTGTGCAACAGTTCATGCAGAAGGAAAAGGTGCCGGGGCTCTCCATTGGCATCTCTCGGGATGGTGAGACCATCTATCAAAAAGGCTTTGGTGTTACCGATCTGGGGACGAATCAGCCAGTAACACCCGAGACCATTTTCGGCATTGCTTCGGTTACCAAATCGTTTACGGCTGCCGCTATCATGCAGCTCGTGGCAGAAGGCAAGCTGTCTGTTGACGAACCGATTCGCAACTATTTGCCTGATCTACAAGCAAAGGGAGACATACATACGGACAAAATCACGATCCATCATTTGCTCTCTCATACTTCAGGTGTTCCACCGCTGCTACGCCGTGAAGAACTGACGAGACTGCCTGAGCATATTGCCTATTTGAACGAAGTCCAATTTGAACCCCTTGGTATGCCGGGTGAGTATATCAGTTACAGTAACGACATGTTTCTCCTGCTGGGAGCTATTATCGAACGTGTCACTGGGCAGCGCTACCGTACCTATGTAACAGAACGCCTGCTAGCGCCGCTCGAAATGAATCGCTCGACCTATAACCTGGAAGAAGTGGCTGGCTTTGCCGATGTCTCCGTCCCTTATGTCAAAGGGGAGGAGCAGCAACTGAAAAAGGTGTCGTGGCCCATGCTTGGCAACTATGAAGTGGGGGGAGGCATCCGCTCCTGCGTCGTTGATTTGCTGAAATACGGCCAGCTCTATGTCAATGCCGGGCGCTATCAAGAGAAGCAGGTAGTAGATGGGGCCTCTCTTAGAGCCATGTGGCAGCCAGTTCATCGACTGACAAAAGACACCTGGTATGGCTACGCGCTCAAAACAACGCCTGGTTATGCAGGAATAACGCTAGTTGAGCATGGTGGCGGTCAGCCCGGGGTGTCGTCGAACTTCGGATTCGTTCCGGAAAAAGGGCTAGTCGTCACCGTTCTTTCCAATCTGGAAAATGTGCCGATTCGGGGCGTCTGGCTGGCTGCTGTGAATGCTGCCCTTGGTTTACCGCTTACACACAAAGAAGACGAAGCCCCGCTCTATACGCCAACGAGAGAAGAGCTAGAGAAGCTCGTCGGGACGTACACGTCAGGAGAAGGCGGAAGATTGCGGCTCTTCCTTCGAGAGGATGCTCCTGTAGCAGAAGTAGCTGGCATGGAGTACGCGTTACGGGCCAGTAGCCACGATACGCTGATCGATGTACAAAACGGTCAACCGCTCCGTTTCTTTTTCAAAAAACAGCAGCAAGCATGGGCGGTCCTCATGGGGCTGAGGATGCTCTGTAGGAGCGAAGACAAGTTCTAGACGGACTCCATAAATGAAACAGCGGCGACCGAAGACATGATCATGAAGTCTTGGGCTCGCCGCTGTTATGATTGTATGGGTATTCCTCTGTCTAGGCTAAATAATGATACGTCGAGATGAAAAAGGAGAGAATGCAAAGAACGAGTGCCGGTATTGCTTTTGGAAAAGGATCTCTAGCAATCACAAGCAGGATGAAGGCAGCAACCAACATAGTCACGCCTAAAAGCAATCCAGATAATAATGCCGCGATCGAAAACCATATTCCAATAATCAAGCCAATGGAACTGATGATCTCGATAAAGCCAGTTAAGAAGTTAAAAATGGGTGGGAGTCCAAAGCGGTCAAATTCATTCGCCATTTTACCGGAAATAATTTTTGTACCTGTAAACATAAAGAAAATCGCTACCACGACTTGCAAAACGATTAGGAACATGATGACTTCCTCACTTTCGTTATTCATTATCAAACTAAATGTATGCTATAAAAACGATTAGGAACATGATGACTTCCTCACTTTCGTTATTCATTATCAAACTAAATGTATGCTATAGCATGTATTTGGTAGAGAAAGTATCTGACCTCTAGTTATTCATCTTTTACGACTTGATAGAGTTTGTCGAGTAAAGCATGCAATTCCGCAATCTCTACATCGGTAAGGTTTTGCGTTACATGGTTATGCGCATCGGTAACGACGGGTAGAAGCTTTGATTTTAGCTCCATCCCTTTGTCACTCAGTAACAAATTATGTGAGCGTCGATCCGCGTCATTTAATGTACGAATGACGATTCCCTTTTTTTCAAGCGAGTAAATCATTCTGACGACGGTGGTTTGATCGCGGTCAATCGCATCCGAAAGATCCTTTTGTGTGATCGCTCTTTCTCCATCCATGATGCTAAGAATGCCCCATTGCTCTGGCGTGATCTCCAATTGCTTTAACCTTTTCTTAAAATAGTTCGTCATTTTCATATCTGTACGGTGAAGAAGAAATCCGGTCAGATTGAATAATTCCATAGAGAATCCAAACCCCTTTATTTATATGCTATAGCATATAAAATGCTAACGTATTTTTTCCCGTTAGTCAAATAAAGAGTGTCGGGAAAGCCTCACTGAAAAAAGAGTAAAGAAAACGAAAAAACTGGTAAAGATATTAAAACTTATAATTCAGAATATTTAATATAATACGAACTGTCCAATAAAAAGAACATGAGGGGGTTCGTGTATGGGATTTCGTTCCTGGATTTCTGTGGCGCTCCAATTAACGATGGCGACAGCATTGCTTGTAGGCTGTAGTCAACCGGCGGCCACTCCTGACTCAGCATCGCCGTCAGGTGCGAATGGCGTCACGCTAAAAATGGTCGAGAGCATTACTAGCCCGCAACGAACTGCGCTGTTAAAAGACATGCTAGCCCAGTTTGAAGCGAAGAATCCGGGGATCAAAGTCGATCTTATTTCACCTCCATTCGAAGGAGCGGATCAGAAGATCACACAGATGCTGATGGCAAAAGAAGAGCTGGACGTACTAGAAGTTCGTGAATTCAATGCCAAGCAGTTTTCGATGAACGGCTTTATTGAAAATTTGAAGCCCTACACAGACAAATGGAAAAATTACGATCAGCTGACGGACGTCGCCAAACGGCGTGCCACCTGGGTGGACAAGACTCCTTATTACATTCCGAATGGACTGTACCAGCGCGTCTTGTATTATCGGACGGATTGGTTTAAGGAAGCAGGGATCGAGGTGCCGAAGACGTGGGATGAGCTCTTGGTCGCAGCCAAAAAGCTGACGGACCCTTCCAAAAACCGCTACGGGTACAGCTTCCGGGGAGGAGCGACCGGGTGGGATTACGCGCTGATCACGATGTGGGCCTACAACGGGACGGAGGTCGACCCTGACTCTGCCTTTTTCATGAAGGATGGACGCACGCTCTTCTCCACGCCGCAATCATTGGAAGCGATGCAGTATTACAAACAGCTTTACAAGGAAGGCTCTCCAAAAGATTCCGTGAGCTGGGGCTTTCAGGAGATGGTACAGGGCTTTGTAGCGGGTTCGACTGCCATGCTGATTCAAGACCCTGACGTTATTGATGGAGCCAAGGAAAAGATGCAGGAAGGGACGTGGGCGACCGCTCCGATTCCGCTTGGTCCTTCGGGTGTTGCTCAACAAGTAGTCGGTGGACCGGGATGGGGGATGACTGCGTACTCGAAGCACAAGGAAGAGGCGTGGAAGCTGATTGCATTCCTCTCTGATCCTGAACAGAGCACTCATTTTGCGAAAAAGACTTCCACGATCCCTGTCGTGAAAAGCGCGGCCGAAGATGAATTTTACAAGACAGGTTACTTCCAGCCGTTTATTGAGATGAGCCAGCAGCCGACGAAGTTCCTCGATGTTTCACGTCCTGTGGACTACAAAGGCTGGGGAGCCTGGCAAAGCACGGCGGATAAAGATATTCAGAGCTTTTTGCTCGATCAGCTCACCGCAGAGGACCTGTTGAAAAAATGGGATCAATACTGGACAAAAGAAAAAGCCGAGCGAAAGTAGACGTGGGGGGATGGTAGCTTGGACACACAAAAACCCATCGTCATGATGACGAAGCAGGTTGTGCCGGAAGGGAAGAAATCGTTCCGGATTTCCAAAGAAGGTCGTTTTATATTTTTGTGCCTGTTACCCGCCATTTTGTTTGTTTCGGTCTTTACGTATTATCCACTCGTGCGTGGAATCATCATGTCTTTTCAGAACTACACGCTTTTTGATTTGATGAATATTCAGTTCATCGGGCTGGACAATTTTGTGAATGTACTGACAAGCCCGGACTTCCCGCGTGTTGCCATGAACAGCTTTTACTGGGTGTTTTTCTCCCTTGTCTTTCAATTGCTGTTTGGCTTCATGCTGGCCCTTATGATGCAAAAAAAATTTCGCGGGAGAGGGATTTATCAGGCATTTCTCTTTTTTCCGTGGGCGATGTCCGGCTTTCTGATTGGGCTGATTTGGCGGTGGATGTTCAATGCCCAGTTTGGCGTTATTAACGATTTGCTCTTGAAAACGGGACTGATCGATGCGCCGATCTCCTTTTTGGCGGATGGAACTTGGGCGATGGCTGCCGTCATTATCGCGAATATTTGGTATGGCGTCGCGTTTTTTGCCATCATGATTCTGGCTGCCCTGCAATCGATTCCAGAGGAGCTGTACGAAGCGGCGGCGATGGATGGAGCGGGGCGGATTCAGCAGTTTTGGCGGGTGACACTGCCGTATATCATGCCTACGATTCTGGTGACGATCCTATTGCGGGTCATCTGGATTCTTAACTTTCCGGACATTATTTACGCGATGACAAATGGAGCTCCTGCAGGCTCCACGCATATATTCGCTACCTACATGATCGATAAAGTGATCTTTGGACAAGACTACGGGCAAGCCTCGGCTGTAGGTGTCATCATCGTGGTGATTTTGATGTTATTCACGATCTTCTACGTGAAAGCGACCAAAGTAGAGAAGGGAGGGGACTTCTGATGCATCGTGAACATCTAGGGTGGAGGACTGGCAGAGCGATTGTCTTGACCTTGTTTCTTGCGTTCGCGATTTTCCCGCTGTATTGGATTATCATTACGTCGCTCAAGGGTCAAAAGGAAATCTTTTCGCTGCCGATTCAATATTGGCCACAACAGGTGACGTTGAACAATTATCTGGAGATCTTTCAGATTTCCCACTTCCAGGTGTACATCTGGAACAGCTTTCTCGTTTCCTTGGTCGCTTCGGCTATGGTCGTGTTCATCGCGATGCTCGGCGGTTACGTGTTGGCTCGCTTTTCGTTTAAAGGAAAGCGTCAGGTGATGTTTGGATTTCTCGTCACCCAAATGATTCCGATGTTCATTGGCATGGCGCCGTTGTACGTGATGATGTCCAAAATGCACATCTTAAACAGCCTGTTTTCGTTGATGCTCATCTACACAGTCATGCTGATTCCCTTTTGTACGATTATCATGTCTGGCTTTTTCCAACGGATACCCAATGCCTTGGAGGAAGCAGCGATGATGGACGGCTGCTCTCGATTGAGCGCTTTGTTTCGCGTCATCGTACCGATCATGCTCCCCGGAATTGCGGCCACGTTTATTTTCGCCTTCGTTCAATGCTGGAACGAGCTGATTATGGCCGTTCTGTTCATTGATGAAGAGTCGGTCAAAACGATTCCGGTCGCGATGAACGCCTTTATCAAAAAATACGATATCGAATGGGGAGCGATGTCGGCAGCTACGGTGCTGTCAGTCATCCCAACGATGCTATTGTTTGCCTTTTGCCAAAAGTACTTGGTGGAAGGGCTCACACAAGGTGCCGTAAAAGGCTAGAGGTAGTCTCGCATGCCAGCTAGGTAAGCTGTCTCATCGTCATTTGTCAGACCAAACAGCGCTTCTTCCAAGGCAAATGTACTGCGGTAAAATCTCATCCTTGTCATCACCTGTTCAAGCTGGGGGTACACCGGGTTGAAATGCTGCAAAAACGCTTCTCCGTAGCTCGCACATAGTCCAGCGAGGTCGTATGCCGGATCGCCTACACCAGAGCCGCCAAAGTCGATGATGCCAGTGATGCGTTGTTTTGCCGGGGAGTACAAGATATTCCCTGTGCCAAAATCTCCATGAGTCAAGCAAGGCTGAAAATCAAAGTGGGCAGGGTCTGCCAGGTATGCTTCAAAGCGCTCAGCTACATCCCTTTTCGCTTGCTCACGCATGGCAGGGAACAACTTCGAAGCAATCTGTTCATACAGCTCAGTCAACTGCTTGGCCATGTCAAAATCGTCAGAGATAAGCTCCGGGAGCAAGGAGGAGACGGGGAGCTGGTGCAGCTCATGAAGAAATTGTGCCAGCTGGGTAGCGACAGTCGGTACCGCGTTTTGACGCGAGGCTGCTTGAAAAGCTTCTCGGGTAAAAGGCTCGCCTTCGAGTAGCGGATATCCGGCAAACACTCGCCCAGGTGCTTCCTCGGCAAAGGACAAATAGATCGGAGCCGGAATCGGCAGGGAGAGATATGGTCTTACCGTGCGTAAAATGCTCGTTTCCATCTTCAGTTGCTCGATTCCGGCGGTGTACTTCGGAAAACGAAACACGTACGCGTCATTGACGATGAGTACATCATTGTTTTGGCCCATCTCGTTAAAGTAGGCGGAAGTGATGGTCAACTCTGGATACATTGCTTGAATGTGTTGGATATACGTTTGCGTTGTCGTTGTCATCATGATTCTCCTTCCAATACCCCGCATTTCGAAAAAAGAGCACTCTCCCCTGAGGAAAGTGCTCTTTCGTATTTACGATGCTGCCAGTTCAAATCTGACGAGCGTTTCTTTGGTGTTTGCGAGCTTTTCTAGTTCAACAATTCGCCAGTTAGGGGAGATTGTCCTGCGCATCCACGCCAACGCATCGTCTGGTAAACGAACGTGGTGCAACGCTGTCTCCTCGACTTGATAGTCATGCTCCGCTTGGATGTTGTAACGTTTGTTCAGCAAAAACTTGATCCCGTTAAAAGTGGTGAACTTGATCTGGTAGCCTTCGCGAATGGCAGCTTCCAGCGTAAGGGGATCATTTTTGGACAGTTCAAACAGAGGGGTGTAATCGTACTTGCCGCCCTCCACGTCCGAAAAAGGCGCAGGGTCACCTGTTCTCAGCTTGTGGATGATTTCTTCATCGACGAATCCATGGGCACGGGCTGCCTCTAACAGCATCGTTTCCCACTGGGATAGCTTTACGGTAGACATGGACTGTCCCTCCTCTTATCACGATGTAACGGCACAGACATCGCCAGCCTTTCTTCTAGTATAAAACAATGAAATTGTACTTCTCAACTACAATTCCGACTGTTTTACTATGAAAAGTGCAGCGAGCTGTTTTGCTCAGGATGAAAGCGAGGAGGGGTTCTTCTTTTTACGCGGTTCCTTGGAGGTTGTGGTCAAGGTCACGCCCGCGATGATGAGAATCGCACCGAAAAACTGTACGCCTGTAACAGGCTTTGCCAGCAATAACAAGCCGAAAAGCATGGCAATAAACGGTTCCAGGTTGGCAAACATCGCGGCTTTGGCAGCGCCTACCTTCTGTAGTTGGCTGTTCCAGATTAACGTCACAATGCCGTGCATGACGACACCGGTGACAAACAAGAGAAGCCAGGATGAAAGGCTGGTGCTTACCATGGCCGTAGGGATGCTGATCAGGACAAAAGGCAGCAGCGATCCAAAGCCGATCAAATTGGATACGAGCGTCGTCACGAGTGGAGGGAGTCGATGTCCCAACAACCTGACGAGGATGATCGAGGTAGCGAACGTCAGCATCGTCAATACAATCCAGAGGATACCGACATCAAAATGCAGCTCTGCCCCTGTATAAATGACGAATATAACCCCGGATGTACCGATTACCGAACCGATTGCCATGCGACCAGTCAGCGACTCTTTCAAGAACAAGGCAGCCAAAAGAGCGGTTGTAATCGGCGTCAGCGCCAGGATCAGGGCCGAGGTGGTCGGATCAGCTGTAACGAGTCCTTTGTAGAAGGACCACTGGTTAATGAATACGCCAACTACCCCCAATACCGCGAGCAAGAGCCAGTCCGTACGAGAGAGCTTTGGCATTTTCAGCCGCCCTCTGGACCAGATGAGCAGAAACAACACGATAAACAAGAGACGCATAGCCGATAAAAAGAGCGGAGAAAACTCGGCGACGAGCATTTTCCCGAAGACGAAATTGCTACCCCAAGCGGTTACGCAAAAAATGAGCAGCAAGTAGGAGCGTAGCATAGGATTCGTTCCTTCCTGTGGGTCAGCGAGTGTGATCCGGCGTTCGGATGTACCGTTTCCATAGCCAGGTCATGCACAAGTAGGCGGTTAAGACCAAAGCTGTACATAAGGAGGCAATCCAGATTGCCATCATCGGATCGACGTACATCCGGCTGCTATAGCCTGCGACGAATCCCATTACTGCGCTGATCAAAATGAAAGTAGGTGCTTTGCCCTTCGTCAACACGATGACGACGACAGGCAAAAACAGCGAGGCATACATAATGCCAAAGAAGAACAGCAAATCCAGCAAGGTCGGCTGGAAGTAGATCGTCAAACCATACGAAAGCGCACCGATGGCAATGGCAAGGATGTAGCCCAAACGGATTTTTTGCCGTTCCGAAGCGTCTGGGCGGAACAGCTGATAGACGTTGTTGACCATCAGACTGATCATGGAATGAAGCCCCGCCCCGAAAGCGGACATGATCGCACCAAAGGCACAGAGAACAAATAATACAAGTAAGATCATCGTGTCAATCTTGCGTACGAGATCAAACAACAGCGAGTAAATATCATCAAAACCGCCCGTAAAAAGGACGATGATGATTAGCGAGGAAAACGCCAGTGGTACGGTGGCAAAAATGAGTCCGGACACCAGAAAAGTAGGGACGATCTTTTTCTCTTCCATCATATAGAGCCGCTGCCACGATGCCTGATCGACAAACACTTGACCAAACCCGATCAACAGCCCGGTAATGATAAAAAAAAGACCCTCGTTGTTGTTGAGCACCAGAAGGTAAGGATGGTAAAGGCGCAGTCCGTTATAGACGTGCTCGACACCTTTTCCGACGAAAAAGTAGACGGGAATCAGGATGACGGCAGCAAACGTAATGACAATTTGCACGATGGCAAAACGATGGATCGAGCGGATTCCCCCGATGCCTGCAAACAGCACACAAAATACGAAAAAGCAGAGCAAGCCGAGCGGGATCGGGAAGCCAAACAAGATGTTCAGCAATACGCCCCCAGCCATTCCCTGGACGAACATCGCTTCAATCGTCGTAATCAAAAGGATGATGATCATTAGCCAGTAACCAAACGGATGCAGCTTGTCCCGCATGTAGTCCCCGATGGTCATCCCTTCTGATAACTCACGGCGGACCTTTCGCCCAAGAAGTCCAAACATACTGAGGGCAAATGCTCCCATCAAAGCGAAGCCGATCCCGCCAAATATCCCGTATTTGACGAGTGCTTCCGGTGAACCGAATATCGTGTTTCCGGTCACCCAGCGGGCGAGGATCGAGACGACCCCAAGCCCGATGCCGATTTTTGCTGCACCGACCACATATTCGCGAAAAGATAAGTAGGTCAAGATGCATTCCCCTTGTCTCGGTATTCTTTCGGGGTTTTCCCCACTACCTTGCGAAAAATGGTGCTGAAATAGTGTTGGCTGTTGAAGCCAGTCCGCTCCGCAACCGTCGATATGCTCCAATCAGGATGAGCGATCAGGAACTTCTTCGACATTTGAATGCGGTACTGCATTAAATACTCAGAGAATGAGACGCCTACTTCTTCATGAAAACGGCGGCTCAAATACGTCGGATTGATATGGACCTCTGCGGCCAGATCAGCCAAATTCAGCTTCTCCGCGAATTTTTGATGAATGATGTTCATCGCATCAGAAATAATTCGGGTGTAAGCAGAGAGGGCAGGGCTCTTCTGATATTTTTTCAGAATGTCGACCAGCTCGCTCTCAATGACGGGCTTCGTGATGTAATCCACGACACCGAGGCGGATCGATTGCTTGGCATAATGAAAATCTTGATAAGCCGTTACAATGATGAGCTCGATGTCTTTGTGCTGGGCTCTCAGCTCTTCGCCAAGCACCAGCCCGGATTTCCCCGGAAGATTAATGTCCAGAAAGGCGAGATGAAGAGGAACCTTCTGGCTGATCGCCATGGCCCTGCTGCCATCTGCGGCCTTGTAGAATTTCCACAAGGGGAACATGGGCTGAATCAAATACTCGAGTTGGTCCAGCTCCAACGGTTCGTCATCCACGAGTAGTACGTTCATCTTCTCACCTCAGATCGATTTGTTCATACGTACAGGGCCACCTGACAGACACAAGAGTTCCTCCCTCAGATATCGGAGCAAGCTCCAGATGTGCATGATCACCAAAACAAAGGTGGAGCCGCCTGCGGATGTTGTCCAACCCGTGACCGCTCTCCTCATGTGGCTGTTCAGTTTCGATCTCACTTTCATTCTGGAATGCTGTGAGTCCGGAAGAACCGTTGTCGATGACCGTAAGCAGGACATCGTCATCTTTTCGGCTTATGCGGATGTCTAAGATAGCTTCGCCCATTTTTCGTTCCAATCCATGCTTAAATGCATTTTCCACTATCGTCTGCAAGACGAATGGCGGAATAGATGCTTGCAAGAGATCATCTGCACAATCTAGCTGAATTCGGAGCCGATCACCGAAACGCAGCTTTTGAATCTCCAAATATTGCTCCGTGTACGTAATCTCCCGCGCCAATGAAATCAACGGCTCTGTGGATTTGTATTTGAATTTGAGAAACTGGGAGAGGACTTCGAGCGCTCTCACCAGTTCCTTCGTTCGGTTCAATCGCGCCAGACTCAGAATGACATTTAGCGTATTAAACAAGAAGTGAGGCTGGATTTGTTGATTCAATTGATTGTAGAGCGCTTGCTGCAACTCTTTTTCCAGCTCGATCTTCAGATTCTTGTTTTCTAACAGATCAATCCTCTTCTCGAAAATGAACAGAAACAATAAAGCAATAGCTCCTATGATAGGAGCCAAAATAAACAGCAGAATGAGTAATGTGAAACCTTCGAAGCTTATCATGAGATCCCTTCTGTATGGAGAGATTTTGCAGTTACCATCATATCATGCTGCTTCTTGATCTCTTGCGTTTTTAGAAAATTTTAATCTCTCTATGATTAGACTTGGGCAAGGTGGCAGGCTACTTGGTGCGTATCGTGCAGGCTCGTGAGTCCAGGTACTTCTGTTTTGCAGCGATCAATTGCATACGGACAACGCGTATGGAAGCGGCAGCCCTGCGGAGGATTGATAGGAGAAGGTACATCTCCGCGCAGAATGATTCGTTCCTGCTTTTTATTGATGTCCGGCACCGGGATCGCAGACAAGAGAGCCTGTGTGTAAGGATGCTGCGGGTTGTCGAACAGCGACTTTTTATCCGCGATCTCTACCACTTTACCGAGGTACATCACCATGACGCGATCCGAGATGTGACGAACGACGCCGAGGTCATGGGAGATGAACAAATAGGTCAGCTTGAATTGCTTCTGCAACGATTTCAGGAGATTCAGCACTTGAGCCTGAATGGATACGTCGAGTGCCGATACGGCTTCGTCACAAATGATCAGCTTCGGCTGCATCGCGAGGGCACGGGCAATCCCGATCCGTTGACGTTGACCACCACTGAACTCATGCGGGAAACGGTCAATTTGATCCGGACGCAAGCCTACATAGCCGAGCAGCTCGATAATGCGCTCGCGGCGTTGATGCGCTGGTACGATATTTTGGATCGCCAACGCTTCCCCGAGAATAGCGGATACAGATTGGCGCGGGTTGAGCGAAGCAAACGGGTCCTGGAAAATGACCTGCAAATGCTTGCGCATGTCGCGCATTTGCTTCTTGGACATCGCCAGCAGATCCTGTCCCTCGAATAGTACCGTTCCGCTTGTCGGTTCGTCCAGACGGAGGATGGCACGACCGGTAGTGGATTTTCCACAACCGGATTCGCCTACAATACTCAGTGTTTCTCCTTCATGGATCGTGAAGCTGATGTCATCCACGGCTTTTACATGGTTGACGGTACGACCCAATAAGCCGCCTTTGATCGGGAAGTGCTGCTTGAGATTTTTTACTTCCAGCAGTGGTTTTTTCGTTGGATTCGCTTGTGTCGTCATCATGGTCATACCCCCACTTCCGTAACAGTCTTGGTGTCGCCGTCCCACTCAGACGTATACATCCAGCAGCGTACTTTGCTTCCGTCTGCATACTCCAAGAGTTCAGGAAGCTTTGTATGGCACAGCTCTGTTGCATGCGGGCAACGTGGAGCGAATCGGCAGCCAACTGGCATATTGAACGGACTTGGTACATTTCCTTTAATTGCTTGCAGCTCTTCTACGTCCTCATCCAGACGGGGGAGGGAGTTCATCAGCCCTACAGTATAGGGATGACGTGGATTCGCGAACAGGTTTTGTGCAGTCGTGTACTCTACGACTTTTCCTGCGTACATGACCGCGACCCGATCGCATGTTTCTGCAACGACGCCAAGATCGTGGGTAATCATGATAATGCTCATGCCCATTTCGACTTGCAGCTTTTTCATCAGCTCGAGAATCTGAGCCTGAATGGTAACGTCCAAAGCTGTCGTCGGTTCATCCGCGATCAAAATTTCCGGGCGGCAGGCGAGAGCCATCGCGATCATGACACGCTGGCGCATACCCCCAGACAATTCATGCGGCTCTTGCGTCGCGCGCTTTTCCGGGGAAGGAATACCGACCAGGCGCAGCATGTCTACTGCTTTGTCCCAAGCTTCCTTCCGTCCCATGTTTTGGTGCAGGCGCAATACCTCTGCGATTTGCTCTCCAACCGAATAAACCGGATTAAGCGAGGTCATTGGCTCTTGGAAAATCATCGAAATCTCGTTGCCACGGATCGCACGCATATCTGCTTCTGATTTTTTCGTCAGGTCTTGCCCTTTGAAAAGGATTTCTCCTCCTACAATTTTTCCCGGAGGACTGGCAATCAAACGCAGGATCGAGAGGGAAGTGATACTTTTTCCACAGCCCGATTCTCCTACCAGCCCGAGTGTCTCTCCTCTATTTAGAGAGAAATCAACGCCGTCCACTGCTTTACTGACGCCATCTTCTGTGAAAAAATGCGTTTGCAGATTGCGAACGTCCAGGATGATATCTTGTTGTTCCGCCATGGTGATCCCTCCTTAGTTCAGATCAATTCGTTTATTGAAGTAGCGATACAATACATCGACGAGCAGGTTCACGAACACGAAGATAATGGAAGCGATCAGTACGCCGCCTTGTACGACAGGCAAATCACGCATGCGGATCGCATCGACGATCAGACGACCCAAGCCGTTGATGGCAAAGACAGATTCTACGAGAACCGTACCGCCCAAAAGGAAACCGAACTGCAAGCCAACGACGGTAATAATCGGGATCAAGGCGTTTTTCAAAGCATGCTTGTAAATGATGACTGTTTCACGCAAGCCTTTTGCTTTTGCTGTGCGGATGTAGTCTTGACGTACGACGTCGAGCATACTGGAGCGAGTCATACGAGCAACGATGGCGGCTCCGGCAGTACCGAGTGTGATCGCTGGCAAAACCATGTGCTTCCAGGTGCCCCAGCCTGCGACCGGGAAGAGTTGCAGCTTGACGGAGAACGTGTAGATCAAGCTCAAACCGAGCCAAAAGCTTGGCAAGGATACACCGAGCAAGGCAATAACCATGATCGTAATATCAGCAGCAGAGTATTGCTTGGTAGCAGAGATGATCCCTGCGATCATTCCGAGGACAACCGTTACAAAAATACTGGCAACAGCGAGCTCGATGGTAGCAGGCAAGCGTGCCATGATCTCATCCCACACGGGGAGGTTGGAGCGAAGTGATGTCCCAAGATCGCCTTGGAACACGTTGACGACATATTGCGCGTATTGAACCATAATCGGCTGATCCAAGCCGAGCTGTGTACGCATTTTCGCAATCGTTTCTGCAGAAGCGCCTTCACCAGCAAGCAATACTGCCGGGTCGCCAGGAACCATTTGCATGATCAAAAAGACGACCAGAACGACACCGAGCAGGACGGGAATCATTTGCAGCAGGCGACGAGTAATGTAAACAAACATGTAGCATTCCCTCCTATTGTTTCATTCGTGGATCGAGAGCGTCCCTGAGGCCGTCCCCAAAGATGTTGAAGCCGAGAACAAGAGTTGCAATAGCGAAACCAGGGAACATGGCCAGATGCGGAGCGGTAAACAAGAAGTCGCGTCCGTTACTGAGCATGGCGCCCCACTCCGGCAGAGGAGGCTGTGCTCCCAGTCCGAGGAACGAAAGGCCAGCGGCGGAAAGAATCGCGGTAGCAAGGCGCATCGTTGCCTGTACGATAATAGGAGACAAAATGTTTGGAAAAATGTGTCTAAAGATAATCGTGAAGTCATTGGCACCGAGTGAGCGGATCGCATCGATGTACTCCAGTTTTTTCACCGTCAAAGTAGAGCCGCGGACAATCCGTGCAAATACAGGAATCGAGAAGATACCAACGGCGATCATAACGTTAAAGAGACTCGGCCCTAAGGCACTGACAATGGCTAGAGAAAGCAGGATTCCCGGGAAGGCGAGGAGGACATCGATGATACGGGAGATGATCGTATCTACCCAGCCGCCGTAGTAACCGGATAATAAGCCGAGAATAATTCCGAAAAATGCACCAATAAAGACGGCGACAAATCCGACGGACATCGAGAGCTGTGTTCCGTATAAAAGACGGCTCAGTACATCCCGACCTTTGTCATCGGTACCCATCCAGTGTTCAGAAGATGGTGGCTTCAACTTGTTAACCAAGTCAATCTCATATGGATCGTGGGGCGCGATAAAAGGTGCCAGCAGGGCAATCGCGATGTAAAAAATCACGATACAGCCGCCTACCATGGCGAGTTTGTTTTTTCGTAGTTTCCTGTAAAAAGTCCGCCATCTGCTAGGGCGTGTAGCCGCTGCTTTCGGCGGAAGAGCTTGATTGGTTGGTGCGATCTCAACCTTCATGGTGTAACCCCTCCTTTGCTTACGTCAAAGTTATCAGAAAAATGTACGAAGTAAAGGCAATTTGAACAAGTCGTAAAAATAGTGAAAATAGACGTAAAGATTGTGCAAATCAAGTCTTTCAGCTTCCTAGATAATGGGGGAGAAAGGAATGGAGAGAGACAAAGAGAGGGTGGATAATGGATGGGCGTTACCTATTGGTTAACCAATGTTCGTTTGGAGACGGGCTACCGTCGGGAAAACGGTGTCGTCACGGGGACAGAGGCATCCTTGTTTCACATTTTAGTTAAAGACGGAAAATTCACGCGTATTGTACCAGAGACCGAGAAGCTTACAGACGGTATTTTGCAAAAGGATGCAAAAGGCTTATTGGCACTCCCATCTTTTGTAGAGAAGCATGTTCATTTGGACAAGACGCTTCAGGGAGAGCCATGGCGGGCTGTCATTCCTGTATCCAATATCATTGAACGCTGCGAAATTGAAAAGCGTACACTGCCGGGATTGCCGTCAACGACACAAGAGCGTGCGGAGAATCTGTTGGAGATCCTCTTGTCCTATGGCTCGACACACGTGCGTACACATGTGGACATTTACCCGGAAGTGGGAATCTCCAATTTGGAATCAGTAAAAGCAGCATTAGCAACCTACGCGGATCGAGTCACCCACGAGATCGTGGCATTCCCGCAGCATGGCTTGTTGCGTACAGATGCAAAAGCACTCTTGCGTGAGGCGTTGCGCCAAGGTGCGACTCATGTCGGGGGTGTAGACCCAGCTAATGTAGATGGCGATATAGAAGAATCCTTGCACCAAATGATGGAGCTAGCAGTAGAAGCAAACGCAGGTGTGGACTTGCATTTGCATGACCCAGGCCATTTGGGGACCTACACGATGAAGCGACTGGCAGCAATGACCGTAGACGCTGGCTGGCAAGGCCGCGTGGCTGTCAGCCATGCGTTTGCGCTCGGAGACATCTCAGTGCAAGAAGCTGAAGAGATGGCGACGATCCTGCGGGAAGCAGGCATTACGATTATCACCAGCGTGCCATTTAGCCGCGTGATCCCACCTGTACAGCTACTGCACCAAAATGGCGTAGACGTTGCGGTCGGCTGCGACAACATTTTTGACACATGGCAACCTTATGGAAATGGCGATGTACTGGAGCGCCTCTGGCGACTGGCAGAACGCAATCGTTGGCTGGACGAGCTGTCTTTGTCTCAATCGCTGCGTTTTATCACAGGGGGCAAAACGACGCTGGATGCCAACGGAACACAGCTGTGGCCTGTACAAGGGGAAGACGCGAGCCTGATCCTCGTGGATGCGACCTGCTCGGCAGAAGCGATCGCGCGCCGTGCAGATCGACACGCTGTATTCTTCAAAGGCAACCTCGCTTCTGGTCAAGTGGAAGAAGTGAACGTTTAAGAGGGGGGAAAAGCCGGTGAAATCTTCTCCTTATTGGATCGTCAACGCTCGATTGGAAATCGGGTATGAGTGGGAAGAAGGCGTGATCAGTGGAACGCGGACAGAGCTGTGCGATTTGCTCATTGAACATGGAAAAATCACACGCATTGTCCCTTCCAGTGAAATTTTGGAGGATGGGCTGCCTAAAAAGGACGCGAAGGGCTTACTGATTTTGCCGTCTATGGCGGAGAAGCACATTCATCTGGAAAAAACGTATTACGGCGGCCCATGGAAGGCAACAACTCCCGTAAAAAACTTGTTCGAACGCCACGCTGAGGACAGAGAGCTGTTGCCGATGTATCTCAAGCAGGCACAGACAGGAGCAGAAAATATACTCTCGCTGCTGGTGGAAACAGGCGTTACGCATGTAAGAACGCATTGTCATGTGGACCCACAGGTTGGGCTAGGGTTTTTGGAAGGAATGAAGAGTGCGTTTGAGACGTATGCAGACCGCGTCTCCCACGAAATCGTTGCTTTCCCGCATTACGGCATGCTGCGGACACAAGCACGCGACATGGTACGTGAGGCACTGCGTCAAGGCGCCACTCATGTAGGCGGCGTCGATCCGGGTGGAGTAGATGGCGACATCGAGCGTTCCCTGCAAACGATGCTAGAGCTGGCTGTAGAAGCGGATGCCGACATTGACATGCATTTGCATGATCCAGGGCATCTCGGAGTGTTTACGATGAAGCGTCTTGCTGCTCTGACGGAAGAGGCAGGCTGGCAGGGACGTGTCACGATTAGTCACGCGATGGGATTGGGCGATGTTTCGCAGGAAGAAGCCAGAGAGATGGCGCAACGCCTCGCCTCGCTTGGCATCTCCATCGCCTCGACCGTTCCGATCAATCGCCCGACCATTCCGATTCCGTTGCTGCATCAAGAAGGCGTAGCCGTCATGCTCGGCAACGATAGCCTGACAGACAACTGGACCCCCTTTGGCAGTGGAGACCTGTTGGAAAAAGCAGGACGATTGGCTGAACGCTTCCGCTTGACGGATGAAAGATCGTTAGGCGTAGCACTTGGCTTTGTGACAGAGGGGCGGATCACTCTCGATGAAACCGGGAATCGCCTGTGGCCATTGGTTGGCGATGAGGCGAGCCTGATGGCGGTCGAAGCGACATGTTCAGCAGAAGCAGTTGCGAGACGTGCGAAGCGCAAGGTCGTTCTTTTCCAAGGCAACCGGGTCGCGGGTGACTGGTAGTACTACTTTTAAATAGAAAGGATGTCATGGATAGATGTCTACAGCCTATTGGATTACCAACGTCCGCTTGGAGAGCGGATACCGCAAAGAAAATGACAAGGTGGTTGCTACAGATACTGAAGTGGCGCATCTATTAATCGAAGACGGACGAATTGCACAGATCGTGAGTGGAGCAGCTCCACAAACCGAGCTGCCAACGAAGGATGCCAGCGGTCTATTGGCACTGCCGTCATTCAGGGATATGCACATCCACATCGATAAAACGTACTATGGTGGCCCTTGGAAAGCCGTGACGCCAGTAAAAAGCATCCTGGGTCGACTGGAAGAAGAGAGCCAGCTCATGCCGAAGCTGTTGCCAACAGCACAAGAGCGGGCAGAAAAAATGCTGGAATTGCTGCTGTCCGCAGGCTCCACCCATATTCGCTCCCATTGTAATATCGATCCGTATATCGGACTCAAAAACCTGGAAGCGACCATGGCAGCACTGGAGACATTTAGCGGCAGATTGCAGTGCGAGGTCGTGGCCTTCCCGCAGCAAGGTCTTTTGCGAAGCAACCAAGTGGAAAACATCCGCCAAGCCTTGAAGATGGGCGCGACCTACGTTGGTGGTGTGGACCCGGCGACAGTGGATCAAAACATCGAGAAATCGCTCGCTACCATTTTTGAGCTGGCAGTCGAAGCGAATGCACCTATCGACGTTCACTTGCATGATCCAGATCATCTCGGGGTGTTTACATTCAAACGTCTCGCTAAAATGACCGAAGAAGCAGGGTGGCAAGGTCGCGTTACCATCAGCCATGCCAACTCCCTTGCTGACATCAGCCTGGAAGAAGCAGGGGAAGTAGCAGAAATGCTAGCTGGTTTGGGCATTTCGATCACTTCCACTGTACCAGTGAACAGAGGAACAATTCCAATTCCATTGCTGCATGAGAAAGGCGTGTCGGTGTCTCTCGGAGACGATAGTATTACCGATCACTGGTCGCCATTTGGTCAAGGAGACAGCTTGGAAAAAGCAGGCCGCTTGGCAGAGCGCTTCCGCATGCAGGACGAGCGTTCCCTGTCCCAAGCACTAGGCTTCATAACAGGTGGGAAGACGCCGTTGGATAAAGAGGGCAACCGCCTGTGGCCGAATGTTGGCGACGAAGCGGATATTGTATTCGTTCATGCATCCTCGGCAGCAGAAGCAGTTGCACGCCGTGCGAAGCGCCAAGCAGTCATGTTCCGAGGGAATGTCGTTTCTGGGACTTTGTAAAATCGAAAAGGAAATAAGAAAAAGGCAGAGCCACAGGGTTTTGCCTTTTTTCTTTTTGTATTTTATTTTCGTTTATATTCATTTATCTTAATTTATTCCAATTTTATTAAACAATAGTTTCCAATTCGGTTACTATTAATAAAAATTGTATTTTTCAGATATTTATTCGGGGGTGTCATTTTGTCGTTCATTGCAGAGACAAAAAACGTAGAGCGCACGTTTGGTAGAGGGGCAGCTGCCGTTAGAGCGCTTGCGGGTGTAAAAATGCGCGTAGAAGCAGGACAATTGCTCGTACTAAAAGGCAGATCAGGATCAGGAAAAACGACGCTATTAAACCTTTTGGGTGGACTCGATCGTCCGACGGTAGGAAGCGTGTATTTTCAGGGGCGAGAAATCGGCCAGCTATCGGATCATGAGCGAACGAGGATCAGGCGAAAGAACATGGGCTTTATCTTCCAGTCGTTTGGCCTGCTTCCGCTGATGTCAGCCGCTGAAAACGTCGAGTTTGGGCTCCGCCTGTCAGGTGTGCCTGCTGCCGAATGGAGGGAGCGTGTTCGCGAAGCGCTCGATTTCGTTGGGCTGTCCAAACGGGCGCATCATCGGCCGTTTGAGATGTCCGGTGGAGAACAGCAACGCTGTGCGATTGCAAGGGCTGTTGCGAACAGACCGACACTACTATTGGCAGATGAGCCGACAGCTGAGCTGGATAGTAAAACCGGTCTGCAAATTAGCCGTTTGTTTCGTCAATTGGTCGATGAAGGTGCGATGAGCATTGTCATGACGACACATGATCCTGGTGTAATGGAGGTGGCGGATGATGTCTATGAATTGGAGGACGGTCTTATCAAGGAATAGCAAAATAAAATGGGCGTACTTGAGCGTTTTCCTCTTGTTGACGGGCTGTTCCCTATTCCCTAAGGAGGAGGAGGTTCTGGCTCCGCCATTAGTAGAGCCGTCGCCTATCAAATATGAGGTGGCAGAAGTTTTACAAGGGCCGATCGTAAAAAGTGTGAAAGGAAACGCTTCCTTCACGACCGTGAAAACGGCGGAGCTCTCTTTCCCAGAGACGAAGGGACTGCGGCTGAAGTCGTTCTCTGTCCAAGGCGGCGATAAGGTGAAAAAAGGACAGGTACTTGCTGAATTGGATGCGGCTGAAATGGAAAGGGAGATCGAGTCGGCCAAGTATGAGGTGGAGAAGGCAAAACTGGAGCTGCTTGAAGCCCAGCAGGATAATCACTACGAAGTCGAATCCGCGAAGCTGGACGTTTTGAAGGCAGAGATGCACGCCAAGGTAAACGAGACCAAGCTAGCCAAGATCGAATTGGAAAAGGTTAAGCTGGACTTGGCGAAATTGCAGGATCCCAAGAAGCAGCAGTACGTGGTGGAGGGTGCCAGACTAAACGTGAAGCAAAAAGAGATGGACCTGAAGAACCTGCAACAGCGTTGGAACGAGACCAAGCTGATCGCGCCCTTTGACGGCATCGTGCTGTTTACAAGCAATGGGCAGGTGGGAGATGAGGTGGAAGCGCATCAAAAGTTGGTAACGATAGGCGACCCGAACAAGCTGTTCGTCATGTATATCGCGCCCGAGAAAGAGGCCCTGCAAGATGTTAGAGAAGGGATGAAAGTGATTCTCACCGGTAAAGACGGCGAAAAAGGCGAGGGGACAGTTGTTCAGACGCCCCTGCATGTCCCTTCCAATTTACCAGAGGATTTGACGAAGCTGTATCAGAGAAGTCTACTCATTACACCGAAAATCCCTCCAAAGGGCCTGGAGATCGGGACAGGAGTCAGTATGGAAGTGATTGTGGACAAGCAGGATCAGACGCTTTTTATACCGAGAAAAGCACTTCATGATTTATCGGGCAGGAAGTACGTCCGGGTGCTCGACGGGAATAGCAAGAAGGAAGTGGACGTGGAAACTGGGATCATGACCCAGACGGAGGTTGAGATTCGCAAAGGTCTTTCGGCAGGCCAACTGGTTATTTTGGAATAGGGGGACAATGTCGTGGCGATGCTGCAAATGATCCTGCGGAAAATGATGAATAACCGCTGGCTGGTCGGCAGTCTGTTGATCGGGCTGGTCGTCGCTGTCGGATTGGTATCGAGTATACCGGCGTTCACGTCAGGGGTACTTCAACGTATGTTGATCAAGGATATGGAGGAATACCAGAAGAATATGAAGCGCTTCCCTGGTGGCTTACTGATCGCGGTCAATCAAAACAAACTGGGGGAGAATGGGGCGGTTATTGTAGACGAAATGACCGCTCATTTGCAAAACGAAGTAATCGCTCAACTGAATGTCCCGGTGTATGCAGAAGTGACAGTTTTGCGGACCATTCCGTTTAATGCCATTCAGGAAAACATAAAGGAGAAGAGCCCGCTCAGTTCCGACAGCTCGCGGATCTATTCGCTGAGTGGACTTGCGCAGCATATGACGCTCGTTGACGGTCGCTTGCCTGCTGCAACCCCCGTTGATGGCGTGTACGAGGCGCTGGTAACGGAAAAAGCGCTAAAGGACCGCCGGATGGTGCTAGGTAGCTTGTATGAACTGACCACGAGCCAGGTAGAAGGACTCAAGGTGCGAATCAAGCCGGTCGGTGTTTTCAAGGAAAAAGAGGGGAACGATCCTTATTGGTTTGCTTCGATGAGTGAATATTCCAGTGGCTTCGTATTGGATGAAGGGCTTTTTCGGCGTGTGTTTTTGGAAGAGAAAAATCTGGTCATTTCAAGCCAAATGTATACGGCCCTTCACTACCAATCCTTTCGGATCAGCGATACAGAGAAGCTGAATTCATTGGTGACTGGAATTGAAGGGAAGCTGCAACAGCATGGATTGAAAAAAGCGGAGATCAACGTTCAGTTTCCGGCGGCTAATCTCGTCGGCAAGTACAATGAGCAAGAGAAGCAATTCAAAACCATTCTCTGGTCGCTCTACATCCCCGTTTTCATTATGCTGGGCATTTATCTCGTCATGATTTCGGGATTAATTGTGGAAAGGCAACGAACGGAAATCGCTGTGCTGGGCAGCAGGGGAGCCAGCAGAATGCAGATTTTTTCTATTTATTTCATGGAGATCGCCATTTTGGGGTTATGCGCTTTTCTGATTGGTCCATTTGTGGGGATACAGCTTAGCAAGATACTCGGCATCTCGAATGGATTTCTCGAATTCGTCGATCGCAAAGGTTTGGATGTCACCATAAGTCGCGAAGTTTTCGTGTATGCTGCGTGGATGGTGCTTGCCTGTATCACACTCGTTTTGATTTCTGTATTTCTGGCAACCAAGCAAAATATCGTCACGCACAAGCAAAACATGGCGAGAATGAGTGGACATGCCATTTGGCACCGACTGTTTTTAGACGTATTGCTGCTTGCGGTCTCGTGGTATGGATGGTATTCCTATCAAAACGCCGCTGAAACCGCAGCAAAAACAAGCGAAGGGGCTTCGGCCGTCTCGATCGATTTCCTTCTCTTTTTTGTGCCCGTTCTGTTCTCGCTCGGTTTTGGCCTGCTGCTTCTCCGATTGTACCCGTGGCTCCTGCGCCTGATGTCTTGGGCAGGACGTTCCTTCTTCCCGCTTTCTCTGCATACGACGCTGGTTCAGGTAGGGAGAGCTCCGCGGCAGTATCATTTTCTCATGCTGTTTGTGACGATTACGGTCGCAGTAGGAATGTTCAGTGCAAGCATGGCACGGACGATCAATCAAAATGCAGAGGAGAGAATCCGTTACCAAATCGGCGCGGATATTCGTTTGAAGGCCGAGTGGCAGAGCGACAAACCGGAAGTAACGGTCTATCGGGGAGGATTGAATGCGGAAGAAGGTGAGGGGGCAGAAGTGGTACAAGCGCCCGTAGCTCCTCCCGTTCAGTATGTAGAGCCGGATTTCGAAATGTACAGTCGGCTGCCTGAGGTTGAGCATGCAACAAAAGTCTTTGTGAACGGCTTGGCGGAGGCTTCTTTTCAGGGCGATCCTGTGAAGGACATCACCTTGATGGGGATCGACCCCAAAGAGTTTGCAAAGACCGCTTGGATGAAGCCTGACTTGCTGCCGCATCACTTCCACGATTATTTGAATTTGATAGCAAAAGAACCACGTGCCCTCTTGCTGTCTCGCAGCCTCGCTGACAAACTGCATGTGGTGGAGGGACAAACCATCCTGCTAGGTTGGGGGGATTCTCGCAGGGTTGAAATGATTGTGTATGCCATCGTGGATTACTGGCCGGGATGGAACCCTACTCCTGTAAAAAGCACATACGGAAACAGCGTGGAAGAACAGTATTTGGCAGTAGCCAACTTACCGTTCGTGCAAGACAAGATTCACATGGAGCCGTATGAGGTTTGGATCAAAATGAAAGAGGGATCGTCTTCTGAATCGCTTTACAAGGGTCTGTCACAAGAGGGAGTCAAGCTCGCCTTGCTGAATAATGCCAAACAGCAAGTCATCCAGATGAAAAACAACGCATTTTATTTGGGGCTGAACGGATCGCTGACGCTTGGGTTCCTGCTTTCCATGCTGGTCACCTTTATCGGCTACGTGTTGTACTGGGTGCTTACACTTGGAGCCAGAAAATTGCAATATGGCGTGTTCCGCGCGATGGGAATGCCCTTCAGACAGCTTCTTGCCATACTCGCGTGGGAGCAGCTCTTGACGTTTGGCGTCGCTTTTGCGATGGGAATGACAGCTGGCAAGCTGGCAAATAGCCTGTTTTTGCCTGCACTCAGCCTCTATTTGCATGCCGATAAGCAAGTTCCTCCCTTTACCGTCATTTCGATGCCGCAAGATGAACAAATCATTTATACGTTCATTGCTGTGACACTGGTTATCGGAATCGGGGTCGTCGGTATTTTGCTGTCACGGATGCAGATCCATCAAGCCGTAAAGCTGGGGGAGGACTAATCAAATGATCGTATGCGAAAATTTGGTGAAAATCTACAAGGCAAATGATTTGGAAGTGGTGGCGCTGCAAGGGTTGGATTTGCGGGTAGAGACCGGAGAGCTGATGGGGATCATCGGGAATAGCGGCAGCGGAAAATCAACGCTTCTGAACATGCTGGGTGGGCTAGACCGTCCCTCGGCAGGAAAGCTTTCCGTGGCGGGAGCTGATTTGTTTCGATTGACGACTTCCGAATTGGTTCAGTACCGCTTGCAGACCGTAGGCTTTGTCTGGCAGAACAACGCCCGCAATCTGATCCCTTATCTATCTGCTCTGCAAAATGTGGAGATGCCAATGCTTTTGCGGGGCAAGCGAAAAAGGGAGCGCGCCCACGAGTTGTTGGAACTGGTGGGGCTGGGCCACCGAAAAAAGAACAAGTTAAGCGAACTTTCCGGCGGGGAGCAACAGCGGGTAGCCATTGCGATCGCGTTGGCGAACGAACCCAAGCTGCTTTTGGCAGATGAACCGACTGGCAGTGTAGACACTCGAACGGCAGCTATCATTCTCGATTTGTTTCAAGAGCTGAACCGATCTTTTGGGCTAACCGTCGTCATCGTGACGCATGACTTGGAACTGGCGCGAAAAGTGGATCGCGTCGTAGCTATTAGGGATGGGAAAACGTCCAGCGAGCTGTTGCGGCGAAAAGGAACGGAAGAAAACACTTCCGATTCGTTGGATGAGTCAGCTAACGCGGACACGCATGAGGAATTGGCGGTGCTTGATCAGGTGGGGAGGCTGCAGATCCCAATGGAGTACCTCCAGGCGATTCAGGCGGACGGCAAGCTGCGAATCGAGCTGGAAGAAGATCGAATTATCCTAAAGGCTCCTGTAGCCTCCACAAAAACAGACACGCGATTGTGACGTGTCTGTTTTTGTGTTCATTTGCCTGCACCTAAAATGCATGGCACCAGCATAAAGGATCATCTCCCCCACAATGAGGGCAACAACCACCTGTATAGCGAAGTCGAATTTGATCGGAATGTAGCACACCATAGTCGGTAATCGGTTCGACACCCGGGATTGGTTCGTCTGGAATCTCGCGCACTTTCATGTCCGACCACTTTCCGCTCCAGGAACATTTCCTGCACGTTAATCTCTCTGCTGTAGGGTGCAACGCATTCTCGATGACGATCATACATTCTTGACTGTAGGTATTACAAGTAGGGCAATCGTGAAATTTCATGATTCATCACCTCTCAAGTTTGCAAACATCCCCAAAATAATCGACAACGACCTCACGGAATTCTTGGGCAGCTCGCGAAATGTACCGACTCTTGTTCCATAATAAAGCGATTTCCCGTACCAATTCGTGATTCTCGACTCTTAGATACGTGATTTGTTCACGAGAATCTCTTGCCGTGCTTGGGATGAAGGCTATGCCAATTTCTGCTTCCACCAGCTGGATGAGCCTTGCAGGTTCATCTCCCTCATACACATAGGTAGGTACAAATCCAACCGACTTGCATATAGCGTCTACGAAATCGCGTGTACCGTACCCTTTTTTTACACCGACAAACGATTCATCCTTCAGCTCTGTCAAAGATACGATACTTCGGTCTGCCAGTCGATGTCCCCTTGGAACAGCTACGAGAATAGGGTCAATGAACACGATTTCACATTCAATGTCATCGTCTTGGATAGGAGGGGAGGACAAGCAAAAATCGACCTCTCCTCTATGAAGAAGCGTAACCATTTCCTGCGTGGTGAGCATTTGTACATGGAATTGGATATCGGGACGCTTTTTCCGAAACTCTCGAAGGATATTGGGCAGGGTGCTTGCCGTAGTCACTGCTAATTCAAGCGTACCATGCTCCGGGTTGGACAAATCGCGAAGCTCCAGTTTCCCTTGTTCCAATTCAAACAAAGCTCTTTCCACCCGGCAAAGGAATTTGCTTCCGAACTCATTCAGACGCAGCTTTCTCCCTGTACGATCAAAGAGAGGGACTCCCAGATCCTCCTCTAATCTTTGGATCGTTTTGCTCAGGGACGATTGGGTTACATGCAGACTTCGTGCAGCTTCGGTCACATGCTCCATACGAGCTACGGTAAGAAAGTATTGCAGTTGAAGAAGTTCCATGTAGCTCCTCCATTCATTCCTTTCAATCCATGAAATCATAACACGAAATGCGTTGGAGTAAATGTATGATTTCCAGTACGATATCATCAAAACTCTTAAGGAGGGCCTGAAAATGGGGGCTCACAACAGGTGGTTGATGATTGCCGTTGGACTAGGGATAATGTTGAACCCATTAAATTCTTCGATGATTTCTGTTGCAATTGCAAGGCTGCAAAATGTGTACCGTCTTGATTTCACGGTTGTTTCGTGGATTATTTTCTCGTTCTACATTGCGAGTGCAATCGCTCAACCTGTCATGGGAAAGGCAAGTGATTTGTTCGGCCGCAAGAAGATATTTCTTATTGGGCTTGTCGTATCTTTCGTTGCTTCCTTATTGGCTCCATTATCACCAAACTTCGGGTGGCTCATTGTATTCCGAATTGTGCAATCGATCGGAACAAGCATGATGGTTGCCGTTGGAATGGCCCTTGTACGAATTCATATTACGGAGAAGCAAGCGACTGCGCTTTCCGTACTGTCCATATTCCTATCTGGAGCAGCAGCGATTGGACCTTTTATTGGTGGGGTATTGCTTCATTATTGGGATTGGTCTGCGATCTTTCTCATTAATATTCCGTTCGTGGTGGCGAGCTTGCTGTTAGCCTGGAGGATGATTCCAAATGATGAATCGGCAGCATCTGTTACACAAAACATGTCCTTTCGAAAATGGTTGGAGCTGATTGATGCAACAGGGATCGTGCTCTTCGCAGTCGGTCTGGTTGCACTGCTCGTTGGATTACTGTCAGCAAAATCATCGGGGCATGTCTCATGGTGGCATATCATGGTTGGAGGGATCGGCTTCGTTACATTGGGGGCTTTCGTACGACATGAGTTAAAAACGACGTCGCCGTTTATTCCTCTAAGGACATTCGCGAAGTATCCTGCGATGACGTGGGTCAATATCGAATTCATGCTCGTTAACGTCCTTTTTTATTCGCTTTTTTTCGGGCTTCCGTCCTACTTGCAAATGGTTCGTCATGTCAGCGAGTTTCATACTGGAATGCTCATGCTCAGCTTAGGCTTATGCTCACTCATTGTGTCTCCACTAGCAGGACGATGGATTGATCACTCAGGACCTCGGCCAGCATTGTTAGCATCCGCCATACTGATGACATTTGGGTCATTGTGGCTCGTGATGTTCAACCAAGATTCACAGGTCGTCAGTGTTTGTGTGGCGTTAGCGGCATTCGGCATTAGCAACGGCTTAAACAATGTCGGAATGCAAGCAGCCTTGTTCAAAAGCTCTCCAAAAGAAATCATCGGCGTCGCATCCGGATTATTTAATACATCCAGATACCTAGGAACCATTCTTTCCTCATTATTGATCAGCATAGTAATGGGAGATACGTTTAGCACCGAGGGTTTGCAAGTGCTTGGCATGATCCTCACGACAATCTCATTGTCTTTGGTACTCATGAGTTGGCGACGGGAATCAAGGCAAGCGGGGGAGTCGTAGATTCACCCATCCCTTATTCAAAATCGCAGGCATGATCCATAACAAATTGTTGGAATTTTTCAGTGGCAGGTGATAAATATCTCCCTTCTACCCAAGCGATTCCAATTGTTCGTTGGCACTTCGGGCTTTTGACAGGGATTTGTGTGATCTTACTTTGGTCCGTTCCCTTTAAATTGGGCAAAAGGGAGATTCCCAATCCAGCAGCGACCAGCCCTGCAACGGTATCTGCTTCCTCTCCTTCAAATGTAATGGGAGGTGTAATTCCCGCTTCTTGAAACAATTGCTCGACAGTGATACGAAGGGAGTATCCTTCTTTTAAATGGATAAAGGATTCATCTGCAATCTCTTTCAAAGTAATGGAGGTACGATTTGCATATTTGTGGTCTTTGGGGACAATCACAAAAAGCTCTTCATCCCAAAGCGGTTTCCATACAAAGGGAGACTTCATATCCATCGGAGCAAGTAGACAAAGATCAAATTCTCCTCCTTGCAATTGATTCATAAGCGTATGAGAGGGACCTTGCCCGAGTCGAAAATGAATGTTTGGGTAGTGGGAGCGAAAAGAAGCCAGTAAATCAGGGATGCGACTCGTACTTAACGTGTGCAGAAATCCAAGAGACACCTCTCCCTTATCGGGATCAAGTAAATCCATGATTTCTTGTTTTCCTTCATGAAATTCCTTCATCATATTTTCGACTCGCTTTAAAAAGAGCTGACCATATTTATTGAGCCGAATCGAACGTCCCTGACGGTCAAATAGAGGCACGCCTATTTCATCCTCAAATCGGGCAATCGAACGACTAAGGGCAGGCTGGGAAATCGAAAGAGCTTCGGCAGCATGTGTCACGTGTTGGATTCTTGCCAGGGTTTGAAAATATTCGAACTGTTGCCATTCCATTCGAAAGCACCACTTTCCGTTTGGATTAATCATTACATGAATGCATGAAAAACATAATTATAATGAATTATACATCATAAATAAATGGTGGTACCATGAAGCCATAATCATCCTGAAATGATATGGTGATCACATGATACAACAAGGCACATCACTCTTCCGCAAGACAAGCTTTGCTTTTTTTGCCGCTGGTTTCAATACGTTTGCGATTCTTTACTGCGTACAGCCTTTGATGCCAGAATTTTCAAAGGAATTTGCGGTTAGTCCAACGACAGCAAGCCTTTCCCTCTCCATTACGACAATGGTTCTTGCTGTCAGTATGCTCGTTTTTGGTTCGTTGTCTGAAGTATGGGGACGCAAGCCAATCATGATCGTTTCTATGCTCGCTTCGTCTGTGTTTTGTATTCTCACAGCATTCAGTTCGAATTTTCATGTTCTCCTGGTAATGCGAACGATTGAAGGTATTTCATTGGCGGGTTTACCCTCCATAGCAATGGCCTATCTTGGAGAAGAAATCGAATCCAAAAGTTTGGGAGCGGCTATGGGTCTCTATATATGCGGCAATTCAATTGGAGCTGTGTTTGGCAGGGTTTTCTCAGGTATGATGAGTGACTACTTCGGCTGGCAGATCGCAATAGGGGGAATTGGCCTCATTAGTTTGGCTGCCACACTGGTTTTTTGGAACACCTTACCGCCTTCACAAAATTTCGAAGCACGCCCATTCGTAATGCGAAAGTTAGGTCTGTCTTTAATGGACCATCTAAAGGCTCCAAGTCTTATTTGTTTATTTGTCATCGGCTTTATCCTTTTAGGGAGTAATGTAGCGTTGTTCAATTACATCGCTTATGTATTGCTCGAGAAGCCCTATTCACTGAGCCAATCACATATAAGCTGGACATTTTTAATTATGATCATCGGGATGTTCAGCTCCGTCTGGACAGGAAAATTAATAGATCGTCACGGCAAGCAAAGGCTGTTATTCACAAGCTTATTCCTTGCCTTGATCGGCGTCTGCTTGACGTGGGAAGCGAATCTAATGATGAAGATCGTAGGACTTGGATTTTTTACTTTTGGATTTTTTGGAGCGCATGCCGTCGCAAGCAGCTGGGTAGGACAGCTTGCTTTACAGAACAAAGCACAGGCCTCTTCTTTGTATTTATTTTTCTACTACACGGGTTCAAGTGTAGGCGGAACACTCGGAGGAATGTTTTGGTCCGCTTACGGATGGGGAGGCGTCATCAGCATGAATGTCGGCTTTCTCCTGATTGGCTTTATACTTTGGGCGTGCGTTTCAAAAATGGTACAGAACGCGAAGAAAGTGACGAAAATCGCCTAGACTTGTGCCTCAACATAAAGAAACGGAAAAACTCAGTATCGTTTCGTGATACGAAGTCTTTCCGTTTTTTATAGGTCATAGGTCAAACAGCAAGCCGATTGCCAGCGCCAATAAGACGGCGAAAGCACCACCTGCAAGTGAGCCAGCGACATTGACGGCATCGTTGTTCCAACCAGCGCGACCGCGGATTCGGATGGCTGGCTTACCGCAGTGACGGGCCTGCTCGATTTCTCGACCGCAAACGCTGCAACGGTACATTTGTTGCCATGTTGCACCGATCCATGAATCGACCAGTGACCCTACCAGGCCCGCCAGTCCTGCTATGCCGATCCACGCTGCCAGTCTAAGGGCAGGTGTGATCACATCCGGCGCGGGGTGACCGGCTACCGCAAGCAGCAGCCACGCTGTACCGCCGATAAATAGTCCACCGGCAAGCGAAGCACCCATGCCGAGACTAGAAACACCGCCGGAAGTACCAGGAGGAACACGCTGCCCCGTCTTAATCGATCGCGGAGGCTTCCGGCTCAAGCCGCCGATTTCTGTCGCCCATGTATCGGCTGTGACCGCCGCCATCACGCCGAGAAACGCGTACCACCAAAGCGGATGCGGCCACGCCCAATTTGCCATACATAACAGCAACCCTAGCCCGCCGTTTGCGAGCACCTGGCCAGCATCGCGTCTCCCTGTTTTCTCATAACCGCTCTCGGCCTCTTCCTTTTTATGCTTTTTCCACTTGGATAATAAAGTGGACGAGACAAAAAAAGCGATGAGGGAGCCGAACCAGATAGGGCTTCCGAGTGCGTACATCACGGTGCCCACTATCACGGCCGCCAAAAAGCCGGAACCAGACAGCGACCGTTTTACATAAGCCGCCCCCGCAATCCCAGCGCTACAGGCTAGACCGATTAACCATGCCACAGCTTCCCGCCCCCTTTGCTTTGACTATTATACCTCACCGTAGCAGGCAAGATGAGCGGTTTCCTCTAGAAAATGGTAATGACAGAATAGAGGAGTAACGGATATGGGAAAAAGGTTAATTAGGTATACAGAAGAAATAGTAAATACGTATGGCAAGATTGAAAGCATAGCAAGTGACGAGGAGTGTTAAAAAGTGCAAAAAGTTGGGCATAAATAGACGTGTTATACGAACGGGTATCTTGATAAAGAAAGGATGATTGGTTATGGGGACTATTCTCAAAGAGAATGCGGTGTCGTTCTTGCAACTGGTAGCGTCGGGGAATGTGCGAGAAGCATACCAAAGATACGCGGGTCCGAATTTCCGCCACCATAATCCCTTTTTCCGTGGCGATGCTCATTCTCTCATGCTCGCAATGGAAGAGAACGCCGCAAAGAATCCGCATAAGATTCTCGAAGTGAAACGTGCCATCGAAGAGGGGAATATCGTTGCCGTTCATTCTCATGTGAAGCAAAACCAAGAGGATCTTGGGGGAGCTGTGGTTCATATCTTCCGTTTCCATAACGACCAAATCGTCGAATTGTGGGATGTAGGCCAACCTATACCGGCTGATTCCCCCAATGAGAATGGAATGTTCTAAAACACGAAGTACGGCAGCCAGTGAATTTGGCTGCCGGTTGTTTAACTATAGAGGGTCATTTCCTTCTGATGGATATCTAGCACTTCCATTTTCACCATACCGCCAAGATGAAGTGGCACGAGATCAGACAATTCTTTTAGCGCCATATGGAATTCATCGATTCTTGTTTCATCTACTAATTCCATACAGAGGAATGCATTTTTCGTGTTTTCTGTTAGCATCGTCCTCTGGGCTTCCCGCCAATTCCAGCATCTGCATATGGCACCTTCATCATCTTTATAAACAATTTCCCCTTCATAGGGCGAAGCATTTTCATCCTGTCCCAATGGGAGAAACGGTTCGTTGCCATTTGCTTGCGTTAGCCGAATATCGCCTACAAAAGTGTCGATATCTTCTCCACCACAGGGAAATCCATAACGCAAGGAAATGGAATTATAGATGTCAACAAGCGGGTTTATGGTTCCGATCGGATTGCCATTTTTCACTCTTTTTAATAAAGCTTCAATGGAACACCTTGCCCCTTTCTTGGTCTTGAATTTCTGAAAAGCTTCTCGCCAAACGGAAATGACAGGATTACTGCTAAATTCCTCCAGGCGTAAAAATTTGTGTGCTTCTTTTTCTGCCTCCCGCAGTAGCTTCTCGTATTTTTCAACGTCCCTACTTGAATTATCAATCCCTTGGCATATCACGATGCCTATTTTTGCATGCGGAAATAACGACCAAAAATCATCTTCTACGATAAATCTGGACATAACCTATCTCTCCGTTTCATTTCATTGATTATGTTTTGGAGGGGCTCGCAAAGGCGGAGAAAATCCCGAGAGCAATATAGAAATAACCAGTGACGCGATTCATTACCTTTGAACTCGTTGTACTACCCACAATCCGCTTTCTCATACTTGCTGCGAGAACGGCATACAGACCATCGCTAATAAAAGCGAGGATAATAAATATCGTTCCTAACAGCAAAAATTGAACGGTGACTGACCCAGCAGTAGGTGCGATAAATTGCGGAAAGAAGGCTAAAAAGAAGAGTGCTGTCTTGGGGTTCATTACCTCCACAAGCGCTGATTCGTAAAAAATCTTTCGTAATTTTTTGCGAGGGGCTTTTGGAATTTCGGAAGTAGTGCTATCAGATTTTGAAAATAATGTCTTGCACCCTAAATAGATAAGATAAGCAGCGCCCAAGTATTTTACGATATGGAAGGCTGTTGCTGATGTCATAAGGATCGCAGAAACTCCGATTGCTCCAGCTAAAACGTGAACAGAACCACCAAGAGACACTCCTAGAACTGATACTAGACCTGCTTTTTTCCCTTGATCAATACTTCTTGCCATAATATAGAGCACAGCTGGTCCAGGTATGATTAACAATGTAGAAGCGGCAACGACAAATAGCCAAATAGTTGAAAACTCCATAAGAAGCAACTCCTTGTTGTATCTATAGGCTGATCACTTGAATAACTCTTTTCGTTGCTCACGCATCCACTGAGCAACCTGAATTTCCTCTTGATCCTTTGATTTTTCAAGCTCTGTCACAATTGATTGATAATCGGTGTTGTTGCGATTTTGGCTCATTTTGGCTGCCCCTTGGATCGAGGTGATTTCAATTTCAAAACCAACGATTCCTTTCATTTCTCTCTCAAGCAATTCAGGATCAAATGTCTCCCAGAGCCGACCATTTTCTCGGTGAGATTCATAGTGTGTCAGCATCGTATCCAAAGCCGACTTGAGTTCATCCTTCGTGAGAATACGTGCTGTCCCATACGCATGTACAGCGAGATAGTCCCATGTGGGAACCTGTTCACTCTCATACCAGCTTGACGAAATATAAGCGTGCGGTCCTTGAAAAATCAGCAAAACATCTCTATCGTTATCCAACGTTTTTTTCTGCATGTTTCCGTATGCGATGTGCCCAGTCGCATAGATTTTCCCGTCCTCTTCACGAATTTCCAACGGGATATGTGTAGCCAACGGGCGATGTTCATCAACCGTAATCAATAGGGCAAACGGGTTAGCCTTCATCATCTGAACGGCCTCATCATGTTCCATACGATATAGCTTAGGAATGTACATAGTAACCATCCTTTCAACTTGTATTTGAACCAAGCTTATGATACAAACTGACATAAAAAAAGATACAATAACAAACAAATATACATGTCAGAAGGGTTTCAAAATGAAAAATACCATTTTTACATTCAAGGATAGCTCTCCTAAATACAAACAAATCTATGAGAAATTTAAATCATTTATTGAACAAGGCGACATAAAGGCGGATGAGCCATTGCCCTCCATTCGTCAACTCGCAGATTCCTTACATGTAAGCCGTAATACAACATTAATGGCGTATGAACAGCTTGTTGCGGAAGGGTATATTCGTGGAGAAGGCCGAAAAGGTTATTTTGTGAATGAGTTAGAGCCCGTTTTATTTCATGAGGCCCGTAGCTCTTCTGCTCACAAGCAAACAGAGCCGGTACCCTCTGTTCGCATTGATTTTCGCGCTGACGTTGTCGATCAATCGCATTTCCCTTTAAAAACGTGGCGGAGGATTTCGAATCAGGTATTGATGGAAAAGGACAGCTTTCGGTACGGGGAACCTTTTGGTGAATGGGGCCTGCGTGAGCAGATTGCAGCCTATTTACTCCAGTCTCGTGGGGTGAGAACAGAACCAGATGCCATCATTATCGGCAGTAGTACACAACAAATGCTGGTGTATCTCGGTCTTGTCCTGAAACATGATTTTTCTAGCGTGATTGTGGAGGACCCTGGTTATGATGGAGCTAGGAAAGCTTTTCAATTAAATCGTTTTACACTGGAAACGTTACCCGTTTATGAGACAGGTGCTGATTTTTCACACCTGGAACAAATGAAATCACGGTTGATTTATGTGGCGCCATCCCATCACAGTCCATATGGGGTAAGTATGCCCATTCAGCAAAGGCACGCACTCATCCATTGGGCAAAAAATAGACAAGGCTATATTATCGAAGACGATTATGATAGTGAATACCGCTATACCCAACAGCCATTTCCGGCTCTCGCTTCCATCGATTCAACGAGGGTTATTTATCTCGGAAACTTCTCGAAGTGCTTTCTGCCAGGAATTCGTTTAAGTTATATGGTATTGCCACAGCCACTGATCAGCTGTTATAAAAATCAATTCGCACATTTCGAGAGCACCACTTCACTCCTTAGCCAATTTGCCATGGCGAAATTTATGGAAGAAGGGGAATGGAATCGCCATATTAAACGCATGCGTCTTGTCTATAAACGAAAAATGCAGCATTTCGTTAGTGAGTTAAGGAAGTACTTCACACACCATATTTCAATCATTGGGGAGCAGTCTGGTTTGTACGTATTAGTCAAAGTACACCTGGAGCGTTCAGAAGAATGGCTCATTCAACAAGCGTCCCTTCAGGGAGTTAAAGTCTATCCGACTTCACTCTTCTTCATTAAAAACAAAACCGATCACCCAATCGTCAGACTTGGTTTCAGTAATTTATCAACTGATGAAATTCAGCTTGGTGTAAAGCTCTTAACTAAGGCTTGGTTACAAAATGACGGGTTCAATAGCTCAAGCTTTTAGTCGCGAACAAACACCCAAGCTGGCAAGAGAAAAAAGAAGAAATAAGCGAAAGTCTTTGGGATACCAGCCGAAGCGCAATGGAAAAAAAGAAACCTGCCTTTAGCGTCCACCTCTGAAATACTTCGCAGAGGCGCGACTTTGGACGCGGGTTTCTTTTTTTCCATGGAGCTGGGCAGGGATGACCCCATAGGAGGTAGCCCAAGAACTTGAGCGTTTTCTTCTTTTTTCTCCTCACCACCCAAGGCTCGATTTAAACCCAAAGAAAAAAGGCTCCCCTGAAAAATCAGCGAAGCCCTCGTATCTAACTGGCTACTTTGTTTCTCCCATTCTCTCCAAAGCACCATGCACAATTTTCCCTTTAAACATAACAGCAGCCCGACGAGATTTTCTCGCAATCGCTTCCGCAGAGCAGGAGCTTTCTGCAAACACGATGCTCGCCTCGTCGCCAACCTTTGGCCATGCACGGTTGCCATCTTTATCGAGCGTTGTTTTTCCTCCGGTGATGAAGTACAACGATTGCACCAATGATATCTCATCGACCCAACGGTAGCGTTCAACCAGACGGTTTAGCTTATCCAGCATATCGCCTGTACCATATGGCGACCACGAATCGTAGAACCCATCATAACCAAGTGCGACTTGTACACCTTTGGCATGAAGCATCGGAACAGGTGGCATTGCACGATTAATCGGAACGGTTGTCATGATCATCGTTCCCAGCTGGGACAATCGATCTGCCATGTCCGAGGACTCCTCCATCGACACATCTCCGAGCGCAAAGGCATGACTGATTGCCAAACGGTTCTGCCAGCCAGCTTCCTCGGTTAGATCAAGCAGTCTTTTGATCGTATAAAAGCCGAGTGTCCCCGGATCATGCAGGTGAATATCGACATCTGCATCTGCTTCCACCGCAATGTCCATCATTTCACGCAAGGAGCCTTCCAATTCATTATCAATCCCAGCCGGGTCCAAGCCCCCAACCAGTGTAGCGCCTTCCTTCATCGCTTGTCTCATCAAGGAGCTTGCTTGTGTGCGCAACAGCCCCTGCTGCGGGAAAGCAACGATTTCATACGTCAGACGATCACTGTACTCTTCTAGTGCTGCACGCACACCCTCTAGGTTTTTCAGCCCGATGTATGGATCGATGTTCACGTGTGTGCGCACATGTGTGGCACCGCCTTTAATATGGAGCTGGAGCATCGCTTGAGCACGCTCTTTGGTCGTTCCCGTCATCAGCGGCATTTCTTTTGCTTCGAACTCCAAGCGATCGATCAGTTTTTTCGGAGGGAGGCAGGATTTCCAGGTTGCGCCTGCATACGTTTTATCCAGATGATTATGCTTTTCAACAAAAGAGGGGAGGGCCAATAAACCTTTTGCATCTTCTTGTGGTAAAGGGGTGTCGAGTGGTTCGGTCGCGGATACGATCTCTGCGATTTTGCCGTCTTCGATTTTTAAATGACAGATCTCCGAGATTGTGTGAAAGACACCGTCGTCTCCTGTTTCAAATCCTTTATCGAGACGGACGTTGGTTAACCAAAAAGCTTGTATCACTAGAAATCAGCCCTTTCTCTATCTTGCAAGTAGTGGATGAGAGTTCGGTCTAGCTGTCTCTCTTAATTGTAGTGAATATTTTGAACAAGGGTTTTCATCTTTTTTACTAGTTTTTGCATGATCTTTACGTATTGTATGGAATCTTGCCTGTTTTCGAAAAGGAGTAAAGATTGTGCAAATACACGTAAAGGTTTTGAAACAAATTTTACAGAATATTTCCTATAATAACGAAGGATACAACCGAGTGGAGAGGTCGGAACGAAAAAGAGTAGGGAGGATCATCATGAAAAAGAAAATAACCGCAAAATATGTCATCGGTTTTGACGGCGAAGATCATGTGATTATCAAAGATGGGGAAGTCGTTTACGAGAATGACACCATTTTGTATGTGGGGCACCATTTTGATGGCGAGGTAGATGAAGTAATCGATGCGGGCAATGCAGTAGTCAGTCCGGGCTTCATTGACCTGAATGCGTTGGGTGATATTGATCACGACATCTTACATTTGGAGCAAGCCTCTGCTCGAAACAAAAACATGCTCTGGTCGGAAGACTACTACCGTAAAGGCTACCATGAGGTAATGACCCCTGAGGAAGAGGCATTCAAATCCCTTTACGCCTATAGTCAACTGATTCTAAATGGAGTAACGACAGCGATGCCGATTACATCCGTTTTCTACAAGCGCTGGGCGGAAACGTATGAGGAGCTGGCAGCCGCAGCTGTTCATGCAGGGCGCTTGGGATTGCGTATGTACATGGGGCCGAGCTATCAGTCCGGCATGCGTGTTGTGAAGGCAAATGGAGAGATCGAAGTACTGTGGAACGAAGCAGAAGGACAAGCAGGGCTGGAGCGGGCTGTCCAATTTGTCAAAGATTTCGATGGGGCTCACAACGGACTCATCCGTGGAATGCTGGCACCAGAGCGAATCGAGTCACAGTCTGTAGAAAACCTGATCAACACAAAGCACTTCAGCGAGGAGCTCGGATGTCCGATCCGTCTGCATGCTGCACAAGGTCTCTATGAATATACGGAAATCCATCGTCGTCATAGCAAATCACCGATTCAGTTCCTGAATGAGATCGGCTTCCTCGGGAAGAAAACAGCAATTCCGCACGCACATTTCATTCCAGGCTTTAGTAAAGCGAAATTCGGTGAGGGAGACGATTTGGCGATCCTGCAAGAGACAGGTACGACCGTGATTCACTGCCCGCTCGTAGTAGGCCGCCACGGTGAGGCTCTCGAATCGTTTGCCCGTTACAAACGTCGCGGCGTCAACATCGCGATTGGAACCGATACGTTCCCGCCTGACTTCATCCAAAACATTCGCACAGCCAGCATGCTGTCTCGGTTGGTGGAAGGCGATGTTACGGATTCCAGCTACGCGGATATTTACCGCGCAGCGACATTGGGCGGCGCACGCTTCCTTGGCAGAGATGATCTGGGACGATTGGCACCGGGGGCAAAAGCAGATATCATTGCTATCGATCTGGACGGTTTCCACATGGGTGCGGTTGATGATCCAATCCGTACGATCATCACGTGTGGCTCAGGCCGTGATGTGAAGCTCTCCATCATCGCTGGGCGCACCGTGATGAAAGACCGCCTCCTGCCAGGAGTTGATCTGGAAGAGATCAGAGCGAAAGGACAGCGTTACTTTGACAAAATGCGTCTAGGCTACGTCGAGCGCGACTATCAACAGCTGGGCGAAAAAGAGCTGTTCAAGCCATCTTTCCCAATCGTGAGTAAACCATAGCTTGAATAAATAGAAGAAGCACAATCTGCTAGAAACGGCGGATTGTGCTTTTTCACTTACCGGATGAATCCGCCTTCGGAATGCATGATTTGTCCCGTAAGCCACTCCGCTTCGTCACTTGCCAGAAAAGCTACCAGACGCGCTGCATCCTTGGGCTGTCCGACCCGGCCGAATGGAGATTGCTGCAAAAGGTAATGCTTGATTTCGTCGTTCATCCAGCCAGTATCGGTGGGCCCTGGATTTACAGCGTTGACCGTAATCCCTCTCGTAGCTACTTCGACAGCAAGTGTCGTCGTTAGGGCATCCACGGCTCCTTTTGTTGCCGCATACGCGATCTCACCGACCATCGGGCCTTTGGACTGACCAGATGTCATGTTGATGATTCGGCCTCCGCGTTGTTGGGAGAAGCGACGTGCAAATTCCACACTGAGCATTGTGGTTGCCCGCACATTGATGGCATAATGTGCGTCCAAACTAGCGATATCCAGCGCCTCGAAGCCGTCATTTGTTGAATGGCAAGCGTTGTTGACGAGGATGCTCGGAGCGCCCAATTGTGCTGCAGCTGCGTCAAGCACCTCTTTGTAGGCATCAGGCTGTGACAGGTCGATCTCGATCCCGGCACATCTGACTCCGTAGCATTTGATCTCTTCCTGCAAGATGGCGGGTTCATCCTTTTGAATCCCATGCGTCATGGATTGGTCATAGGCGGTCCAATACGTATGGAAAATATCGGCTCCGTGTGAGGCAAGCATTTTACAAATAGCAGCCCCAATCCCTTGAAGGCGGCTGGCTCCTGTTACTATGGCAATTTTTCCGTGCAAGCGAAGGTGCGTGGTCATACATATCCCTCCTCATTCTGTCGCTATCCATTCCTTTCGGGATACCTATTCCTTTCATCCTGCCTGGCGAAGAAAAAAATCAATCACGAAATTTTTGCGAAGTTTTCGCTAAATAACCAGAAATTATAGAGGAAGGACAAACTTACGCTGGAAATCATGCAAAATTGTTGCTATTTTGTATATATAGGAAGTTTCAAATCGTGGTTTTCATACTAAGGGAGATGTAGAAGATGGAGTGTCAGTTAACAATTACCCGGACAGAACAGAAAAAAGAGAAACCAGCTTCTGACAAGCTGGGGTTCGGTGTGCATTTTACCGATCATATGTTCACCATGGATTATACTGAAGGTAAAGGATGGCATGATCCACAAATTGTCCCTTACTCTCCGCTGACATTGGACCCGGCAGCAATGGTGTTCCATTACGGACAAGCTGTGTTTGAGGGCTTGAAAGCTTATCGCAATCAAGAGGGCAAGGTTCGCTTGTTCCGTCCTGATCAAAACTTCAAGCGTATGAACCGTTCATTGGAGCGTATGAGCATGCCGCTGATCGACGAGGAATTCATGGTCGAGGCATTGAAACAGCTGGTGGCAGTAGATAAAGAATGGATTCCAACAGAAAGCGGACAGTCTCTCTACATTCGTCCCTTCGTAATCGCGACAGAGCCATGCTTTGGTGTGCGCGCTTCGCATACGTACAAATTGGTGATCGTTCTTTCTCCAGTTGGAGCGTACTATGCGGGTGGAATGAAGCCCGTGAAAATTTACGTAGAAAACAACTATGTTCGTGCGGTAAGAGGCGGAACAGGAAATGCAAAAGTGGCGGGCAACTACGCAGGCGGTCTGAAAGCACAAGTGGAAGCAAAAGAAAAAGGCTATGAGCAAGTGCTGTGGCTGGATGGTGTAGAGAACAAATATATTGAAGAAGTAGGCAGCATGAACGTGTTCTTCAAGGTAAAAGGGGAAGTGTGGACCCCAGCATTAAACGGTAGCATCTTGGAGGGGATCACGAGAGATTCAACGATCCAATTGCTCAAGGACTGGGGAATTCCAGTCGTAGAGAAGCGGATTTCCATGGAAGACCTGCATACCGCTTACGTCAATGGTGAGCTGGAAGAAGCATTCGGCACGGGAACAGCAGCTGTTATTTCCCCAGTCGGTGATCTGAACTGGAACGGACATCAGATGATCATCAACGGTGAAAAAACAGGGGAACTGACCACGAGACTGTACGACGAGATGACAGGAATCCAGTACGGTGAGCGTGAAGACAAGTTTGGCTGGTCGGTAAAGGTGACAGAATAGTCACGCCAGCAAAATAAGAGGCATAGCCTTCTCTTTTTCGGGAGAGGGCTATGCCTTTTTTGAGCTGGAGAAGGAGCACTCAATTTCGCGTGGGTACTGGTAAGTCCAAGTTTTTCACCTCTTGACAGGAGTTGTGTAAAATATTACCTTTTGTGGTAATACCACAAAGATTTGCTGTAGGACCAACAATGCAGGGAGGGAAACATGACAATGGAGAAAAAAGGGGGAAGGAAGGAACGGTCGTCGGATCAAATTGAGAAGAAATTAATCAGAGCAATTTTGACCCGAGAGTATCCTGCAGGAAGTACGCTACGGCCGGAACGGGAGTTGGCAGAGTACTACGGAGTAGGTCGGCCAACCGTTAGAGAAGCACTGCAACGCTTGGAAAGAGATGGATGGATAACTGTGCGGAAAGGACATCCGGCAATTGTCAACGATTATTGGCATCAAGGCAATATCATGACCCTAGTCCATATCATTCAAAACCACGACGATGTTACGGATGAGTTTATTTCGTACTTGCTGGAACTGCGGATATCGTTGGCGCCTGTTTACATTCGTAACGCGGTTGCTGCTCATCAGCCGAAGGTGGTCGCATTGCTTGCCAATCTCGATCAACTGAAACCTGATGCTGATTCTTATGCAGCGTTTGACTGGGAGCTACAGAAAAATCTGACGAGGCTCTCCCCAAATCCTATCTATTTACTGATTGTAAACAGTTTTGATTCCTTTTACCTAAAAATGGCACGAAAGTATTTTTCCACCCCGGAACACCGCGAGGCATCTTGGCATTATTACCATGAACTTTTGAACGTCGCTTTACAAGGTGATTACATCGAAGCAGAGCGTGTAGCCAGAAAGGCAATGGAAAAAAGTTTGGAGCTGTGGAGAAACCGAACCGTGTTGGAACAAGACAAGTGAAGGAACACAAGAGGAGGGCGTTTTTGTTGAAGGCAAAGTATCTAAAGGAATTCTTTACGTTTCCGGATATCCTCATCATGAGCATCCTATTTCTGATTAGCTTGTCTATCACTCTTTCTGAATGGTACGTGTTGAAAACATGGGTGGCACTCGTGGCGGGGATGATTGGATATGCGGCAAGCGAATACTTGTTTCATCGATTTCTCTTTCACCTCAAACCGCCTCGAAATCCATTTTTTCTCCAAATGTTAAAGCGCCTCCATTACGATCATCACGCCGATCCCAACAACTTGCACCTGCTATTCTTGCCCGTGTGGTACAGCTTGCCGCTCATTGCAGGAACCGGAGCCATTTGTTATCTGCTCACTTCCGACGCGATTATCACCAATGCCTTTGTTACAGGCGTGATCGGATTTCTGCTATTTTATGAATGGACGCATTATATCGCCCACCGCCCGGTTCAACCCATATCTCCATGGGGGCGCTGGATGAAAAAGCTCCATCTATGGCATCACTTCAAAAACGAACATTATTGGTACGGTGTTACCAGCCCTGTTTTTGACGTCATGCTGGGAACTTACAAGAATGAACAGGATGTCGAGAAAAGCTCGACCGTGAGGGATCTGGAAAGACGGTGGGACAAAGATGTTGAACTATAAATGTTCTTTCATGCACGGCCATCCCTTTTTGAGGGATGGTTTTTTATCTTCTTAAGTTTTAGAAGCTATCGCTAAACCTCAAGCTAGTGAGAAGAAAAAGCACAGGGCTCGCAGACCTTGACAAAGCCTACCCAGTCGGAACTTAAAAAAGGGGACCACGCTTGTCGAACACTTCTTCCTCGAGAAACGTCCGCCCGTAGGGTGGCTTTGGCTCGACGGTCCCCTTTTTTAAGTGGAGACGTCCAGTGAATCCCCCCTTGCGGGCGTGTCAGAGTCGAAGAGACCTGTGCTTTTTCTTCTCCGCCACTATGGTAAGTAAATTCAATAGAGTTATTTTTAACATTCAAAAAAGACATAGTAAAGAAAGTGAAAAGAAAGGTAAAGATAATGAAAAGATTAATAGTGAGAAAATTAGTAATATTTAGTCATGTCATATTCATTTCATTCTATCATCCAGAATAAGGGGGCATTCACAGTGAAGAAGAAGCACATGCTACGATCCATTCTCGCCCTGTCTGTCTTGGTTTCCACAGTCTTGACAGGCTGTGGTGGCAGTCAGACGTCCAGTGGGACGAATTCCGCGTCCAACTCCAATCAAGCTTCGACTAGCCCCGCGTCTTCATCCGCCGCAGCAGGTGGAGGTGGTACCCTGATTATTGCGCGCTTGTCCGATGCCAATAATCTGGACCCGCATTTTAGTACCCAGATTAACTCCATGGCGGTGACGCAGCACAAGCTCTATGAAGGTCTGGTCATGATGGATCGGAATAGCGAGTACAAACCTCTTTTGGCAAAAGAATGGAAACAAAAAGATGATGTCACCTGGGAGTTCACACTGCGTGACGGTGTTACCTTCCACGATGGGGAGCCTTTTAATGCGGAAGCGGTGAAAAAGACGATCGACCGCATCTTGGACAAAGACAATCCGACTCCCAAAGCAAACATGTTTGGCATGATTAAAGAAGTGAAGGTCATTGACCCACTGAAGGTGGAGATTATTTTACATTATCCGTTCGCAGGGCTCCTGTCCGTTCTGGCTAGTGCCGAGGGTGGCATCATTAGTCCGAAGGCGATGAAGGAATTTGGCAAAGAGTTGTCCAAGAAACCAGTAGGGACGGGGCCGTTCATCTTTGAATCATGGACACCTGGACAAGAAATCGTCTTGGTGAGAAACGAGAAGTATTGGGGAAACAAGCCGAAGCTGGAAAAAGTCGTTTTCAAGACCATCCCTGAGGATGCGACACGTGTAGCCATGGTGGAGACAGGGGAAGCTCATGTCGCAGAGCAGCTACCGGTCACTGAACTGGAAAGGGTACAGAACTCGCAGAGCATGTCTTTGGGGCGGTTCGAATCATTCGCGGTTGACCATATCGGGATGAACGTCAAGCAGAAGCCTTTTGACGATGTTCGTGTCCGTCAGGCCATCGCCCATGCGATTGATAAGGAAGCAATTATTAAAGGGGTCTATAACAATGTCGGAAAAGTAGCCATCTCGTCATTAGGTCCAAAAGTCATCGGCTATAGCCCGAATATTAAAACGCCAGACTACGATTTGAATAAAGCGAAGCAATTGCTCACCGAAGCAGGCTACGCCAACGGATTCAAGGCAACCATCTATCTCAATGACAACAAGGCGCGGATCAATGTGGCAGAAGTGCTGCAATCCCAGCTGAAGGGAATCGGGATCGACTTGCAGATTCAAGTGATGGAGTTCGGCGCGTATTTGGAATTGGCGGCAAAAGGGGAAGCGCAAATGTTCATTAGTGGCTGGGGCAATGCGACCGGGGATGCCGATTACAACCAGTACAACCTCTTTCACAGCACGTCAGCAGGTGTGCCAGGCAACCATTCCTTCTACAATAATCCGAAAGTCGATGCGCTGATCGAGGCGGGGCGTAAGGAAAAAGATCCAGAGAAGCGCAAGGAAATCTACGCAGAGGCGCAGCAAATCGAGATGGAGGAGGTGCCGTTGTTGCCATTCCGCAGCAGTGAAAACCTCGCAGCCATTGCAAAAAATGTACAGGGTGTGTACATCAGTCCATCCGGGTACATTGACGTGAGCCAAGTCACAATTCAATAGCAGGAGCTAGAGACCTTCTCTACCAAATGGAGAGGGTCTTTTTTTAGTAGATAAGAATTTATAAAAATTCATATCGACATGGAAGACTTTTGCTCTTTGGGTACGAAGGCTTCACCAAAAATCTTGGCGAAGCCAGTATTGTGGCTGCGGTGGGGAGAAGAATATTTCCAGTCTAGGCTCCAGGCTCCGTCCTGCTGAGGGATAAGACTGTCCGCTCCGAAGGGATTTGCGGGGAAACGCAAAAGTGGTAGCCGCTTCGTCGCGCGGGCACGGTTGCGTTTCTTTTGCCCCAAATCCCGTCTCCGCTTGGTAGGACTCCACAAGTCGCTACGTCTGGAAATATTCTTCTCTGGCGTAACTGATGATCTTCTTCAATCTTTAATGATCTTAGGGACACCGACCGAGACGGAATGCAAAAAGCGAAACACGCTCTTAAGCGTCCACCTCTGAAAAACCTCCTGAATCGTCTACTTTGGACGCGGTTTCGCTTTTTGCATGGAGTCGTGCAGTCAATCCCCCAAGGGGTGGCCCTAGAATCTGAGCGTTTTCTCCTGTTTCCTCCCCACCACTACAGCAACATATACTCCAAGTCTATTTTTATTGCATGATTCGCATAAAAGTAGAAAAAGTGAAAAAAAGAGTAAAGAAAGTGAAAATACAAGTAAAGAGAGTGAAAACACAGTGACAGAATAGTGGGTAAAATGAAATATGCGCGAATGGTCAAAATATTCAAGTACATCTGGCGCAAAAAGCGGTCACGACTGTTTTTTTGACCGCAAGCAGTCACATCAACATGGATGAAAAACATCGAGACGTTTTTCACAAAAGAGGGGGATAACTACATGAAAAAGACGCGCTTTTTCCAGACGCTGCTTGCCATGACCGTTGCGGTTTCTACAGCGTTGGCAGGCTGCTCACAAGCACCTGAAGCAGGAGGGACTTCCAATTCTTCAGGGCAAACCAATGCTTCATCACCAGCTGGCAAAGAAGGCGGGACACTCGTCATCGCTCGCTTGTCTGATGCGAACAACCTTGACCCACATTTTCTAACGCAAATCAATTCCGCCGCCATCATTCATCACAAGGTATACGAGGGTCTCGTTCGGATGGACAAAGAAAGCAAATATGTAGGCTCACTCGCTTCTGAATGGAAGCAGCTCGATGATGTGACATGGGAATTCAAGCTCCGCTCTGGTGTGACATTCCACGATGGCACGCCATTCAATGCGGAAGCTGTGAAAAAGACGATTGCACGTGTTCAAGACCCGGCTGTAGGCTCTAACCGCGCCAATTTGTTTGAAGCCATTAAGGAAGTAAAGGTCGTGGATGATACAACGGTTCGATTCATCCTGCACTATCCATACGCACCACTCCTGTCTGTGCTCGCCAGTGCGGAGGGGGGAATTTTGTCACCAAAAGCGATTGAACAGTATGGGAAAGATTTGACCAAGCATCCAACGGGAACAGGGCCTTATAAATTCGAATCATGGACACCTGGACAAGAAGTCGTCCTGGTGAAAAACGACAGCTATTGGGGCGACAAACCGAAGCTGGATAAAGTCGTCTTCAAGACCGTTCCAGAGGATACGACCAGACTCGCGATGGTCGAGACAGGAGAGGCGAATGTAGCTGAGCAATTGCCAGTGACAGAAGTTGATCGGGTGAAAAATTCTCCGAGTATGACACTTGGCCGTTACCCTGCTTTCGCTAGCGATCATATCGGGATTAACAACTCGAAGAAGCCATTCGATGATGTACGCGTTCGTCAAGCGATTGCACATGCGATCGATAAGAAAACCATCCTTCAAGGGGTCTACAACGATGTCGGGACGGTTGCTCATTCCTCCATTACCCCGTCCATGGTTGGTTACAGCCCGAATGTAAAAGACTTGCCTTACGATCTGGAAAAATCCAAAAAGCTGTTGGTGGAAGCTGGATACGGAAACGGCTTCAAAGCAACCATTTACTTAAATGATAACAAGGCACGAGTAAGCTTGGCAGAGGTGCTGCAGCAACAGCTGAAACAAATCAATATCGATTTGGAAGTGAAAGTGCTAGAGTTCGGTGCTTATATTGAAGCAGCCAACAAAGGCGAAACAGAATTGTTCCTCAGCGGTTGGGGAAATGCCACAGGCGATGCAGACTACAACCAATACAATCTGTTCCACACGAAGTCGCAAGGGGCAGCCGGCAACCATGCTTTCTACAGCAATCCGGAAGTGGACAAGCTGATCGATGAGGGCCGCAAAGAGAAAGACGAAGAAAAACGGAAGCAAATCTACGAAAAAGCACAGCAAATCGAAATGGACGAAGCGGCAATGGTACCATATCGCTTCTCAGAAAACCTCGCAGCGATTCAAAAAGGCGTAGAAGGAGTTTGGATCAGCCCAGCAGGACACATTGAGATCGACGATGTAACCATGCCATAATTTCAGCAAAAAAGTGCTTCACGATCAGCATAGCTTCGTCCATTGGGAACGAGCTATGCTGATTGATTATACAAAGAAAGAATAAAATGGGGGCGAGTCTAGTGAAAAAACAAAAGATGCTAGGTTCAATGCTGGTAGGTATTCTGAGCGTTGGCCTCGTGCTTACAGGCTGTTCATCGGGTACAGAGCAAGGTACGGCAGGGACTCCGACTGCGAAGGAAGCTCCGGCAACGGATCAGACGCTGGTGATTGCACGGCAGTCTGACGCAAACAATCTGGATCCGCACTTTATTTCAGCGATCAATGCAGCGAGTGTGGTCCATCACAATGTGTACGAAGGTCTTGTCCAGCGAGATGATAACATGGCGTTCAAACCAATGCTAGCCACGGAATGGAAGCAGTTGGACGATGTCAACTGGGAGTTCAAGCTACGTCAGGGAGTCAGCTTCCACGATGGTACGCCGTTTAACGCCGAAGCGGTGAAAGCAACATTCGCACGCGTACGCGATGAAAAAGTCGCCTCTCCACGCGCGTCTCAGTTTAAGATGCTTTCGGAAATAAAAGTAGTGGATGATTACACCGTGCAATTCAAGTTAGCCTACCCGTACTCCCCATTACTGTCGATCCTCGCCAACCACGAAGGCAGCATCATCAGCCCAAAAGCAATAGAGCAATATGGCAAGGACCTGAGCAAACATCCCGTCGGTACAGGACCGTTTGTATTCGAATCGTGGACACCTGGCCAAGAGATTGTACTCGTGAAAAATGACAATTACTGGGGAGAGAAGGTAAAATTCAAGAAGGCCGTCTTCAAAGTCGTACCGGAGGACACGACCCGCGTAGCCATGGTAGAGACGGGAGAGGCGCACATCGCTGAACCATTGCCGGTAACGGAAATTGACCGCGTCAGTAATTCCCCTCATATGAGCTTGTACCGAACAGAGGGTTTAGGGACAGATTTCATCGGGTTCAATACCAAGAAGAAGCCGTTTGACGACATCCGTGTTCGTCAGGCGATCAACTATGCGATTGAGACAGATGCGATTATCAAAGGTGTGTACAACGATGTCGGAACGAAAGCGAATTCAGCAGTGAGTCCGAAGGTTCTAGGATACGATGGGGCGTTAAAAGGATACGAGTTCGATCCGAATAAGGCGAAGGCCCTGTTAAAAGAAGCAGGCTACCCAGACGGCTTCAAGACAACCTTGTGGACAGGCGATCGCAAGGAACGGATTAATGCTGCGGAAGTCATTCAGTCCCAGTTAAAAGGAATCGGCATTGATGTAGAGGTAAAAGTGCTTGAGTATGGAGCTTATTTGGATGCAGAAGACAACGGTGAGACAGAGCTGTTCATCAGCGGCTGGGGCAATGCCACTGGAGACGCTGACTACAACCAGTACAATCTGTTCCACTCCAGTTCTTTGGGCAAAGGCGGTAACACAACATTCTACGTGAATAAAGAAGTGGACAAGCTGATCGAAGAGGGGCGCCGCGAGCAGGATACGGAAAAACGCAAGCAAATTTATGGGAAGGTATTGGAGATTGAAAAGCAAGAAGCACCAATCGTCCCGATCCGCAATCTTGAACATGTCGCTGCAGTCAGCAAAAACATCAAAGGCTTCTGGATCAGCCCTTCTGGGTATATGATGATCAAAGGCATTACGATCGAATAACGCAAACATTTAGAGAGAAAAGGATGGGAGACGAAGCATGAAAGCAAGCTTGTGGATCAAAAATGCGAGTCTGGAATGTGGGTATATAGAGGAGAATGGCATCGTGACGGGAACAAAGACGGAGCGTTTCCACGTCTTGCTCACGGACGGTCGCGTTGAGAAAATCGTACCTGCGCTGTCAGATATACCTGACGGGGTATCTGTGTGGGATGCACAAGGCCTACTGATGCTTCCTTCTTTCCGGGAAATGCACATTCATTTAGACAAAACATTTTATGGAGGTCCGTGGCAAGCTGTTCTTCCTGCTCCCAATCGTTTTTTTCGAATCGAGCAAGAGCAGGAACTGCTACCCCTCCAGCTTCCCGTTGCCCGTGAGCGTGCAGAAAAGCTGCTGGAGCTAGTGCAATCGCACGGCGCTACTCACGTGCGGACGCATTGCAACATTGACCCGGTCATTGGGCTGAAAAATCTGGAAGCCACATTAGAGGCATTGGCGACTTACCGTGAAAAACTTTCCTGGGAAATTGTCGCGTTTCCCCAACATGGCTTGCTGCGCAGTGATTCTGTTTCCCTCGTTCGTGAGGCGATGAAGCATGGAGCCGGACTCGTCGGTGGTGTCGATCCTGCCACGTTTGACGATGATATCGAGAAATCACTTGATACGATGATGGATATAGCGGTTGAAGCGAATGCGGATGTGGACATTCACCTGCACGAGCCTGGTCATTTGGGTGTTTATATGATGAAAAAATTGGCTGCAATGACGAAGGATGCGGGGTGGCAAGGTCGAGTCACTGTCAGCCATGCTTACGGGCTAGGAGAGGTACCGACTGCGGTGGCCAAAGAGGTCGCGGAGCTTTTCACCGAGCAGCAAATCGCTGTCATGTCGGCTGTTCCCATTGATATGCCAACCATCCCAATTCCGTTGCTTCATGCCAAAGGCGTCCATGTTGGATTGGGCAATGACAACATTACTGATCATTGGGACCCATTTGGAACAGGAGATATGCTGCAAAAGGCAAACCGTCTGGCTGAACGGTTCCGGTGGATCGATGAGCGATCTCTATCGCGTGCACTGGGATTCGTTACAGGTGGCGTGACCCCACTGGATCAAGCTGGCAATCAAGTTTGGCCGAAAGTCGGAGATGAGGCAAATGCGGTTTTTGTCCGTGCCAAATGCTCCGCCGAGGCTGTGGCCAGACTATCTCCGAAGGAAGCAGTGGTTTTCTCGGGCAAGATAGTTTGGCAGAAACAATAAAGAGTAGGAAATACGATCCGATCTTCTTAAGAAGGTCGGATTTTTCATGTGCTTTAAAAGTGGCTGTAGTGGAGAAGAAGTGCATTTCCAGTCTACGCTTCAGCCTCCGCCCCGCAAGGGGGATCGACTGTCCGCTTCGGAATAAATGGCGGGAGCGCTTCAAACGTAGACAGTTTCGAAGAAGTATCTCATAAATGAAGCTGAAATTCCCCGCCATTTATTCCTATGCTGAGATGGGCTCCAGAGGCGCTTGGACTGGAAATGCACTTCTTCCGGCGTAGCTTTGGGGACATCTTGAAAGTAGATTCAAGGTGACAATTGATTACTTAACTAACTATAAAATGATTTTCATAGCAAAATCCATATATTAGAATGCTACAGAAGAACAATCATGAAGAACCTTCAAACATTTTCTTGTTGCTTTTCATACATAGATCGAAAAATAGACACAAGCAACGTCAAAGAAGCGTGTTTCCAGTCATAGCGCCTCTGGAGCCCGACCAAGCGGAGGGATGAATGATGGGAGCGTTTTTAGCTTCAACGTGCGAATACCTCCTCGAGGCAACCACTTTTGAAGCGGCTCCCGTCATTCATACCGGAGCGGACAGTCTTCACCCCCTTGCGGGGCGTAGGCCGAAGCGAAGACTGGAAACACGCTTCTCTACCGCGGCTACGGTATCGAGTATATTTTCACGTTTTTTAATCTGTACAAAATTAAATAAAAGTAAAAATATTATAAATTGATGTAAAGATGCTGAAAGGTTCGGTTGGGGATCTACCGTATAATGCAAATAAGAAATACATTCAGAATTTTCGACAGTATTCTACAGGGGGTAGACACAAATGAAGAAAACGGGCATGGTCGGTTCCTTGTTGGCTCTGACATTGACGGTTAGTGTTGCGCTGACTGGATGTGGTGGTGCGAACTCGGAGCAATCCGGTTCGACGAATACAACTGCTGCTGAAGCGCCGAAAGAAGGGGGAACCCTGATTGTCGCTCGCAAGGCAGACGCCAATAATCTGGACCCGCATTTCATCTCCAATATTCCTTCGGCAAACTATGTGTATGGAAAAGTGTATGAGAGCTTGGTTTCTCGCGATAAAAACGGCGAGTACAAGCCTACTCTAGCAACTGAATGGAAACAGCTCGATGACTTGACATGGGAGTTCAAGCTCCGTGAGGGTGTTACGTTCCACGATGGTACACCCTTTACAGCAGACGCTGTGAAAAAGACGTTCGAACGTGTACGCGATCCAAAGGTTGCATCACCGCGTGCATCCAACTTCTCCATGATCAAGGAAATTAAGATCGTAGATGATAAGACAGTACATTTCGTACTGGAGTATCCTTTTGCACCGCTGCTCTCCATCTTGGCTAGCTCAGAAGGAAGTATCATTAGCCCGAAAGCAATCGCCGAGCATTCCGATACATTGGCGAAGCAGCCTGTGGGAACCGGACCTTTCAAATTTACATCATGGGCACCGGGTCAAGAAATGAAACTCGCAAAAAATGATACCTACTGGGGTGAAAAGCCAAAGGTAGATGAAGTATTGTATAAGGTTGTTCCAGAAGATACGACGCGTGTAGCGATGATCGAAGCAGGCGAAGCGCACATCGGCGACCAGCTTCCCGTGACGGAAGTAGAGCGTGCACAGGCATCTCCTGGGATGAACATGGTGCGTGCAGAAGGCTTGGGTGTGGATTACATCGGCTTTAACGTGCAGAAAAAGCCATTTGATGATGTACGTGTACGTCAAGCTGTCGCACATGCTATCGAAAAGCAAGCCATTGTACAAGGGGTATACAACAATGTAGGAACACAGGCTGTTTCCTCGCTGTCACCAAAAGTCATCGGCTACAACCCGAATCTCCAGGATTACGCGTATGACGTCAATGCAGCAAAAGCACTGCTCGCAGAAGCAGGTTACCCAAACGGCTTCAAGACAACCATCGTGACAGATGACCGTAAAGAGCGCATGAACGTAGCAGAAGTCATCCAGTCACAGTTGAAAGGCATCGGCATTGATTTGGAGATCAAAGTAATGGAATACGGTGCGTATCTGGAGTACGCAGACAATGGTGAGCATGCGATGTTCATCGGGGGCTGGGGCAATGCAACAGGGGATGGCGACTACAACCAGTACAACGTCTTCCACAGCACTTCGAAAGGCAGCGCAGGTAACATGGCGTTCTACAACAATCCAGAGGTAGACAAGCTGATTGAAGAAGGACGTCGCGAAAAAGATGCGCAAAAACGCAATGAAATTTACGCAAAGCTGCAAGAAATCGAGCTGAAGGAAGTACCGATTCTTCCAATCCGTACGATTGATCATGTGGCGGTTACGTCCAAGAATGTAAATGGCTTCTGGCTGAGCCCTGTTGGCTACTTGATGCTGGATGATGTATCGATCAACTAATGGTGATAGAAGGGATGGCGCTTGTCGCTGTCCCTTTTTTCGTCAATCGTCAATAGAGGAATTCGCGTTCTGGACCAGGAATAACTTGGGGAAGAGAAATGCTCAAGAGACAGGTCATGGGGTGGAAAACATGCAGGAAGAGCAGCTAGACATATTTGACGAAGCAGGACAGCATATCGGGGTAGAAGCGCGTAGCGAAGTACACCGCTTGGGGCTGTGGCACCAAACCTTTCACTGCTGGATTTATCGTGTAGTAGATGACCAGATCGAAATGTTGTTCCAAAAAAGACATCCACAAAAGGATACTTGTCCAGATCTGCTCGACATTACCTCTGCCGGTCATCTTCTCGCCACGGAACAGCCATGTGACGGCGTGCGGGAATTGGAGGAGGAGCTGGGCTTGTCCGTGAGCTTTGAGGAATTGGACCAGTTAGGCGTAATTCGTGATGTTATGGTTGCCCCCTCTATCATTGATAAGGAAATGTGCCATACATTTTTGTATGAATGCGATCAACCGTTACGCGAGTACCGTATACAGGAAGAAGAAGTCACAGGGCTGTTTTGGGTCAGTCTGCGTGAGTTAGAGCGGTTGTTTGCGGGCGAGATCGGACAGATGACGGTGAATGGATTTTTGCTAATGGAAAATGGTGAACCAAAGGATATAGCAATGATCGCGGCCAAGGCTGACTTTGTACCGCATGAAGTGCATTATTACCAGCAGGTGTTTGCAGCAGTGAAACGACGCGCAGCCAACGCAGCCAATCGATAGCCCTGAACGGAAAAACAATGCCTCGCTTGTTATTTGACAAGACGAGGTTTTTCGTTGGTCGAGAAAGATTGTTCTTTCGTGTGGTATACTAAACAATGCTTTTTCGCTACTCGCGATCATGCGTACATAGAGAGAGGAGATCGAGATGAGACTACAGATTATGATTGCCCTTATGCTCTCGACATTCCTTGCTGCGATGGAAGGAACGATTGTGAGTACAGCCGTACCGCGCATTACGAGTGATTTGGCAGGCTTTGAACAGGTGAGCTGGGTATACGCCATCTACATGCTTGCCACTGCCGTATCTGCTCCCATTTACGGCAAACTAGCTGATTTATTTGGCCGAAAAAACGTGTTGTTAATCGGGATCGGCATCTTTTTGTTAGGTTCTACGCTCTGTGGAGTGGCGACGTCAATGTGGCAGCTTATTATTTTCCGTGCCATTCAAGGCTTGGGTGCGGGATCAGTCATGCCGATTACGATGACCATTATCGGAGATTTGTATACGGAGCAGACTGCCCGGGCAAAAGCGCAGGGCTGGATTAGTGCTGTATGGGGACTTTCCGGTGTGGCAGGTCCGTTGGTCGGAGGATTTTTGGTCGATACACTGACGTGGCGTTATATCTTTTTTCTTAACTTACCTTTTGGACTTGTATCGTTTTTCATGCTCATCTTTTTGTACAAGGAAAAGCTTGCCGTCAAAGAAAAGCGCCATATCGATTATCCGGGCGCGCTTATTTTTTCGGTCGGGACGATCGCCTTGTTGTATGCCTTGCTAACAGGTAGCCAGAATCAATCCTGGACCAGTCCAGTGACGATTTCCTTGATCGTATTTGCTTTGGTGACCTATCTAGTGTTTGTATCGGTGGAGAAGAAATCGCCTGAGCCGCTGATTCCGCTTTCGCTTTTTACCAATCGAAATGTAACCATGATCAATCTGCTGACGCTCTTGACCAATGGAATTGTAATCAGCATGGTGGTTTACTTGCCGATCTGGAGCCAGGGAGTCTTGGGCGAAAGCGCGACGATGGCTGGCTTTGTTCTAACACCGATGCCAGTTTGCTGGACGATTGGCTCTATCCTTGCGGGGAACTTGTTAGGAAAGCTACGAGCGGAACAGTTATTTATCGCAGGGACAGCCGTTCTGACGGTAGCGACAACATTGTTGAGCTTCCTATCCACTCACTCAGCGGGATACCTCATTTATGTGGCTGTGGGCTCAATTGGTTTAGGAATGGGACTCATTTCCCCAATCGTTATGGTAAAAATTCAATCGTCTGTTGAAGTCGACAAGAGGGGGACTGCCATTGCCCTCAATACATTCACGGGTACATTTAGCCAAACCTTCGGGGCAGCGGTATTTGGAATGTTGTTCAACATGGTGACTGTAGCAGGTGGCCATACGAATTTAGGGGCCTCGTTTGAACACGGATCGATCCCTGTGGCCCAGCTGGCACAGATCCGAGACTTATTGGCTAGTGGTGTTCATGTGGTCTTCACAGGCACCTTCGTGCTTGCGATAAGCAGCTTTGTTCTGACCCTTTTGATCGCAAAAGGAAACCGAGTCAAGCAGACTCACTAATTCGAAAACGTCCGCCGCGTGCGGGCGTTTTTCAATATTTGGTTACAATTTTCCAAAAAATGCAAACTTCGTATTGCCAGCCGTTACATTCATCGATACTATTTTCCTAGATACCCAATTTCTTGCAGACAGGAGTGCATGAGATGATGGAGGAGATTCGTCCGGTTTCCATTGACGATATCGATGAGGTCGTGAGAATAGCAGCGCTGAGCTACCCTGGAAGCAATCTACTGGGTGCAGAGAGCAGACAGCGATTTGCCCAACGCGTAAGGGAGACGATCGAAAACGACCCACATGTCAGCTACCACGGCTGCTACCGTAATGGACAATTAGCGGGTATAATGAAATGGTACGATTTTCCTATGAATGTTCTTGGTACACCGCTTTTGACTGGCGGAATTGGGCTGGTCGCCGTAGACCTTTTGCATAAAAAGGAAAAGGTCGCCATGTCGATGCTTCAAGGCTTTCTTTCCAGCTATCGGGAACGGGGAATCTCGCTGGTCTCTCTCTATCCGTTTCGTGTTGATTTTTACAAGCAAATGGGGTTTGGAATAGGGACCAAGGTTCATCAATACAAGTTCAAGCCGTCCAGCCTGCCGTTTATAGGCAAGGACAAAATCATTTATATAAGAAAAGAGGACAAAGAAGAACTGTCTGCTTGCTATCATCGCATCGCCCGTCAAACCCATGGCATGATCAAGCGAACAGACCGTGAGTGGGACAGACTCCTCGATGTCCCTGAAATGATTGTCGTCGGTTACAAAAAGGAAGGGAGATTCGCCGGCTATCTCGCTTTCCAGTTCCAGAGCGCTCATGAAAAAAACAAACTCATCAACAACATAGAAGTAAGAGAGCTTCAGTATGAGAGCCGCGAAGCACTTGCACAACTGCTCTCTTTCCTGCGGAGCCAGGCCGATCAGATTCAGCGAATCGAGTTCACGACGACGGACGAAGATTTTCATTTGTTGCTATCCGACCCGGGCAATGGAACGGATTCGATTTTATGGAGCATTTATCATGAGAGCCATGTATCTGGAGTCGGTCTGATGTATCGGATTATTGATGTACCGGGATTTTTTCGTCAGCTGTCCCACCACCGATTTGGTTTGGAAACAGTGAATGTAAAGCTGACGATCCACGATTCGTTCCTGCCTGAGAATGAAGGGACATGGCTCATCAAGTTTGTCGATGGACGTCCGGAAGTAGGAGAGGCAGCGGAGTCTGACGTTTCGGTGGAGCTAGATATTTCGGATTTTTCTTCACTCGTGATGGGGGTAGTAACGGCACGCAAGCTGTATCAATACGGCCAGTTGGAGCTGGATGCACCAGAAAAGCTCCCCATTTTGGATAGACTGTTTGCTGTTTCCGAGAAGCCGAGAAGTGTGACAACCTTTTAGAAAAGAAGGTTCGTCACGTTTTTGACACATTTGGTTATCTTATTTTGCTTCCTCCCATATGTTGTTAGTAAATGGGAGGAGGTACGATTTATGATCTTTCTAACACTGGTTATCTTTTTTGCATTTCTTTTGATTGTTTGGGTGGTCGTTAGACTCCTCTTCCGGCTGGAAAAGCATGATTCCATCACACATGATGAGAGAGAATTATGGAATCGTTTTCAGGTGAAGGAGCAGGAGATCAGATACCGAAAGCCCAAAAAATAAAAAGAAAGGCGCCAAGATGACAGGCGCTCTTTCTTTTGCGTGTTACCCACTATGAGATGAGAAAGAAGGAGAAAACAATGCCAGGTAGATCAGAGGGGCATCAACGTGAATTTTTTCGCTTACGTCTAGAATACGCCCTCTGTGCAGACATGACCATTGTGCTGGTCAAAGGGAAAACGATGGAGATTGGGAGCACGCAGGTATTGATCGAGGATATTGGGGCAGGTGGACTTCGTTTTCTTTCTCATCTCAAAATGCCAGCAAACGACCAGCTCGTTCTGCAGTTTGCGACGGAATTGTGCGGACAGGCTCTGAAAATGTACGGCCACGTCGTTCGCACGATTCCGTGGGAAACGGACTATTACGAATACGCTGTACGGTTTACGATGGAAGAGGAACAGCATCTTGAGATTAATCGCTTGGTAAACCGATTGGCCATCCGCTATCGGCAGAAGCGTACAGCAACAGAAGGACGTTTCTACAAAGGTGACCGTTTGACATTTTTAAAAGAGTTGGCTCAAGCAAGTCTTTCGATGCGAGCCAGTGAAGCATAGATAAAAAGGCTTTCTGTTGTGCGAATACAACGGAGAGCTTTTTTGTTTGACATGGAATAAACACAGTGATAAGTTATCTATAATAACTCAAACGAATAAAGGTTGTGTTTATAGATGAGTCTTCATGAAGCATTTTGGAGCGCTTCTCTTCAAGAATGGAAGCAAGGTTACATCGAACAAGAAGAACATTTCATGTGTTTGCTCTGTGGGGAACAGGTGGAGAAAGGCATCATTTATCCGGTGGAGGATGTCCTGTACGAAGCCTCCCGCTTTATCCGCCATCATATTGAGGTTACGCACGGTTCTGTCTTTACCCACCTGAGCCAGTTGGATAAACGATTGACGGGCTTGTCTGATCATCAAGTTAATCTACTTCGCCTTTTTTACCAAGGAAAGACAGACGCCGAGGTTCAAAATGAAATGGGGATCGGCAGTGCATCGACGATCCGTAATCACCGCTTTGCACTCAAGGAGAAAGAACGCCAGGCCAAGGTGTTCCTGGTCATGATGGAGTTATTGCATGAAGCGGATAAACAGCAATCGTCCAATGATGCCAAATCAAGCAAGCAAAAGAACAACTCGAAAGATGGCGATGTCACAGAATATGCCGCGGTCGTAAAGAAATTCCTTCCGAATGGACTATCAGGTCGATTAGAGCGCTTCCCACGCAAGCAAAAGCATAAACTCATCCTACTCGAAGAGATTTCCAAAAAATTCGAGCTTGATCGTCTCTACACCGAGCGGGAAGTGAATGAGATTCTCGAAGGTCTCTACGATGATTATGTGACCTTGCGGAGATATTTAGTCGATGCTGGATTGATGGATAGACAGGCGGACGGTAGTCAATATTGGAGGATCGCTGTGGAAAACGAAGGAGAGGAACGGGGGGCGCAGCAGATGAATCGCAAGCAAGAGCTCAAGCAGATGTACAAGGAAGTAGAAACCGATGCAGGTGTTTATCAAATAAAGAACAAGCAAGACGACAAAGTCTTCATCGCCAGCACGAATAACCTAAAAACGATCAACGGTAGAAAGTTCATGCTTCAGCATGGCTCGCATCCTAATCGACAGCTGCAAAAAGACTGGGATAAATACGGTCCGGACGCTTTTGAAATCGAAGTGCTAGAGAAGGTTGAAAAGAAAGACCACCCGTATTTTGATTTGAAGGATGCATTGGAAAAACTCGAAGATAAATGGATGAAAAAGCTGACGCCATATGGTGATCGAGGCTATCACGTGCAAAAAGATCCGTCTTAGTCTCGTCCATTCTCCAGCATGCGGAAGCGCTCCAAGTGATCCCACAGACCTTCCTTTTGCAAGATCTGGATTTGTTTTTCGCCAAGTAAATCAAAATGCGGGAAAGGCGCACGATTATGAATGTAGGCAGGATCGAGTCCGTTGGTAAGGCACCAGTCTGTCAGTAACGAATAATTGGCGCAGCCTACTTTTGTAACGGTTTTAATTCCAGGAAACCGGGGGTCCAGCCAATAGTGGGTAAGAAATGCCAATTCGCCTTGACTAACGGCTTGCTTCCAACGGTTTAGTTCGTCTCGTGTAATCCCAAATGCCACTGTTCCTCATCCTTTGCAAAGCAGTTGTGTCTCTCCCTCATTAATAGCATGGAATGGTAGATACGTCAAAAAGACAGTTCTCCCCGGGGATAGCCGAAGGAAACTGTCTTTTTGTGCTTGGTTTGCTTACCGAACTCCTGTAGGAAGCTGAGGCGGGATGTAATTCAATTCTTCGTCCGCGGTGATGTAATCCGTGTGGACCATGAGGAGCAAATAGCGTTTGCCGGTTTGCGGATCACTGAGAATGATGTGGTCCCGGCCAGCAGTTTCGAGGACACCGCGGAAAATTTTGGCGTTCCATTGGCTGTTGTTTTCAAACGTTTGGTACACCGTAATGACTTTGCCTCGATTCAGGCGAAGGATGTTTTCGATGTACGATTCTTCCAGCACTTGCCCAGGAGTAATGGGCATTCCAGGAATCAAGGATCCGCTTGGTTGCATCGGAACCAGTTGAGGTTGCTGCTGAATCATCTGCTGCTGTTGCTGAGGTATGCCGTATGGATACTGTGCGGATGGGTACATATCGTAACCGAATTGTTGTTGAGGGTAACCAGTGTAAGGCATTTGTTGACTCATGATGAACTCGCTCCTTTATCTATCTAATCCTTTTAATAGACGCGTGGACAATCTGCAGGTGTTGGAACGAAGAAGCAGTGTGCCTTATAGCGACCGGAGTTTTGTTGATCCCACCAGGTAGCTGGACAGTTTCCGGCAGGCCGGTAGAACCATAATGCGTTGCTAGCCGGACGGGTCTTTTCGCCATTGACTGCGCGCTGTGCCAATCGTCTTTCTTTATCCCTGGTCCGTTGATAGAAATACGGCTTCTGGACCGCTTCGAATCCTCCCGGAGATTGATAGACCATGTCACGCATGCTGCGAATGTTTTTGAAGTCAAGGCAGTTACCTAAAATCCGATTTACCCCAACGTTGCCAACCATCAACATGCCCAACTCACCTTCACCCTCAGCCTCAGCTCGAATCAGTCTGGCAAGCATATCGACATCTTTGGAGTTCGCTTTGATGACGGCCATTGCTTCACCTCCTTCCACAAAAATCACAATAACAATATATGGGCGAATAATAGATTGGTGATTGGCCCGATAAATTTTTCATCAAATTGACGTTTACGTAAACGGCAGTTACAATTATTTTATTCGGTAAATTTAGAATTTTACAAATGTAAGTAAGGGGCGCTGGACATGAGCAGAGAAGGAATACAGAAGGAAGAATCGTGGACCATCTCTGATCTTGCTCAACAATTAGATGTCAGCACCAGAACGATTCGGTACTACGAGGAGCTAGGCTTGATTTTCCCCAGTCGGACAGAGAAGGGCAGCAGGCACTATAACCGTAAGGATCGTGCCAGGCTGCGACTCATTCTGCGAGGGAAGCGCTTCGGATTTTCGTTGGATCAGATTCGCGAGATGATTAAGCTGTTTGACGAGGATCGTACAGGTCGGGCGCAGCTTTTGCGAACGATTGAGTACGGCAACCAAAAGCTGGCTGAGATCGACGAGAAAATCATGGAACTCCGACAACTGAGAGAAGACATTCTCGTCTACAAGCAAAACTTTGAACAAAAATTGCTTGAAGAAAATGAGGAGGAGAAACGATGAACGTATCAGCTCTGCTCGCAGCAAACGGAAGGAAATACCCTGACAAGCCCGCTCTGGTTGCAGGAGATGTAGAGGTCACCTACTCCCAGTGGGATACACGCTCTACACAGTGGGCTTTCTATTTGCGAGAGCTTGGCATCGAGCAAGGGGATCGGGTCGTCATGCTGATGCCCAATTGTCCGGAGTTTGCCATTTTTTACGTCGCCGTCATTCGCACTGGTGCACTCGTCGTGCCGATCAACGCACGCTCAACTCAAGAAGAAGTACGACATATATGTGAACATGCCGGAGCAAAGGCACTTCTTGTTCACGATGCCCTCGTGCCGATCGTGAATGAGTGGGTCCTTCAAACGCCGCAGCTTGTGGCCATCAAAACAGGAACGAGCCAAGGGAATTGGCAGGGCATTGCTGATTGGGATGCCACTGACGTGTCTTCTGATGAAATGAATGCGTTTTCTTTGCAGCCCTATTTGGTGAATATGAACGAAGATAGCGAGGTTAGTATCCTCTATACATCTGGAACGACTGGACGACCTAAAGGGGTGCTTTATACACATAGAAGCTTATTGACTGTCGCGAAAATGATGTCGATTGAACTGACGATGTCACATCGTTCTCGAATTTTACATTTGATGCCGCTGAGTAATTCGGCTCCGCTCCATCTCTTTTTCATTGCAGGGCTCATGCTTGGCGCCACTCAGGTAATGGCTCTGACCTTCTCGCCGCAGCTTCTTTTGGACCTGGTGCAGCAGCATCGGATTACGCATTTCTTCGGAGCGCCTGTGGCGTATTTGCTGACGATGAAGCATCCCGAGTTTGCTTCGTACGATTTGTCTTCCATCGAATATTGGATGTATGGCGGGGCTCCTTTGTCCAAAGAGATGGCTGCGCTCATGGAAGAAACTTATGGACGCGATAAACTGGCGTGCGTCTACGGCTTGACAGAGGCAGGGCCGACCGGAATGTGTCTTTTGCACCGAGAACATCCAGATAAAATCGGTAGTATAGGCAATCGTGGTGTATTGTTCGTCGAAATGGAGGTCGTAGACGAGCGAGGAGAGCGATGCGCCAGTGGCGAAGTGGGTGAAATTCGCTTGCGCGGGGAAGGGACAATGAAAGGATACTACAACAATCCAGAGGCTACAGCAGAATCGATACGAGATGGCTGGGTGTATACGGGCGATATTGCACGGGTAGATGAGGATGGATTTCTGTGGATGATTGATCGCAAAAAAGACGTGATGATCACGGGTGGGGTTAACGTTTACCCCAAGGAAATCGAGCAGTTGTTGGAGCGTCATCCGTTGATTGGCGAGGTAGCGGTTGTAGGTTTGCCACATGTGGAGTGGGGCGAGACGGTGACGGCCTATGTGGTGCTAAAATCAGGAGTCGATAACAATCGAGATTGGCTAGAGGAAATCCAAAGCTTTTTGCGCGGTCATCTCGCGGATTACAAGCTACCGCGACAGGTCCATATTGTCCCTGCGCTGCCGCGGAATACGAGTGGAAAAGTCCTGAAGCATGTATTGCGTGATGTCAGTTCCCAGAAGGAAGTGGAGCTGCGATGAGTGATTTGCAAACGAGCATCGATCAGCGAACTTACAGTGACAACATCCCGCACCCGCGTATGCCACAGGGGGAAAACTTTTTCAAAGCAGATCCCAATCTCAATTACTTGCTGGAACGTTATCTCCCTGCTTCCATGCATGAATGGGCCAAACAGCAGTTGAGCTGGTTAGGTGCGCAAGTGGCAGGACCTATCGATGAGCGTGCCGCTTATACAGACAGGGAAGGCAAGCCAAGATTACGCAAGTACAATCGGCTGGGCGAGGATATTTCCGAGATTATTACCAATGAAGGCTACAAGGAAACAGTAGCAGAGGTTTACGGAGCAGGCATCGTCAGCTATTTGTATCAAGACATCCCTGAGTTGGGGAGAAAAGCGCCGTACAGCTATTCCTTTTTCATGGGCTATCTCGTGAGCCAGTCTGAGCCGGGCTTTTATTGCCCTGTCACCTTGTCGATGTCAGCCGCTTATTTACTTGATCGTTACGGCAGCGAAGAACAGAAGGAGCAGTACCTGACAGGACTGACCTCTCGCGACCGCACTCGCTTGTATGAAGGGGCTACTTGGCTGACCGAGAGACAGGGCGGGTCGGATGTCGGTGCGAATTTGACCGTTGCAGAGCCAGTAGCAGGTCGGCCCGGAGTGTACCGATTGACAGGAGAAAAGTTTTTTGCGAGCAATGCCGGAGCATTTGTTGCGACTGTTTTGGCAAGAATCGATGAGGAGAAACCGGGGACAAAAGGGCTCGGACTGTTTTTGGTGCCTTGGGTAAAGCCTGACAACGAACGCAATCACATCCAGGTCCGCCGCTTGAAAGAAAAGCTGGGCGTCAACGCCGTACCATCTGCGGAAATACTGTTGAACGGGGCAGAGGGTTATTTGATCGGGGAGCCACAAAACGGCTTCAAATACATGGCAGAAGCCCTGAACCTCTCGCGCATTTGCAACGCGATTGCTTCGATTGGGATTATGCGTAGAGCTTTTTACGAAGCGAGGAATTATGCCGAGCAGCGCCGTGCATTCGGGAAGCCAATTGATCAGTACCCGATGGTAAAAGAAATGCTGGTGAGCCTCTTATTGGATACAGAGGTCAGCACGGGTGCGGTGTTTGATATGATTGCTGTCTATGATCGCTTGCAGTCTCATTCCGTGAGCAAAGAGGATAACGCGCTTGCACGCCTATTGATTCCTTTGCTGAAATACCGTACAGGGGAAGAAGCTGTCAAATCAACCCATACCGCGATTGAAATTCATGGGGGTAACGGCTATATCGAGGAATACGTGACGCCGCGTCTGTTGCGTGACGCGCAAGTTTTGACCGTATGGGAAGGCACCTCGAATATACTGGCACTCGATATTTTGCGTGTGATGCAAAAAGAAAACAGCCACGAAGTGTTTAGCAGAATGCTTCGGGAGCGCATAGCTGGCTGGAAGCATGTCTTTTCACAGCCGTACGCCGAGCTGATTCGAACAGAACTGGCCATCCTGGAGGAAAATATCGCCTATCTCATGCAACAGATCCACGATTATATAACGTACAAATTAAAAACGCTCGCAGACCATATGGTAGATTTGTACACCTTATCATGCATCGTCAGTGAAGCAGAGGATCAGGTGACACGTGAGGGAAATGCGCGCAAATACATTTTGGCAAAGCTGTATGCCGAAAAGCATTTCCCTTCACGAGAAAAGCGGGGGATTCAAGTTGATCCTTTGCTGGATGTTCAGTTCTTTACCCAATTGGTGGAGTATCAGTTGGTCAGCGTAGAAGAATGGGCCCAACAGTCCGCTATTGTTCCGACCCGATAATCAAAAAGCGCCTTTTGTCCACTTGGTGAGGTGGCAAAGGCGCTTTTGATTTTTACGCGTACCGCTTGCGGCGCATGCTCCAAATAAACCAGGTCGCAGCAACCAATGCTGCTACCGCCAACAGCGTGATCTCGAAGTATTCATCGATCAGAACCTTTGCGTGATTTCCGTATAAATAAAACAAGGTGCCAATCAAGAAAAACTTCAATCCCCGCCCGATGATCGCATAAAACATGAGCTTGGTCAGCGAGTAATTGAATACGCCAGAGAGCACAGTGAAAACCTTGAAAGGAATGGGGGTAAAAGCTCCGATTAGGACGGCAGCATCCCCGTTTTTTGCGAATTTTTCCGTCGCTACGATAACCCATTTTTCAGGGAGAATCTTGTGCAAAAGTGGTTTTCCCAGCCATCTCCCCAACAAAAATCCGATGGGAGCGCCGAGGACGGAAGCAGTAAAGGCTACTGTCGCAAACTGAATCGCTGAGCCTGGATCGAGCAGACTCATCGCAATTTGCATAAAAAACGGAGGAATTGGACTGATAAATGAGTCCAAAAATGCCATGGCCGCGAGTCCCCACATCCCATATTGCATGAATAGCTGTGTGATATGTTCGAGCATGAGCATCTCCTTACGGGGTTTTTTCTATTGTAGCCATCTTATGCCACTTTGTCCAAAGAAAGACCACAACGGAAGTTAGGTGACGTGAGGAAAAACGAGGAAATAGGGCGATTGGCCCAGCTATCACATTCCAAAAGCTCTAGGTCGAATATTGGTAATGAAGTCCTTGCTTTTTCATTGACGCTAGGAAAGATTATCCACTAAAATGTAGGGAAACAGGACAAACATCATGGGAGGAACCAATGAAAACATTGGGTTCGGGAAAAGTCGTTTTCTATGCACCAAACGGGACTAACTTGCAAGTATCAGGGGAAATTGACGTACGTGGTGATCGGGTATCCATAACAGAAATCATCTATTTTAATGGAAAACCAAACGGAGCGCGCGAAACGAATTTGCCATTAGCGCAAACCGTGATTTACTGGGAGCCAGAAGTGTACGAACAGATTGGATATGAAGAAGAGTAAGAATCATTGCGATTCCAAGCCCTGTCTCTTGCAGGGTTTTTTCGCGTATGGCAAGTGTGCCTGTCAGCACCTCGGGCTATAGCCGATGTCCCGGTATTGTGTTATGATGTGGGATGGAATTTACGTATGGTACAAGGAGTGATCCTTATGATCGATTCTATATTAGAACGTGCTCTCGCAGGTGAACGCCTGGGTCTCGAAGACGGTCTGGCTTTGTTTGCGAGCAATGAAATCGAAAAGATCGGACATTACGCCAATCTGGTTATGCAGAAGCATCATCCAGATCCGATTGCGACCTTTGTTATTAGTCGCAACGTCAATTACACGAACGTATGTGACACGTATTGCCGTTTTTGTGCCTTTTATCGTCCCCCAGGCTCTTCTGAAGGATACGTTCTTCCCAGAGAGACGATTTTCGAAAAGATTCAGGAGACCGTTGATGTAGGCGGTACAGAAATCTTGATGCAAGGCGGCACCAATCCTGATCTAAAGCTGGATTATTACACTGACCTCTTGCGTGCGATCAAAGAGCGCTTCCCGCAGATTACGATGCACTCTCTGTCTGTGGCGGAAGTGATGAAAATCGCGGAAGTTTCTAACGTGTCTGTCGAGGAAGTGCTGAAAGAGCTGAAGGCAGCAGGTCTCGATTCCTTGCCGGGAGCGGGTGGCGAAATCCTCGATGATCGTACACGTCGGAAGATTTCCCGTTTGAAGGGTTCGTGGACTGAGTGGATTGATACCCAAAAAGCCGCACACCGTGCAGGCTTGCCTGGTACAGCTACCATGGTCATTGGTTTTGGGGAAGAGATGGAGGAGCGCGTACTTTCTCTGTTGCGCATCCGCGATGCACAAGATGAGACAGGCGGATTCAAAGCGTTCATTGTCTGGACCTTCCAACCGGACAACACCAACATGAAGGCTGTCAACAACACGCCGGAGGAATACTTAAAAACACTGGCAATCAGCCGCCTCATGCTGGATAATATCGAAAACTTTCAATCTTCTTGGGTGACAATGGGCCCGCATTACGGTCAGCTTTCTCTCTCTTATGGAGCGAACGATTTCGGCCAAACGATGATGGAAGAAAATGTTGTTTCCGCAGCAGCATGTACGTACAAGGTCAACACGAACCAAATTTTGGAGCTGATTCGCGGCGCAGGCAAAATTCCTGCACAGCGCAACACACAGTATGACATCCTGCGCGTTTTCAAAGACGGCGAGATGGCAGAACGTGATTTTGTCATGCAAAACTAAAAACCAATAAATCCAAAAGACGCTTCTCTGTCCCCTAACAAAGGGAAACTGGCAGAGAAGCGTTTTTTGGTATTTTAATCAGGAACTTTTTACCTGCAACCTTCCCTGAGTTTCCAACCGTTTAAAAGTATATCGCTCCTGACGGGACATATACTGTAACTACAATGGCGGGTTGGGGGGATGGTTATGCAGACGTTTCGCGTATTGCTGGAGAATGTCCCTGAGCATTGTGACACGTATCGGGCTATCGTAAATGAGATGACGGAGCGGGTCAACACTGCACCGGTGCGCATTACATACAGGGAGCAAGAAGAGAATGGATACCTCTTGTTCTACTTTCAAAGCTGGTGTGAGAGTGAGTATGACGCGCAGACCATCGATTGGGCAAGAGCCTTCGTTGCTCTTACATTAGCCGAATGGGTCATTCAGGTGAAGGAACCGAAAATCATGGAAGAAATGGCCGCAGACTTACTCGCTGTCGAACAGATGGAAAGCGAGTGGGCGGAAATTTTTCCTTATATTCAACGCATGTGCCAAGAAGTCGAGCTGGATGGCGGGGAACTGTTAACGGCTACGACACGCAAGGCAAACGTATATCGCAATGTCTTCTCCTATCTGGAGTGGGAGAGAACGATCAACGTATTGGGCTTCATCCGTTTTCGACTGCAGGAGCATTGGAACGAGCTGTTCGAACTCGTGGAAACGGGCATTGACGAATATCTGGAAGACAAGCAATACCAAGAGTTTGTCGAACTGCTGCGCTATTTCATTGCTGTACAGGAAACCAAGCAGGAAATCGTTCATGTCGTTCCTAGTGTGGACAAACCTTTCCATCTTTATGATAAAAAAGGGGATCGTCTTTGGCTTGAACAGTTGGATACGGTTCTGAACATGGACGAACAAAAATGCCGAGACGAGGATTATTTGGTCAGTGCTTTGGTTACACTGGCTCCTGAGAGTATCGTGCTCCATATGGCTTCGGAAAAGCCTGGGCTTGCACAGACGATCCGCAGTATTTTTGACGGTCGGCTCATTACTTGCCACTCTTGTTCCCTTTGTCTATCCGAGCGACGTGTACTTGACGGGAATAATCCCTCTAAACTATAATAGCAAAAACAACTTTACATCGCTTATAAATACGATGAGAAGGACACGGACAATAGTAAGGACGCTCTAGAGAGGCGGGCCACAGGCTGGAAGCTCGCTGCGAACTGTTATTGATCTACCACCTTTGAGTAGCTGCCGGGAACGAAGCGTAGGCTTTTACTATCGGTATGCCGGTTAGATACCGTTACATGGAATGAGGAGTCTGTTTTTGTACGCAGACTTGAAGTAGGGTGGTAACACGAGAACACACTCGTCCCTTTTTGGGGATGGGTGTTTTTTTATTTTCTCAACCAAAACAGATACAGGAAGGAAGAATCCACAGTGGCACAAATTCATGTTACTTTCCCAGATGGAGCCGTTCGTCAATACGACGCTGGGATTACTATCGAAGACATCGCAGGCTCCATTAGCTCTAGCCTGAAGAAAAAGGCAGTAGCTGGTAAAAAAGACGGCAAGGTTGTTGATCTGTACACAGAACTCACAGATGACGCAGCGATTGAAATCGTTACCCTCGATTCTGCCGACGGGTTGGAAGTATACCGCCATAGTACAGCTCACTTGCTCGCCCAAGCGGTAAAACGTATTTACGGCGCTGAAGTGAAGTTCGGAATCGGTCCTGTGATCGAAGATGGCTTCTACTACGACATGGATATTCCGGTTTCCCTTTCCCCAGAGGATTTGGGCAAAATCGAAGCAGAAATGGAAAAAATCGTGAAGGAAGACCTGCCGATTCGCCGCAAAGTTGTAAGCCGCGAAGAAGCAACTGCGATTTTCCAAGAACTGAACGATCACCTGAAGCTGGAGCTGATTCGCGACCTGCCAGAGGATGCGACTATCACGCTGTATGAGCAAGGCGAATTTTTCGACCTCTGTCGTGGACCGCACTTGCCGTCCACTGGCTTCATCAAAGCATTCAAGTTGATGAGCGTGGCAGGTGCATACTGGCGCGGAAAAGCAGAAAACCAAGTTCTGCAACGCGTGTACGGTACAGCTTGGCCGAAAAAAGCAGACATGGATGAATATCTGCACTTCATCGAAGAAGCGAAAAAGCGCGATCACCGCAAATTGGGTAAAGAACTGGGCCTGTTCATGTTCTCTGAGGAAGCACCAGGCATGCCGTTCTACCTGCCAAAAGGTTTCACTGTTCGCAACGAGCTGGAGCAATTCTCCCGCCGTCTGCAACAATTGGCACAATACACAGAAGTGCGCTCACCGTTCCTCATGAACGAGCGTCTCTGGAAAGAATCCGGTCACTGGGATCACTACAAAGAGAATATGTACTTCTCAGAAGTAGACAACGCGACTTACGCCTTGAAGCCAATGAACTGCCCAGGTCACATGCTGATCTATAAAAACGAGATGCATTCGTACCGTGACCTGCCGATCCGTTACTCTGAGTTCGGGCAAGTTCACCGTCATGAGTACTCCGGGGCGTTGAATGGAATGCTGCGGGTGCGTACCTTCTGCCAGGATGACGCGCACGTGTTTGTCCGTCCTGATCAGATCGCGAGCGAAATCAAAGGCATGATCACTTTGATTGACAGCATCTACAAGGTATTTGGCTTCGAATACAGTGTGGCTCTGTCCACTCGTCCGGAAGATTCCATGGGCTCTGATGAGCTGTGGGAAGCAGCAGAAAGCTCTCTGAAAACAGTGTTGGAAGAGCTCGGCATGGCCTATGAAATTAAAGACGGAGACGGTGCGTTCTACGGACCGAAGATCGACTTCCAAATTACCGACGCGCTGAAACGCCGTCACCAATGTGGAACGATCCAACTGGACTTCCAAATGCCTGAGAAATTTGACCTGACTTATGTTGGTCAAGACAACGAGAAGCACCGTCCAGTTGTTTTGCACCGTGCGATGTACGGCTCCATGGAGCGCTTCATCGGTATCCTGATCGAGCACTACGCAGGTGCATTCCCGATTTGGCTGACACCAATCCAAGCACGCATCATGAACATCAGCGAAGTGCACATGCCATATGCAGAACAAGTAAGAGAAAAACTGCAACAAGCCGGTATTCGTGTAGAGCTGGATGGCCGCAATGAGAAAATCGGCTACAAAATCCGTGAAGCACAAGTTGAAAAAATCCCGTACATGCTGGTCATCGGTGAAAAAGAGGTGGCTGACGGTACACTGTCCGTCCGTAAACGCGGAGTGGGCGATGAAGGCGCGATGACAGTGGATGCGTTTGTAGAGAAAATCCGCGCTGAAATCAATGAAATGAAGTAAGAGCGTTTAGAAGTAAAGCCGCCCTGAAGTTTCGGGCGGCTTTTTTTCAGTAAACGTTTACTTGATACGTTTACTTGGAAAAAAGAACGGGAAAAGGATGTAGAGTAAGTATCCTTATCGACATCAAGAAGAACAGCGGGGGATTCGCATGCGGGTAAGCATTAAGCAAAGACTGATAGCAGCATTTCTTGCCATTATTTTAATCCCGATTGGGGTGATTAGCTCATTTGTATATGTCAGTATGGAGGAGCGAATCCAGTCTTATTTTATTGAATCCTCGACAAAAGAAGTGGCTCAGGTAGACAACGCGATTAACTTGTATTTCGACTCGATTCGTGAAAACGTCAACCTGATAGCAGGCAGTCCCTTACTAAAGAGTGCAGATAACACCATCACGACGTATATGGACAAACCAACCAAAACCAAGCATACCCCCCTGCAAAATGGCGGGGTAGAGGCCGCTATTTTTCAAGATTTCCTGCGATTTGTCGATTCTCATCCGAATACTGCCTTTATTTATTTAGCGACAAAATACGGAGGATACATACAGTGGCCGACAGATGATGTCATCGCGAATTACGATCCGCGTACAAGGGATTGGTACAAAAAACCAATGGAGAATCCCGGAAAAGTGATCACAACAGATCCTTATCTCTATTTGGGCGATAACAGTATCGTGATCAGTAACGTGACGACGTTAAAGGATGACAAGGGTGAACCATTGGGCGTTGTTGGACTGGATGTGAATTTAAAAGGGCTAACCGATATTTTGAAAGAAATTAAGATTGGGAAAACGGGTTATCTCATGTTGGTGGGCAAAGACGGAACGATTTTAGCTGATCCCAAGAACCCCGAGCTCAATTCGAAAAACCTGAAAGATACCCAAATTCCTGAATTGGCCGCTATTGCAGAGAATACCCCCAGCAGCTTTGCGGTCACAATGAACGATACCGAGTATTTGGCAAACGTCTTTACTTCCAGCAAAACCGGTTGGAAATATATTTCGTTTATCGAAAAAGCTGAGCTCTCTGCTGAAGCCAATCAAATCGGTTTCACCATCGGGGCATTAAGTATTTTGTTTGCCTTACTAGCGGCAGTGGCTTCTGTTCTTTTCTCGCATAAATTTACCAAGCCATTGCTTGCCATCGTTGACCAGATTGCACAGATCGGTCGTGGTGACTTTACCGCGGAATTGCCCAAAAACCTTTTGGATAGAAAAGACGAAATCGGTATGCTTGGTCATAGCATTCAGGTGATGCAAGTATCCATCCAAGGACTCATTCGGGAAGTTCAAAAAGCGGTGAACACCCTTTCTACTTCGTCAGACAACATATCGGTTCGCATGGCGGACAATGTAGATACTGCGAACAAAATATCTACCACGATACAGGAAGTAGCGAGCGGGGCGCAAAATCAGCTCCGAGGTACAGAAGAATCCGCAAGAGCGATGGAAGAAATGTCGATCGGCATCCAACGTGTGGCGGAGACAACCTCCATTATCTCGGAATCATCTACAAGTACGGCGGATGAAGCGCAGCTAGGAAACCAGTCCATCCAAAAGGCTATCCAGCAAATGGACTCCATCCGTGGCTCTGTGGAACATTCTGTATCCGTCGTCAAGCAATTGGGTGAGCGTTCCAAAGAAATTGTGCAAATCATTGACGTGATAACAGGAATTGCCTCTCAAACGAATCTGCTTGCTCTGAATGCAGCCATTGAAGCTGCTCGTGCGGGAGAGCATGGACGAGGTTTTGCTGTCGTAGCAGATGAAGTGAGAAAGCTCGCAGAACAATCTGATGAGTCTGCTCGACAAATCGCCAACCTGATTCAGGAGATCCAAACAGATACGAACATGGCGGTCAACTCGATGGATTCCGTCAATCAAGATGTTCAGGTTGGATTGTCTACGGTACTGGAGTCAGGAGAAGCCTTCCAACGCATCTTGCAAGAAATTCAACAGATAACCGATCAAATTCAAGAGGTATCTGCTGTCTCTGAACAGATGTCCGCCGGATCGGAACAAGTAGCGGCATCTGTGGACGAGACTGCCCAAATCGCAAGGGTTTCAGCGCACAATGCTGAAAATCTGGCGGCTTCCTCCAAAGGTCAGTTGGCCACAATGGAAGAGTTTGCCGTTTCATTTGAATCATTGAACCAGATGGCTCGCGAACTGGAAAGAATGATTCGCAAATTTAAGATATAAGAATGCATAGCGGGAAGAGTACGAATGTCAGGAGGAATTCGTACTCTTTTTTTGCAAAGCGAACCCATTTATGCCACAATGTGCTGTTTGCGTTTGAAAATTTGGCGATTTCGATTTAAGATAATAGACTGGAACGAAGTCGAAATACGGTATGATGAAGATGAAGGGGAAAAGTCGTCCTATAGATAAAAGGAGAGTGAACAGCTATGCCAGATAAAGTGCTTGATTTACGGAACCGTCCTCTCCGAGATTTACGAATATCTGTTACCGATAAATGTAATTTTCGTTGCCGTTATTGCATGCCTGCCGATATTTTTGGACCGGATTTTGAGTTTTTGCCGCAAAGCAAGTTGCTGACCTTTGAGGAAATTACCCGTTTGACCCAGATCTTTACTTCGCTTGGAGTCGGGAAAATCCGCATTACCGGCGGAGAGCCATTAATGCGCCGAAATTTGCCTGAATTGATTCGAATGATACGTGAAGTAGAAGGCGTTCAAGATATTGCGATGACGACCAACGGCTCTCTCTTGTCGCGCCATGCGCAAGCACTAAAAGAAGCAGGTCTGGATCGGGTCACGGTCAGCCTGGATAGCTTGGATAATGAGCGCTTTGGGATGTTGAATGGAAGAGGCTATCAGGTCGATTCTGTACTGGATGGGATTCGTGTTGCAGCAGATGCTGGGCTTTCGATCAAGATCAACATGGTGGTACAGCGCGGAGTCAATGATCAAGATATTTTGCCGATGGCACGGTACTTCCGTGAGCAAGGGCACACCCTTCGATTCATTGAATTCATGGATGTGGGGAACAGTAACGGCTGGCGGCTGGATCAAGTCGTACCTTCCCGTGAAATCGTGCGTATGATCCATGAAGAGATGCCGCTGGTAGCGACCGAAGCGAACTACTATGGAGAGGTGGCTTCTCGCTATCGCTATGAGGGATCCAACCAGGAAATCGGGTTGATCTCATCGGTGACCCAAGCTTTTTGCTCCACTTGTACGCGGGCTCGCCTGTCGGCAGAAGGGAAATTGTACAATTGTCTCTTCGCTTCATCCGGAGATGATTTGCGCGAACCAGTCCGCGATGGACGCACGGATGAAGAGATTCGCGAGCTGATACGTGCGATATGGGAGCGGCGTGACGTGCGCTACTCGGAGGAACGACTAAGTGAAACGCCTGGTCTCGACAAGCGTGAAAAGGTCGAAATGTCCCATATCGGGGGATAATTAGGTATTAGCCTTGACAAAACCCAAGCTACCTTGTAATATAAATTGCGTGTATAAACAACACTTCATACTTCGAGAACAAGCAGAGGCGCCCAGCTTCTCACCTGGGTCGACGTCGTATACGACTGTTGACAGGTAACTCTTACGCAAGGATCTTCGGATCCGATGAAATTGCTTAGGTGAGATATGTGCGGGCGCAGAATGCGTTCGCACATTTTTGTTCCTTCTCGAAATTGACGGGGGTGGCAAGTATTAGCAAGGATCAAATGTTAATTAACGAAGCGATCCGTGCCCGTGAAGTCCGTTTAATCGGTGCTGACGGGAGCCAATTGGGAGTCGTACCTTTTAGGGAAGCATTGCGCATTGCCCAGGAAGCTGAATTGGATCTGGTAAACGTTGCTCCTACAGCCAAGCCGCCTGTATGCCGTATCATGGACTATGGAAAGTTCAAATACGAGCAGGCGAAAAAGGAAAAAGAAGCGCGTAAAAACCAGAAGATCATCGAGCTGAAAGAAGTGCGTTTTTCTTCTAACATCGAGGAACACGATTTTCAAACAAAGCTTCGCAACGTCCGCAAGTTCTTGGAGGATCAACACAAGGTGAAGTGTACGATCCGTTTCCGTGGACGTGAAATCACCCACTCCGAAATTGGACTAGGCGTTATGGAACGTGTAGCTGCCCAGTGTGAAGATCTCGCTGCGCCTGAGCGCAAGCCGAAGATCGAGGGCCGCAGCATGATCATGATTCTGGCTCCGAAAGCGGAAAAGCAGTAAGATAGTAGTTTAGACAGGAGGATTTTTCAGATGCCTAAAATGAAAACCAACAAGGCCGCTGCGAAACGTTTCAAAAAGACTGGAAGCGGCCAATTGAAGCGCGACCGTGCGTTTGGTAGCCACTTGTTCGCTAACAAATCGACGAAAGCTAAGCGCCACCTGCGCAAAGCTGCACTCGTTTCCAAAGGCGATCAAAAACGTATTGAGCAAATGCTCACTTACCTGTAAGTTTTTCTTTATTACACACCATTACGCAGCATGAGCTCCCTAAGCGCCTAGCAGTAGGCCGCCATGCTGGAAAGACCAGGAGGAGTTTAGTATGCCAAGAGTAAAAGGTGGCATTGTTACACGCCGTCGTCATAAGAAAATCCTGAAGCTGGCGAAAGGATACTTCGGTTCCAAACATCGCCTGTTTAAATCCGCTAATGCGCAGGTAATGAAATCCCTGCTGTATGCATACCGTGACCGTCGTCAAAAGAAACGTGATTTCCGCAAACTGTGGATCACTCGTATTAACGCACAAGCTCGCATGAACGGTCTGTCCTACAGCCGTTTGATGCACGGCCTGAAAGTTGCTGGCATCGAAGTTAACCGCAAAATGCTGGCTGACTTGGCTGTTAACGACAAAGCTGCGTTCAACGAACTGGCAACAGTTGCAAAAAGCAAACTGAACGCTTAATTTTTGAATAGAAGAGCCGATCTTCCCGATTGAGGGCAAGGTTGGCTTTTTTGTTGTGGTCTAGAGCGCAAAATCAAACGAATAGCATCCTACACCTGTCCACACGCTATCAATCTCCTTGTCATATCTTATAGCAAAGATAGAAGGAGGTGAGTGGCATGGCAGAATTACGAGTAAGCCTATGGGCAGGTCGAAACTTTGAAGCTCGTCGTATTCGTTTTCGTAGACGTGGGGTAGCAGTTAGACAGTGTCAGGCTCTTGAATTCAATGACGTACTGTCGAGTTTTCGATTACGAGCAGGGAATAATGGCCGAGTGACACTCGTTCTGTTTTCAGGAACCGCTTATCAAGGCGATTTTCGTGTCTTTCGGGGCAATCGAGATATTGCCAACCTCGGTAATTTTGGCTTCAATAATCGTACCTCGTCGTTCATTTTTGTGGGACGAAATCTGACTACTTCTCAAATCAGGGAGATTCAACGGACGAGAACAGCACCGAGAAACGTGGTAGAAATCAGAACGTAGAAAGAGAAGTTTGAGTCAAAGAAAAAACAACCGAGCTCACATTCGGTTGTTTTTCTATTTCTATTCAACAAATGATTCGTTGGCGAATAGCGTCTGCCACACCCTGTGCGCGATTTTGTACACCGAGCTTTTTTAAGGCGGACTTGATGTAATCCTGCACGGTAAACTCACTAATTCCCATCCAGCTCGCCATCTCCTTAACGCTTTCGCCCCATGACATCCGCTGCATGACTTCGACTTCTCTGCGTGAGAGCTTGACGGTTTTAGGGCGAAGGGAGTCGGTTGCCAATACTTTGCCCAGCATCGAGCAGTATGCGCTCAAAGATTGTACCAATGGATGGTTGATGCCAGAACAGCCATCCTGATGCCAGGAAATACCGGCGTAGCCGAGTACATTAGGTCCATAGCTGATAGGGAGAATGAGCGCATAAGGGGCGCCGTACACTAAATGGGGCGGTAACTCACGAATCGCCTCAGAATCTAGTAGTACGGCTCTCTGTTCACGGATCGCCTGCTGGATAAGGGGCATATTGCGCAAGTCCACCCGGATATTTCGGATGGAGCATAACTCTTGGTCAAGGATCGACCATAGTCCCTCACCCGTTTGACTGAGCGTGGAGTAATTGCACAGAATGGCTCCCGTAAAAGGAAAGAGATCCACGAAACCGCGTACAGCAAGCACTAGTTTCTCCTCGTAATATGCCGTTTCTTCGATTCGATCGATGTACATGTTCAGCTCTGGACTGACCATGGAGTGATTGCCACCTCCATTTGAGTGATAAACACCCCCTGATTTTTGGGGATATGAACGACCGTTCAGCCTGACCTATAATCAACCTACAGCGCCTTCATTTTATCAAACCGCAGATCGGAGCGTAAAGAATGGAATTGGTATAAATTAACAACTTCACAACTTCTTTCATTCATTCGAAATAGAAGGCGTATCAGAAAAAAGAAAGGTTGGATGGGGATGAGGAATGGTTTTGTTTCGATCAGCCAAAAAGGATTCGATCAGGAGCTACTGCCATACCAGTTGTATCAAAAAGCGAAGAGATACGGCATTTGGAACCCGCAGGACATTGATTTTACACAAGACCGCGAAGATTACGCGAATATGAATCCAGAGCAGAAGGAAGAAACCTTGGGACGGATTGCTGGTTTTCTTGGTGGGGAAGAGGCTGTCACCCTCGATCTTTTGCCTCTGATCATGGTCATTGCAGAGGAAGGGCGACTGGAGGAAGAAATGTTTTTGACGACCTTCCTCTTTGAAGAGGCCAAGCATACGGAGTTTTTCCGGTTGGTTCTCGACAACATCGGCGAGTCAGGAGACTTGCATCATTTTCACGACGATGTGTACAAGCGAATTTTCCATGAGATCCTACCGAACGCACTCCATCGTCTATTAACGGATAAATCCCCCGAAGCCATCGCAGAAGCTTCTACTGTCTACAACATGTTTGTGGAGGGCGTGCTCGCAGAGACAGGTTACTATGCGTTTTACGAAGCACTCAGCAAAACGGGGCTCATGCCTGGTCTCATGCAAGGAATTGGGTATTTGAAGACAGACGAATCGCGGCACATCAGCTATGGAACATTCCTGCTACAGCGATTGATCTGTGAGCATCGGCATATTTACGATGTCATTGCCAAAAAGATGGATGAGCTAGCTCCGATGGCAACTCATCTGTACGACTGGATGGATGACCCACAAGGGGTGAGTGCATTCGGAGTGAAGATCACTGATTTGAAGCAGTTTGCGAAAAAGCAACTGAGTGTGCGCATGGAGGTACTTGCCCGAGCAAAAGGACAGACGATTGAAGAGCTGTATAAGCATACAAGGACAACGATTGATGTGTAAGCAAAAATGCGATCGAACATATTCGCGTCGTTGTTTACAGAACTAGGCTATGGTCCTAAAGCGGAATCCGCCTAAGGTCTGAGTAAAAAACAACCTCCCGTCCGTGTTAGACAGCCTGGCTAATCCCTTACAATAAAGCCATAAGAGGAAAACATTGGATAGGGAGAGAGATCAAAATGAGAAAACAAAAGTGGATGATGTTAGGAATTACAGCGGTTGTTTGTTCGGCGATGGTCGTGCCAGGGGCGTTTGCCAAAGAGAAAGAAGACGCATATTCCGTAACGAATGCTTTCTTCGCCCCTGCTCCAAACACGACAGCTCCAGTAGTCCAGAAAACAGATACCGTGACAGGTACGCAAACAACAGGAAGTGCATTTATTTTCGCTCCAAATGTAAACGAAAAAGAAAAAAACTAATGGGTTAAAGCATCCGAACAGGATGCTTTTTCTTTTGGAAAAAACGAATCCATCTCAAGTCTGAGAAAAAAACAATCTTTCGTCCGTGTCGAGCAGACTCCCTACTGCCATACAATAAAAAGCGTTACAGGAAAACATTGGATAGGGAGAGAGACATAGATGAGAAAACCAAAATGGATGATGATGGGTGTAACAGCAGTTGTCTGTTCAGCATTGCTCGTGCCAGGAGCGTTTGCAAAAGACAAGGATGATTCTTACACGGTGCTACCTTCCTTGGTAACCCCTGGTTCTTACGCCGTACCAACGGAAAAAACCGAGGTCAAAAACACGCAACAAACCGGAGCCTCTTTTATTTTCGCTCCCACCGTAAACGAAAAAGAGGAGAAATAAAGCAGAAGAAAGCTGTCAGACCCTGTCTGGCGGCTTTTTTCCTGTGAAAAGCGTCCTCTCTCATCTGGGGATCGAAACATCGACCGCTTGCATTCGATCAAACGATCATGACCGTTTGGTTTGGGCGAGTTGGATATAGGTGGACGATGCGCCACTTCCAGTTACTAGGCATATGATGGTGGGTGAATCCTAGCAAGAGAGGAGTTTCGCTGATGAGCAATCGCCAGAAAATGGCGGATGAGGAATTACAGGAATGGGCAAGCAGACTGGAGACTCAAGCGCCCCAAGACGTGCTTGTGAACGCCGTGGAAAACTATGCAGCGAGTCTGATCCTAGCTGCCAGCTTTGGCGCTGAAGATGTCGTTTTAATCGACATGCTGCACAAATTGGCTCCCACGATTCCTGTATTTTACCTTGATACCAACATTCATTTTGCTGAAACGTACGATACGCGTGACAAGCTGCAAGTCAGGTACGGCACGACATTTATTCAAGTGCAGCCACAGGTGACGTTAGCCGAGCAGGCAGAAACACACGGTGACAAACTGTGGGAGCGAGAACCGAATCTTTGCTGCGAGATTCGAAAGGTAGAGCCATTAAAGCGCGCCCTGTCCAACTATCAGGCGTGGATTACAGGCATTCGCCGCGAGCAATCACCTACCCGAGTGAATACCAAAAAAGTGGAGTGGGACGAAAAATTCAACCTGGTCAAATTCAATCCGCTAGCAGATTGGACGGAGGCCCAGGTGTGGGAATATATCCATGCACATGATGTCCCTTACAATCCATTGCACGACCGGAACTATCCAAGCATTGGCTGCCGAGTATGCACGCGCGCTGTCCTGCCTGGCCAAGATTCTCGGTCGGGACGGTGGGCTGGCTTCGAAAAGACTGAATGCGGTCTGCACAAATGAACAGCGCAGGAGGGAAAGGTGTGAAGCAAGCGATTTTGCCGCACGGGATCAAAAAAGCCATTATCGTGGACAAATGGACCCTGTCGGACATCGAATGTCTTGCCATCGGAGCATTTTCGCCGTTGACTGGTTTCATGGAAGAGGCGGATTACCACACTGTCGTGGAAACGATGCGTCTAGCCAATGGAGCGATTTGGCCGTTGCCGGTGACATTGGCTGTCGATGCAGATGAGCACGACGATCTTGTGCCTGGCGACAGCATTCTGTTACGTGGGGAAGATGGAGTGGACTATGCGATTTTGCAGGTGAAAAGCTGCTTTGTGCCAGATAAAACGCGTGAGGCAGAGCTTGTTTTTCGCACGGTGGATCTCGCTCACCCCGGTGTGAAAAAGCTGTTTGAAAAGCCCAACCTATACGTGGGTGGGCCTGTAGAAATCCTGCAAAAGCCACAGCCTGAGCGCTTCTCTGATTTTTATTTGACGCCGGCAGAAACCAGAAAAAGATTTCGAGAAAATGGCTGGAAAACGGTGGTTGGTTTCCAAACGCGCAATCCCGTTCACCGGGCGCATGAGTATATTCAAAAAGCCGCATTGGAGATTGTCGATGGCCTTTTTCTCAACCCATTGATGGGGGAAACGAAATCAGACGATGTTCCTGCACAAGTACGAATGAAAAGCTATCTCGCCCTTCTGGAAAATTACTATCCACACAACCGTGTACTGCTCGGTGCTTTTCCGGCTGCTATGCGATATGCAGGTCCGCGTGAGGCGGTGTTCCACGCATTGGTACGAAAAAATTACGGTTGTACACACTTTATCGTCGGCCGTGATCACGCAGGGGTAGGCGATTACTACGGCACGTATGATGCGCAGCACATCTTTTCCGAGTTTGCTCCTGGCGAGCTCGGTATCCAGCTGCTCTTTTTTGAGCACAGCTTTTACTGCAACGCCTGCCAAGGGATGGCGACGACCAAGACGTGCCCACATGACAGAGATTCTCATATGACCTTATCGGGAACAAAAGTGAGGGAAATGTTGAGAAACGGGATGACGCCACCTCCGGAATTTACACGTCCGGAAGTCGCAACAATTTTGATTGAGGGATTGAAATCTCCGCAATAAAACGGAACCGGAAGAGCAGGAGAGGGACGGCAAAGCCGTTCTTTTTCCGTTGCAAAAACTGGACAAGTGTGGTGAAAAACGTCTCGGCGTTTTTCATAAAAGTATACGCGATCGCTTGCGGTCAACAAAACGGTTTTGATTGTTTGTTGTATCCGCTTTCACGCAAAAACCGCGCTATAAAGCCATTTCCAACTGAGCATTCGTTCGGACGAAAGTCTAGTAAAATCTTTTTGTTTTCGTTGACACCCCCTAGGTGCCTAGCTATAATCAGACGTAACACTTTATTCTGACAACAACAATATTGAAAATATTTTTTAAATAGCAGGCTATGACGAGGACGGTGCGCGTTTCCCCTTTTACAGAGAGCCCTGATGCTGAGAAACGGGTATAGGGTACGTCGCATTGCTCACCTCCGAGCCGTTTTGCTGAAACTTGCTTTGCAGGTAGTAGGCCAAACCGCTTAACACCCGTTAACGTGTTACAGTCCACATTTGTTGTGACTGGCTGAGATCGGCTGACCGCGAGGCGCCGATAAAGTTGGGTGGTACCGCGAACCCTTTCGCCCCAAAAGACATGGAAATCGAACCGTGTCGGGGCGAAAGGGTTTTTCTATGTGTCTATAGTTATTTTCAATACCTGTTGGAATTGGGAGGAGGAGAGAGCAATGAGTGTTGAAATGGCCGAATTGCAGAAAAAGAACGGCATTCCACCGATTCAGTTCGGGGAAGAGGTGACAGGAGCAGAAACACTGCTTCGCTGTTTGATCCTGGAGGAGGTCGAATACATTTTCGGCTATCCAGGTGGGGCGGTTCTCCCCATTTATGACTCCCTGTACGGGAGCTACTTCAAGCACATTTTGACTCGCCACGAGCAAGGCGCTATCCACGCTGCTGACGGATATGCCCGAGCGACTGGCAAACCGGGTGTATGTATCGCCACTTCTGGTCCGGGAGCAACGAACCTTGTAACAGGGATCGCAACAGCTCAGATGGACTCGGTTCCGCTAGTCTGCATCACGGGTAACGTGGCACAGTCACTGATTGGTACCGATGCGTTCCAAGAGGCGAACATTACGGGAATTACCATCCCGATTACGAAGCACAGCTACTTTGTCCGCGATATTCGTGATCTCCCGCGGATTGTAAAGGAAGCGTTCCACATTGCGACAACTGGACGCCCTGGCCCAGTATTGATCGATATTCCAAAAGACGTCGCCAATGAGAAGGCACCATTTACCTACCCGGATAAAGTGGAAATTCGCGGCTACCGCGCTTCACTCGTACCAAGCGACAAAGAAGTACAAGAGTTTGTCAAAGCCGTTAGCGAAGCGAAGCGTCCAGTCATTTTGGCGGGCGGGGGAATCATTGCAGCTCAAGCAGAGAAAGAATTGCGCGACTTTGCTGAAAAAACACGCATCCCGGTGATCAACACCTTCATGGGATTGGGCGGTTTCCCTGGAACACACGAGTTATCGCTGGCAATGCCGGGGATGCACGGAAATTACACAGCGAACCAAGCGCTCTTGAATGCGGATTGTGTGATTGGTCTGGGAGCACGCTTTGATGACCGGATCACGATGGGACGCACGAAGGAGTTCGCACCAAAAGCCCGCATTGTACACGTCGACATCGATCCAGCAGAGCTGGGGAAAAACGTAGACACAGCGGTAACAGTAGCGGGCGACGTGAAGAGCACGCTGGCAAAAGCAATTCCGCTCGCAAAAGCTTGTGAATCAGAAGCGTGGATCAGCCAGTTGAAAGAGTGGAAAGAACAATATCCGTACAAGTACAAAAAAGATGGGGACGTATTGAAGCCACAAGCAGTCATTGAACTCTTGTACAACTCCACAGATGGGGAAGCGATCGTCACAACAGACGTTGGACAACACCAGATGTGGACAGCTCAATACTATAAGTTCAAGCACCCGCGCTCCTTTATCTCTTCCGGTGGTCTCGGCACGATGGGCTTCGGCTTCCCGGCAGCAATTGGCGCACAGATCGCTCACCCAGATCGCACGGTAATCTCCGTCGTAGGGGATGGCGGATTCCAGATGACCAACCAAGAGCTGGCAATCGTCTCCCAATACAACATTCCGGTCAAAGTAGCGATTGTGAACAACCAGTGCTTGGGAATGGTTCGTCAATGGCAGGAGCTCTTCTATGATAACCGCTACAGCCAAATCGATCTGACATGCAGCCCGGATTTTGTGAAACTGGCCGAAGCATATGGCGTTAAAGGCTTGCGAGCACACACGCCTGAGGAAGCCGAAGCAGTTTGGGCAGAGGCACTTGCGCATGATGGACCAGTCGTGGTGGACTTCCGAGTTGCACAGGAAGAAAACGTATATCCGATGGTTGCATCAGGCAACACACTAGATCAGATGGAATTGGGGGACGATTAGGATGCAGCAACATACCATTTCCGTACTCGTCAACGACCAACCAGGCGTTTTGACTAGAGTGGCGACACTGTTCGGCCAACGCGGCTTCAACATCGACAGCATTACGGTGGGAGGCACGGAAGAACAGGGGCTGTCCCGGATGATCATTTCAACCGGGGGAGATGACCGCCAAATCAATCAGCTCATGAAGCAATTGCACAAGCTGATCGATGTCATCTCAGTCACGAATCTCAGCGAGAACCCTTTTGTTTCACGGGAACTGGCACTGATAAAAGTGACAGCATCGCCCAGCCAGCTGGCAGAGTTAAACGGAATTGTCGAGCCGTTCCGTGCCGCGATCGTCGATGTGGGTCCTAGCTCACTGATCGTGCAAGTAACGGGTGACACCGAAAAGATTGATGCGCTGCTCGTACTATTACAAAGCTACGGCGTTATTGAATTGACAAGAACAGGTTCAGTAGCGATGGCGCGCAGTATTGTTCCAGTAACAGCCGCAGCAACGGTTTAAATTAAAAAATTTCAGAATAGAAATTCAAACTAAACATTTTTAGGGAGGCTATACAAATGGTAAAAATGTATTATGAAGCGGACGTAAAACAAGAGGTACTGCGTGGAAAAACAATCGCAATCATCGGTTACGGTAGCCAAGGTCATGCACAAGCACAAAACCTGCGCGACAGCGGTTATAAAGTAGTGGTGGGTCTTCGTCCAGGTAAATCTTGGGATGTTGCAGCGAAAGACGGTTTTGAAGTTTTGACTGTAGCAGAAGCAACCAAACGCGCAGACGTAGTACAAATCCTGATGCCGGATGAGCGTCAAGCACAAGTATACCGCGACGAGATCGCTCCAAACCTGAAATCCGGCGCTGCACTTTGCTTCTCGCACGGATTCAACATCCACTATGCGCAAATCGTGCCACCAGCTGATGTAGACGTAATCATGGCAGCTCCAAAAAGCCCGGGTCACCTTGTTCGTCGCGTATACCAAGAAGGCTTCGGTGTACCTGGTTTGATCGCCATTTACCAAGATGCAACTGGCAACGCGAAAGATCTGGCACTCGCATACTCCAGCGGTATCGGTTGCACAAAAGCAGGCGTAATCGAAACTTCTTTCCGTGAAGAGACAGAAACAGACTTGTTCGGTGAGCAAGCAGTATTGTGCGGTGGCGCAAGCGAGCTGGTAAAAGCAGGCTTCGATACATTGGTGGAAGCAGGATATGCTCCTGAGATCGCCTACTTCGAGTGCTTGCATGAGCTGAAGCTGATCGTTGACCTGATGTACGAGGGTGGCTTGGCTCGTATGCGCTACTCCATCAGTGACACGGCTGAGTACGGTGACTACAGTACAGGCCGTCGCATCATCACAGATGAGACTCGCAAAGAAATGAAAAAAGTACTGGCAGAAATCCAAGATGGTACATTTGCTCGCAATTGGATCTTGGAAAACCAAGCAAACCGTCCTGGCTTCACTTCCCGTCGCCGTCTGGAATCCGAACATGGTATCGAGGTAGTAGGGGAGCAGCTGCGTGGCATGATGTCTTGGATCAACAAAGATACGAAAAAAGAAGAAGTGAAAATCGGTCAATAAATAGGTGTGTAAAAAATGTATATATAATGTAGGGAAAAATGTGGAGGTGAAAAGTTCATGCGGACCATTGAGATTTTTGATACGACTCTGCGCGATGGGGAGCAGTCTCCGGGCGTCAATATTAGCACGAACGAAAAGGTGGAGATCGCCCTTCAACTCGAGAAGCTGGGCGTAAACAGAATGGAGGCGGGCTTCGCTGCTGCCTCCCCTGGTGACCAAAAGTCTGTGGCCGAAGTTGCAAAACGGGTGAAGAATGCAACCGTCGTCAGTCTGGCTCGTGCCGTAAAAGACGACATGGATAAGGCATACGAAGCGCTTCGCAACGCACAAAACGCTTCCCTCCACGTCTTTCTCGCAACATCTCCAATTCACCGTCAGTTCAAGCTGAACATGAGCAAGGAAGAAGTCCTTGCTCGGGCGGTGGAAGCGGTCACTTATGCGAAAAAGTATTTTACGGAAGTTCAGTTTTCCGCAGAGGATGCGGCGCGTACCGAGATCGACTTTTTGGCAGAGGTTGTAGAGGCAGTCATTAAGGCAGGGGCTACCACGGTAAATATTCCAGATACGGTTGGCTACATGACGCCGTATCAATACGGAAACATTTTCCGAGAGCTGAAAAAACGCGTGCCTTCTACTGATCTGATTCGCCTGAGCTGCCATTGCCATGATGACCTCGGGATGGCCGTCGCCAACAGTCTTGCTGCTGTCGAGGGTGGAGCTACACAAGTAGAGGGTACCATTAATGGAATCGGAGAGCGCGCAGGAAATGCTGCTCTGGAAGAAGTGGCGCTTGCGTTGGAGACACGCAAGGATTACTACCAGGCGACGACCAAGCTGAATTTGAAAGAAATCGCACGGACCAGTCAGCTGGTAAGCCGTTTGACAGGGATGATCGTACCAGGAAATAAAGCAGTCGTGGGTGCAAATGCGTTTGCGCACGAATCCGGTATTCACCAGGATGGTGTGTTAAAAGAGGTCACTACGTACGAAATTATCCGTCCGGAATCGGTTGGCTTCAAGTCAAACAAACTGGTTCTCGGCAAGCACTCTGGCCGTCATGCTTTCAAAGAAAAATTGGTTGATCTGGGTTATCACTTGGAGCAAGAAGAGGTAAACGCAGCGTTCGCTGCATTTAAAGTATTGTGCGACAAGAAGAAAGAAATCACGGATGATGACATCCTCGCATTAGTCGATTCCAAGATGGTTCGCGGACCCGAAGCGTTCCAGCTGGAATCCGTGCAGCTCGCTTACGGCAACATTTCCGTTCCGACAGCGAGTGTGCGACTGGTTCGTGCCGACGGATCGGTATGCGAAGAAGCCGCTTGTGGAAATGGATCGGTTGATTCTATCTACAAAGCGATTGACCGCGCTACCGGAGAAGAAGTCTCTCTTGTCGACTACAAAATTCTTTCTGTTACCCATGGACAAGATGCGTTGGGTGAAGTGTTCGTACGCCTCCAACAGGACGATCTGATCGTAACAGGACGCGGTGTGAGTACGGATGTGCTGGAAGCAAGCGCCATTGCCTATGTACGGGCAGTCAACAAGATCATGGAGCGGCGAGGCGAGCCTACTCCTGTCAGTGCAACGATATAAAGATAGGGTTTAAAGTGGATAGGATCATAGGAACCAGCAGCGTTCGGAAACCATTACGTATAGAAAAGCGGGATAAACGATGAAGAAAAACTATCGCATCGCCGTTCTTCCTGGAGACGGTATTGGACCAGAAATCATGCAGGAAGCGGTCAAAGTCCTTACACTCGTAGGGGAACTTGAAGGTGTCACTTTTACATGTGAAGAAGGCCGGATCGGTGGGATCGCAATCGATACGGATGGAACACCGTTGCCAGAAGAAACGGTAACGTTGGCAAAGCAAGCGGATGCTGTGCTCTTGGGTGCCGTTGGCGGACCGAAGTGGGATCAAAATCCTGGGCATCTTCGTCCAGAAACAGGGCTGCTCGGTATTCGCAAAGCACTCGGATTGTTTGCGAACATTCGCCCAGCTACCATGCACAGCTCTCTGGTGGATGCGTCCACCCTCAAGCCAGAAGTCGTTTCTGGCGTTGACTTGATCGTTGTACGTGAACTGACCGGAGGGATTTACTTCGGTGAGAAAAAACGCTATGACGGTCCAAACGGTGAAGTCGCAGAAGATCAGTGCATTTATCATGAAGCGGAAGTCGAGCGAATCATTCGAGTTGGCTTCGATATTGCCCGCAAACGCCAAAAGCGTCTCGTATCTGTAGATAAGGCAAACGTTCTCGAAAGCTCCCGCCTCTGGCGCAAGGTAGCCGAGCGAGTAGCGGCTGACTATCCAGATGTAGAGCTGTCTCACCAGTTGGTAGACTCTTGCGCGATGCAGCTTGTGCGTGAACCAAAACAGTTTGACGTCATCGTGACAGAAAACATGTTTGGCGACATCTTGAGTGATCAGGCAGCGATGCTGACTGGTTCGATTGGGATGCTGTCCTCGGCGAGTCTGGCAGCTGGCAGCTTTGGCCTGTATGAACCGGTTCATGGCTCTGCCCCTGACATTGCTGGAAAAGGCATTGCCAATCCGCTGGCAACCATTCTGTCCGTAGCGATGATGCTTCGTCTCTCTCTCGGAATGGATGAAGCGGCAGCAGCGGTGGAAAACGCAGTTTGGTCCGTACTGGAAGCAGGACATCGCACGGGCGATATCGCAGCAGACAGAAGCAAAGCGATTGGTACAATCGAGATGGGCCAACTGGTTCGCGACGAGCTGTCCAAACAGTGGCAAACACAATAAACCATACACAAAACGAAACCCTGCCAAAGTCCTTCGGGTGCTCTGGCAGGGTTTTCTCCATTATGATACGACTTATCCGATCGTGATCTTCCCTTTTGGATAGCGGAAGTACTCCTTTTGCTTGCGTTGTGCGAGGGCAAAGGCAATGGTGAGAGGCCCTACCCGACCGGCAAACATCGTCAATACGATCAGGATTTTCCCGATTGGAGTCAGATGAGGGGTTAGCCCCATGGACAATCCAGTCGTAGCAAACGCAGAAGTGACCTCGAACAGGATCATTTCGAATCGGGCACTTGTCTCTGTAATGGAAAGCACCATCGTCATGACAAGGACAATAAACAAGGAGATCATCGTCAATGTCAGCGATTTGTAGACCATGTGAGGCAGGATGCGTTGTCGGAAGAAGATCACGTCTTCTTTGCCTTTCATTTGGGCGACAACAGCACCAATCAGTGTGGCGAATGTCGTCGTCTTGATACCGCCACCCGTTGATCCTGGGGAAGCACCGATGAACATTAAGAGAATAATGAGGAATAAAGATGACTGATACATGTCACCGATATTCAAGGTGTTCGAACCTGCCGTACGTGCTGTCACTGATTGATAAAGTGAGCCAAGCACTTTGCCCATCATAGACAAAGGCTGCAAGGTCTTCGGATTCGCATACTCCAAAATAAAGATCAGAGCAGTTCCTGCGACAACTAATATCCCGGTCGTAGACAAAACGACCTTCGTATGTAGAGAAAGACGGCGCGTTTGACGGTAATCGTACAGCTCACTCACAACCATGAAGCCGATCCCGCCGAGGATGATCAGCAGACAGACAACGAGCGTGACGACCGGGTCATCTACGTAGGCTGTCAAGCTGGAGAATTCCCCCATTAAGTCAAAGCCAGCATTATTAAAGTTAGAAATTGCATGAAAAAAGCCGAAGTAGATCGCTTTAGGCAATGGGAAATCAAAGGCAAAGCGTATAGAGAGAAGCACACCGCCGATCAGCTCAGTGAGGGCAGTAAAGACCAGAATCATTTTGGCCAAACGAACGATACCTTCCATTGACATCTGATTCAGGGATTCTTGCAGGATGAGTCGCTCGCGCAAGGAGATCTTTTTGCGCATGATTAGTGCGAAAAAGGTAGCGAACGTCATAAAGCCGAGTCCGCCAATTTGGATGAGCGATAAAATGACGAGTTGACCAAAGGTAGTGAAAGTCGTTCCAGTATCGACGACAACCAAGCCTGTTACACACGTAGCAGAGGTGGCTGTAAACAGCGCATCAAGCCAATGCAGACCAAGTCCATCAACTGTAGCGACCGGGAGTGTCAAAAGCAGCGCTCCTAAGAAGATAATCAAGGAAAACCCAAGGACAAGCGTTTTTGGTGGATCAAGGTGAAGCTTTTCTACGATTTTTTTAATCATAGCAGGTTATACCTCGGCTTTTTTTTGAGTCTAGTGAAAAGGAAAAGAGGGAAATCCATTTCTTAGTATGGCATTTCCCTTGGAAAACTTACCGAAGTAGAGCAGCACCCAATCGGTGAAGCCAATGCTTCAACTCTCGTTCTTCCAGTGGAGCGAGTGGAAAACGGACTGCCGGGCAGCGCAGAATATCGGCGGGCTCATCTGCTACGCGAAAAGCATGACCGCCAGTCAGCTCGAGTCCTTCCTCACGCAGAATAGCGACGACTCTCTCTTCTTGTTCGGTTGCTCTTGCGGTTGGCGTGCCCCATTTGATCCACGTATTTAAGCCCCCTGAAATGGGGTACATTCTCGCATGATCAGGAAGTGCCTGGCGTCTTTCCTGCCACAGTCGCAGGAAGCGGGTCTGGAACAGGGCGCGACGATCCGTCAGAAACTCTTCATAAAACCATGGATCATCGAGGAGGCGGACGGCGGATTCCACGACGAGCAAGGATGGCTCAGCTCCTGTCATGGAAACAAGCTGACTGTAGCGTTCCAACTCGTCATCCGATAAATCAGAAGGAAGCATCAATACGCCCAATTGCAGATCGCGAGCCAACGTTTTTGACAACGAATGCAGATAGTAGACCTCCACAGGGCTTTTTGCCTGTGCAGCCATCTGGTACAGCGGAACACTCGGTTCTTCAAACCAGAGGTCGCCATAATGGTCATTTTCCACAAGACGTACGTTGTGGCTTTGCGCCCATTCGAGCAGATCTTCCTTTCGTTTCAACGAATAGCTGATACCCGTAGGAAATTGATAATGCGGGTTAATCAAAAGCCAATTCGCCGGGTAATGCTCCTGCTCTTCTGTGAGAGCTTGAATACAAACGCCTTCTTCATCCATGCGAATCGGGCGAACGGTAATTCCGCACTGACTCAATAGGCGAAGAAATACGGGATAGCTGTACTCCTCCACATAGACGACATCACGTGAATTCATGACACGCTGGGCAAGAAAGGCGAAGCCGCTTGTGCTTCTATTAAAAAGCAGGAGGCGCTCAGGTGAGTGAGGAAGCCCACGGCGGCCGAGGTGATCGGCAAAAACCTTGGCAGCTTGTGTACGCCTGATTTTCTTTTGCGCGGACGGTTCATCCAATACGGTCAGGCTCTCATAAAAAGCACCACGCAATCGTTTCACCAGCTCTTCGCTAGGACGAGGGGAGGAATCAGCTAGGGAAGCGATCGGAATATCTGTGAGCGGGAGGCGATTTTCCAAACGAGCTTCTTTAGCAAGCTGCGTCAAGTAATAACCTTTGCCGTGCACAGCTTCCAGCCAGCCTTCCAACGCAAGATGATCGTATGCTTTTTTGACTGTCTCCAACGAGCAGCCGCTAATTGTTTTCATATCTCGCAGTGATATCAATTGTTGTCCATCTACAAGAAAGGCACCACGAAGAATCGCTGTTTTCAATTGTTCAGCGAGTTGTACATAGATCGGTGTGTGCGATTGTTTGTGGAAATGAAAAGAAAAATATGGTCGCTCTGGCATTCGCGCACGCCTCCTTGTCTGTCAAAAAAATAGCAGTCATCAGCATTATATAGGAAAGCGAAGCATCTCGGGTATAGGGAGTGAAGAAATTGTTGCCGGAACGACGAGGGTATTGGAAACCGGAACATGGTATCATGAGAAGAGATATATATTGAAGAAATGAGGAAAATACGGATGAGTACGCAGGAACACAAGGCGCTATCGCCCAAGCAAGTCACATGCATGGTCATCACCGTTTCCGATACCCGGACAGAGGATACAGATAAAAGCGGGCAATTAATGAAGCAACTATTGACTGAAGCAGGTCACAGCGTTGCGCTTTATCAAATAGTTAAGGACGAGCCTGTACAGGTCATAGCTGCGATCGAAGCGGGAATCGCACATGAAGATGTTCAAGTCATTCTTCTCAATGGCGGTACTGGCATTTCCCCTCGAGACAATACCTTTGAGGCTGTTTCTGGCTTGCTCGATAAGGAAATGCCAGGGTTTGGCGAGCTGTTTCGGATGTTGAGCTTTACAGAAGACATCGGTTCGGCAGCGATGCTCAGTCGTGCGATTGCAGGAACGCGGAAAGGGAAAATGATTTTTTCCACGCCAGGTTCGACAGGTGCGGTGCGACTGGCGATGAATCGGTTGATCGTGCCGGAGCTGGGGCATGTGGTGCGCGAATTAAACCGTTAACGATTTGCCGTTACTAGCCTCGTATGGTACTGTTACGAAAGGAAAAAGATCGGTCAGACCTGAACCATCGATTGCAGATGGTTTTTTGGTGCCGAATTTTGCAAGGAGAGTAGACCCATCCATGAAGATTTTACTATCGACTTTAAACGCCAAGTTTATTCACTCCTCACTCGCTTTGCGTTATTTGCGAAGCTATGCTCAGGAAGCATTTCCTTCGATTGAGCTGGTGGAGTATACCATCAACGATGTGACGTTAAATATAGTAGCAGATATACACAAGCGCAAGCCCGATGTTGTTGCATTTTCCTGTTATATCTGGAACATTCGTGAGACCCTCAGTGTCATGCGCACGCTGAAAAAGATTTGCCCGGATGTTCCGATTATCCTCGGCGGACCAGAAGTGACCTATGATGCGGACGAATGGATGAAGAAGCATCCTGAAATCGATGTGATCTGCATTGGTGAAGGGGAGCAAACCTTCTTGGAGCTTTTGCAGGTGTACCAGGAATCCCTGCAAACCAAGCAGCCTCCGCGCTTGCGTGATGTAGCCGGAATCGCTTATCGCGAAGAGGAGTACGTGCGTTTTTCTATGCCGCGTGCGCAGGTTGAAGAGATGGACAGCATTCCTTCCCCATACGCGGATCATCTGGACGAGCTGAACAACCGCGTCGTCTATTTCGAGGCATCCCGTGGCTGTCCGTTCAAATGCCAATACTGTCTGTCTTCGATTGAAGACGGCGTACGCTATTTCAGTCTGGAACGAGTGAAGGAAGATCTCATGCGTTTGATCAATCACGGCGTCAAAACGATCAAGTTCGTGGATCGAACGTTTAACATCAATAAAAAATATGCGTTGGAAATCTTTCAGTTTTTGATCGATAACCACAATGGCACGGTCTTTCAATTCGAGATTACGGCAGACATTTTGCGCGCGGACGTACTCGACTTCTTGACCGAGAACGCACCTCCAGGTATTTTCCGCTTCGAGATTGGGGTTCAGTCCACGAATGATGAGACCAACCGCCTTGTTCAGCGGATTCAGCGCTTCGATCGCCTTGCGCGGACAGTGACACAGATCAAGGATTCGAAAAAAATCGATCAGCATTTGGACTTGATCGCTGGTTTGCCTGAGGAAGATTATGCGTCCTTCCGCAAAACCTTCAACGACGTGTTTGGTCTGCGCCCGGAAGAACTTCAGCTCGGCTTTTTGAAAATGCTGCGCGGGACAGGTGTTCGTGCGCGAGCGGCTAATCACGGCTATGTTTTTATGGATGAGGCTCCTTACGAAATTTTGGGGAACAACGTCCTTTCCTTTGATGACATGCAAAAAATCAAGCGTGTAGAAGACATTTTGGAAAAGTACTGGAACGCGCACCGGATGGACTATACAGTGGAGTGGCTCTTGGCGAATCAGTTCGAAACGGCTTTTGACTTCTTCCAGGCATTTGGCGATTATTGGGAAAATCAGGGTTGGGGCCGAATTGGTCATCAATTAGAGGATTTGTTCGTACGTTTGCAGAAGTTTTTGCAATTCCAGGAAGTGGATGGTATGGGTCATGTGCTTAGCATGATGAAATTCGATTTCCTGCGCAACCAGAAGCATCGCCCGCGCAAGCTGTGGTGGGAGGATGTCATGGACAAGGAAGAGATGCAACAGACGTTTGCTGTCCTAACCGAGCAGCGTGAGCGACTCCGCGATGATTTTGCGGCACATGCTGCGTTGGAAAAAGATTATTTCAAACACACGCTGACTGCCAAGGTGACCTTTGATATTGAAAAATGGATGGAGACCGGTGAGCTTGTCGAGGGAGATTTTACACTCGTCGTGTATTATCCGTACAAAGACGAAGAGCAAAATGCTTTTGCCGTCGTCAAGCAGGACGTCCAAGCAGCAGGCTAAACCACCGGATGATCAGATGGGGTGGGAGGAGACGCGGATGAACGCAAGTGAGTATACGGAGGCTGTCGAGGAACGGTTGCGTGCACATAGTGATTCGATTGTGGCTGGCCCCATGGCACAGTACATGAAAAATCATTTTCCTTTTCTGGGGATAAAATCACCACAGCGCAAAGAACTGACCAAACAAATCTTTCGTGAGTATGGTGTACCCGAAGATTGGGAGCAGGTCGTTCGGTCCTTGTGGGCTTTGCCAGCGCGAGAGTACCAGTATGTAGCGCTTGACGTACTCGAGAAGTCCAAAAAGCGTCTCACCCCTAACCATCTCCCGTTCGTTGTCGAACTGATTACGACAAAATCGTGGTGGGATACCGTCGATTATTTGGCTTCCCATACAACGGGCAAATTGTTCGCCGTACATCCCGAACTGATCGAACCGAATACGACAGCCTGGATGGATGGGACCAACATGTGGCTGCAACGAACGGCAATTTTATTTCAATTGTCGTACAAGGACAAGACCGATCAGCGGCGGCTCTTTTCTTTGGTGGAAAGATGCGCGGATTCCAAAGAGTTTTTTATTCAGAAGGCAATCGGCTGGGCGTTGAGAGAGTATGCGAAAACCAATCCCAAAGCCGTGCGTGAATTTGTAGAAGCGACTCCACTTGCGAGTTTGTCCAGGCGTGAAGCGCTCAAGCATCTATCAGGATAGGGTCGTCTGTTGTATCTGTGCTTGATAAAATACGCAAATCTATTGCACAATAAACAAGTACCTTTTTTGAGGTTCATAACGTAATACATAGAGTCAGATATCGTGCGATGCCATAGCTGCTAGTATGTCAAGAAATGACCGCACTGTGGCAAGGATAGGGGATTTTGCCTCATGGAAGTCGACCTGCTAATGTCCATCATAGAGCAATACGGTTACGTAGCGATTTTTTTCATGCTTTGGCTGGGGATTGTAGGCTTGCCGATTCCCGATGAGCTGGTTGTCGCTACAGGAGGATTTCTTGCCTCCATTGGCATGTTAAACCCTTGGTATTCTTTTTTGGCGGGATATTTAGGGGTTGCCTCCGGATTGACGATTGGCTTTTTACTTGGAAAGTACTTTGGGAAACCGATATTGCAGTGGTTGTGCAAAACCGAGAAAATGAGGAACGCCGTGAATCGATCAACGAGCTTGCTGGAGAAGTATGGAACTACTGCTCTTTGCATCAGCTACTTATTTCCGGTTGTCCGTCATGTCGTACCTTATTTGGTCGGGCTTGGTGGTATGACGTTCCGGCGTTATGCGGTGCTGTCATATCCGATCGGGTTGATTTGGACCATCGCCTTTTACTTTCTCGGCCATGTATTCGGTAATAATGTGGAAGCCATTATCGAGGTCATCCGTAAATACGGTTTCTACGCTTTGCTGGTGATCGTGATTGTATTGGCTGTGGTATTTTTCGTACGCAAGCAGTTTATGGCAAATCGGGCATATCGGGCAAAAGGAGAATAAGAAATGTACCATCAACAATTAGCTGCCCACCGCCGCAATTTCATGTTGCTGCTCGTTATTAGTTGGGCCCTCCTCTTGGTCGGATACTTCAATTCGAATGTTTGGGTGCTGGCGGCAGGAGCTTTACTGGTGAATGGCTATGCTTATTACCTGATGCAGGCAGACAAGCGTCTGGCTAAAGAAAAAGGTTTTCGGGTTCCAGAAATGAGCCTTTTTTTGGTCGCATTTTTAGGAGGAGGGATTGGGGCGTTTGAGGGTATGCTCATTCAACGGCATAAAACCAAGCATACCTCTTTTCGTATTCTACTCCCGCTCTTTTGCATCGCGCAAATCTTGCTAGTCATTTGGGGAATACAACTATATTTGGATAAGAATCTCGTGTCGTAGGTGGCACGGGATTTTCTTTTTGTAAAAAGGATTCTTTTGTTTGAAAATTCAGCCTATAATGGAAGTAACGATGGAACAAGCTGAGGAGGTAGTTATGTCTCAATCGAGCGGCTTAACGAAAGCGTACGCGCAGCAATTGGATGCACAGGATGAACTCGCGAGCTATCGCGAAGAGTTTTATTTGCTTCCGAGCCTGTATTTGGATGGAAACTCGCTTGGCCTCATGTCAAAAAGAGCGGAAAAGAGCGTCATGGATATGATGCAGTCTTGGAAGGAGCTGGGTGTGGAAGGCTGGACAACGGGTCGTCATCCGTGGTTTTTCTTTTCGGAGAAATTGGCAGAGATGAGCGCAGCGCTTGTAGGGGCAGGCCCGGAGGAAGTGATTGTCACGGGATCTACGACGATCAACCTGCATCAGCTGGCAGCTACCTTCTATCGTCCTGTTGGGAAGAGGTCGAAGGTCGTTGCCACTGAACTGGATTTCCCTACCGATATATACGCACTGCAGAGTCAAATGAAGCTCCACGGGCTGGACCCGGAAGAGCATTTGGTTCGGGTGGCATCAAGAGATGGTCGCCTAATCGAAGAAGAGGATATTATCGATGCGATGACGGATGAAGTAGCACTCGTTGTCCTTCCTACCGTCCTGTATCGCAGTGGCCAGCTGCTCGATATCGAACGGTTGACAGCAGCCGCACATGAGAGAGGCATTCTGATTGGTTTTGACGGATGTCACTCTGTAGGAGCGATCCCGCATTCCTTCAGTAAATGGGGAGTGGACTTTGCCTACTGGTGTAACTACAAATACGTAAATGCAGGGCCTGGAAGCGTGGGCAGCCTATATGTAAATCGCAAGCATTTTGGCAGGACTCCTGGATTGGCGGGATGGTTCAGCTCGAAAAAGGATAAGCAATTTGACATGGATCATACGCTGGAGGCATGTGAAAGTGCGGGCGCTTACCAGATCGGTACCCCACATATGCTGAGTCTCGCCCCACTGCTTGGTTCGTTGGAAATGTTCCAGGAGGTGTCCATGGAAAAGCTCCGTACCAAGTCGCTCGGCTTAACGCGGTTCATGATGGATTTGATCGAGGTGGAGCTGACAGACATGGGTTTTACGATTGCGAACCCACAGCAGGACGATCGCCGAGGTGGGCATGTCAGCCTTGAGCACGAAGAGGCCATACGTATATGCAAGGCCTTGAAGGAAGCGGGCATTATTCCTGACTTTCGTGCCCCAAACATCATCCGGTTAGCCCCTGTTGCTTTCTATACGACTTATACAGAGGTTTGGGAAAGTGTCCAGATCTTAAAGGCGATCATGCTGGAGAAGAGCTACGAGAAATTTGAAAACAAGCGCGAGGTAGTCGCTTGACAGGTCCGACTTAGGTTGGACCTGTTTTTCTTTTGTAATACGCCATTTACGGGATTTTCTTTCCATTATTGGGCACACTATCCGTACCTGTAGACAGTCTACATTCTACATTCCATGGATAAGGGTGAGCAGCTTGAGCCAGTTTCTTCAAGCATGGAAAAAAAGAAAAGAAGCCCTCCAGTCAAAAACGTTGGAGCAGCACTCCGACAAGAGCATGGAAAGCGTATCCGATGTTGCGCTCACGACAAATGTGGAGGAAAACATCCAATTGATTCAAGCGCAGTTTGGAAAGTGTGACGATCTCGTCGTTCGTCGTTTTCAAACGAAGACAAAGACGCAAGCCGCTATCGTTTTTATAGATGGCATGGTGGATCGAAATGTCATCAGCGATTTTATTATTCGCTATATGACGACTCCCGATATCACCTATAATGATCCGGCTACAAATGAGCTGGATTTGACAGACAAACTGAGGCAGATCGTCCGAAATATTTTGTCTGGATGTGCGGTACTGATCCTCGATGGATGTCAAAATGCATATTTGAATAACACGAGAGGTTGGGACAGGCGTTCAGTGGAAGAGCCTCAGACGGAATCCGTCGTACGAGGGCCACGCGATGGTTTTTGTGAGACGTTGTGCGTGAATTCAGCACTAATCCGCTTCCGCTTGAAGGACCCGAATCTCAGAGTGCGACATATGGTTGTCGGAGAACGAACGCAGACTGACATTTACATCATGTACGTCGAGGGTATTGCGTATCCCCCGATGGTAGAGGAAGTGATTGCGCGAATCGAGAGTAATGTTCGGGTGGATTCTGTGCTGGAGAGCGGGTACATCGAACAAATGATCCAGGATCGGAGATGGTCTCCATTTCCGCAGATTCAAAATACGGAGCGCCCGGACAAAGTAGTGGCCAATCTTTTGGAAGGGAAGGTAGGCATTCTGGTAGATGGGACTCCGTTCGGATTGATTGCTCCGGCTGTTTTTTCGCAGTTTTATCAGAGTCCTGAGGATTATTACGAGCGGTTTTATATCGCGACCTTGATTCGTTTCATTCGGATTATCAGTATCAGCATTGCCTTGTTGTTGCCGTCTCTTTATATCGCTTTTAGTTCGTTTCATCCTGAGATGATCCCTTCTCGACTGGTCATTGCGATGGCGGCAGGACGATCTACCGTTCCATTCCCTTCTTTAATCGAAGCTCTGTCTATGGAGTTGGCCATTGAAATATTGAGGGAAGCGAGTGTGAGGCTGCCGGGGCCAATCGGTCCTACGATTGGGATTGTTGGGGCACTCGTGGTTGGGGAAGCAGCGGTAACGGCTGGGCTTGTCAGTCCTGTCATGGTGATCATCGTGGCTGTAACGACAATTGGCTCGTTTGCATCCCCAAGTTACAGTGCAGCGATTGCTATACGCATGCTCCGCTTTCCGGTAATGATTCTGGCAGGAATGTTTGGTCTATACGGTATTATGCTGTTTTTGATTGTCATCCTCATTCATTTGTCTTCACTGAAATCGTTTGGAGTGCCCTATATGAGCCCGCTTAGTCCGCTCAACCTGAATGGAATGAAGGACTTGTTCATACGGGCACCCCATCACATGTTGAAAACAAGACCGATGATGTTTCATGTTCAAGACAAAATCCGGATCAGAGAGGAGGATAACCAGAAATGAACAGGAGGGAAGGGCACGTCTGGCACCAGACTCTATCGATGTGGCAGCAAATTTGTCTCATGACAAGTACCTTAATCGGTGTCGGAGTTTTGACCCTTCCTCGCACAACCAGTTCGAAATTATATGAGGCAGGCTGGATCGCCCCTCTGATTGGCTCAGCAGGTGCGTATGTCTCCTTATGGCTAATTGTCAAATTGAGCAAGCGTTATCCAGGGGAAACCTTTATTGAATACAGTCACAAGGTGTGGGGATCTGCCAAACGGCCCTGGGTGGGAAAAGTTTTCAGCCTTCCTTGGATTTGTATCTATTTGGTATACCTGTATTTCTCCACGGCAGTCGTATCGCGTGTATTTGGTGAAGTGGTTGTGACTTCCGTTCTGTTGCAGACTCCGTTGGAAGTTATGCTTATCACGATGTTTTTATTGATACTATTCTTGTGTATGCATGAGGTGGAAGTAGTAGCGCGAGTGAACGAGCTGCTGTTTCCTTTTATTATCTTTCCCCTTCTTTTTATCGCGATTGCGTCGTTTCAAAAGGCGGAAATTGGGAATCTCCTGCCGATTAATCATGTGTCGATCCGATCAATGGTAGAAGGAGTGTACGAAGGAATTTATTCCTATTCCGGTTTTGAAATTATGTTCATCTTTTTCGCCTATGCGCAACAAAACACGAACAGGGAATTGGCGGGATTTTACAGTTTATTAATTGCAGCATCACTCTACATGTTAATTGTGGTTGCTGGTATTTCGGTGTTTGGTTACGAAGAGCTGCAGAGGGTGACGTGGCCGACACTAGAATTGGTCAAGACGACCCAGGTGCCCGGATTGATCTTGGAACGATTGGAGTCCGCTTTTTTGGCAGTGTGGGTTTCGGCTGTTTTTACTACGGTAGCCAATGCGTATTACGTTGTTGTTTATTCATTGAGACAGTTGTTTCGTAAGGGAATCAGGTTTCAAAGAATCATGGCTTCTGTCCTTCTCATCCCTTTATTCTTCTTTGCCCTCATTCCACAAAACATCACGGAAGTATTCAGTATGGCTTCGGTGCTGGGGTTGTCTAGCCTGGTCATTAATTTGCTGATCCCTGTCGTTTACTGGGTAGCAATCCTCATCCGCGACATGGTGACCCGACGAGAGGGGCGGAATATCGATGGGTAAGTCTCTTAGATACTTCGCGTTGCTGATTATCTGTACAATCCTGCTGACAGGGTGCTGGGACAGACGTGAATTGGAAGAACGCGCATCGGTGTTGGCCATTGCGATAGATCAGGATGAAAAAAATGAAAATCTGTACAAAATGACCGTCCAAATCCCTATTCCCATCAAAATCGCAGGGAGTAGCGGAAAGGGCGGAGGAAATAATGCGGATGCCGTGAAAATCATGAGCGTGACAGGAAGAACGGTGACAGATGCATCCAATAACTTGCAAATGCGGCTAAACCAACGATTGTTTCTTGGGCATACGCGTATTCTTGCCGTAAGTGAGGAAGTGGCTAGAAAGGGAATCCAAGACATCATGGACAGCTTTCGTCGTGAACCGCAAATACGACGCCTCCTGTGGCCGATCGTCGTAAGGGGCAAAGCGTCTACCTTGCTGGAAATCAAGCCGAGGATCGAGCCGATTCCAGTCGTCTTTTTGATGGGGCTGATCGAAAATGGCATGAAATTAGGAAGAATTCCAGACCAAACGTTGGGCGACTATTTCAATCAGACCTCTAATCTAACCATGGAGCCGTTTTTGAATTATGTAGAGGCAAGAAATAATGAGGTGAGCTGGAAAGGGGTTGCTGTTTTTCGGGGACACAAGATGGTGGGGATATTGGATCACGTACAGTCATGGGTATTACTTCAGCTGCGAAATAAAAAACCGGGTGGAGACATTGTGATTCCGTTGCCGAAAACCAAGAACGGATATGTGAGCTTTCGTCCGCATTTTGTAAAAAAAAAGGTGATCATTCACAAATCCTCTTCCGCTACCTATCAATGCGAGCTCCAAGGGGATATTGTCGAACTTACAGAAAACCTGAAAATTCCTCCTGAGCAATTCATCTTACAAATGCAAGCGCTTATTAAAAAAGAAATGGAAAACCGCGCAAAGAAGCTCTTGCAGCAATTACAAAAGCAGTACAATAGTGACATTTTGAAACTGGGCCTTACACTGCGTGCGAAGCATTACCAAGACTACTGGAAAACGCACAACTGGAAGCAAGATTTCAAGGATTTTCCGATTCGCGTTACATACACAATCAAGCTGCGCCGTCTTGGTATGGAAATGCAATAGGAGAGCGATCACTGTGGAGAAACAGCAACGTAATTTTGGTACCTGGCAACTGACAAGCATTATGATCAGTTCAATGATCGGGGTAGGTATCCTCGTCATCCCGAGAACGGCAACCGAACTGCTTCATCAAATGGGATGGTTGGGACCCATTGCAGGTGCTTTCGTAGCGTCTTTGGCTGTGGCGGCTATCGTTTATTTAGGCAACCAGTTTCCTGGCCTTACCTTTGTCGAATTTATGCCGAAGATATTTGGTGTTGCCATCGGTACCCTGTGTATATGTCTCTTCATTCTCTATCAGTTCCTCAATGCGGGAATCACAGCCAGATTGTTTGGGGAAGTCGTCGTGACCTCCGTATTGCCACAAACGCCACTGGAAGTAATTATCATCACGTTGCTATTGTTGGTCGTGTTTCTTTGTTGTCATGAGATTGAAGTTGTGGCAAGGGTAAATGAGCTGTTGATTCCTTTCCTCCTTTTGCCGTCTCTCTTGATTCCGCTCGTCTCCTTCATGAACGCAGATTGGTACAATTTATTGCCATTCCGATTCGAGTCATGGACAAATGTCATGAAAACGGGGCTGAATACGTATACGCTCTACACTGGGTATGAGTTGTTAATGGTTTACTTTGCCTTCGCTATTCCTGGGGCAAGGTTAGGGGTGGCTAGCATGACAGGGATGAGCTTTTCTCTTGTCGTTTATCTGATTACAGTTGTAGCAGGCATTACTGTATTTGGCTATGAAGAATTGCAGAGGCTGGTGTGGCCTACACTTGAACTGGTCAAGGTAACGCAGAAAACTGGCTGGTTTTTGGAGCGTTTTGAGTCCGCCTTTTTGGCGATTTGGGTTGCTTCCGTATTTACAACGATCGGGAATATGCTTTACGCGACGATTTTTTCATTGCGGCGCTTGTTCCACAAAGGCATTCGTTTTCAGCAAATCACCGCGATTGTGATCATGATGCCTCTTTTTTTCCTAACGTTAGTGCCGCAAAATATAGTGGAGCTGTTTTCTTATACACAGCATTTGACCAATGTAGGATATTTGATCACCATCATCATCCCTATCTTGCTGGCAATTACCCAATTCATACGCAATCGGTTCAACAAAGGTCGAGAAGTGAATAATGCAAAGGGAGGGACATAGGAGCCCCTCCCTTTGCAGCATGTCTGTTCGAAGAAGAAATGGTTAGATTGGCTTCTCGGCTTGCTCAGGCAAGTGTTCCGCGATAGTCGTAATCATGGATTGACGTGAGGAAGCATCGCTGTTTTGCCACAGAACTTCAAACAAAACGCCTAACCCCGGCAGTGTCTTCTCCTGACCGCTTGAGATAGCATCACTGATGGTCTCTTCCACTTCGTTTGGATCTGAGCCTTGCATTTTGTACATGATCGCTTGACGTAAATTGAGTGAGGCAATATTCATGACCGCGCTTGCACCTCTCTTGTGAGAATGAATTCAAGAAATAGTATTTGTAAACGCTGATTTGTGCATACCATGCTTTTCGTACAAAACGTTCATGACCGTTTTGTGGGGGATGTTTTGGTTGTGCTATAATGCTTGTTATTGGTAAGTTCCGTAAAGGGGAAGATTAACATGTCCAAGCAATTTGCCATTATCGGGATGGGACGTTTTGGTTCCAGCGTGGCGAGAACGCTGTACGAGATGGATTATGAAGTGATGGGTATAGATGAGAACGAGGAGCGCATTAACGAAAATATTCAGTATGTAACGCACGCGGTAGCAGCTGATTCTACGGATGAACGCGCCTTGAAGGAAATCGGCATCCGCAATTTTGACGTAGTTGTCGTGGCCATTGGGGTCGATATTCAGGCGAGTATCCTGACGGTGTTGACGCTGAAAGACTTGGGTGTCAAAAAGATCGTGGCAAAAGCACAGAATGAGCGTCATGGACAAGTATTGTACAAGGTGGGAGCTGACCGTGTCGTATTCCCTGAGCGTGACATGGGTGTTCGGGTCGCCCACAATCTGATCTCTTCTAACGTACTTGACTTTATTGAGCTGGCAGAGGACTACAGCGTAGCGGAGGTAGTCGTGTCGTCCAAGCTGGTCGGTCAAAACTTGCGCCAACTGGATATTCGGAAAAAATACGAAGTCAACGTGATTGCGATCAAAAGCGGAGATAAATTCAATATCGCTCCTAGCCCGGATGAAGTCATCCAATACGGCGACGTGCTTGTGGTGATCGGGAACAACAAAGACTTACGCGAATTTGAGGAGCGGGCATAGGTTTATGACAAATGAAATCATTACTTCAGTACAAAACCCTCTGGTAAAGCGATTGCACCAGTTGCTATCACGGAAAGGACGGGAAGAGCAGCAGCGTTTTCTCGTGGAAGGGGCGCATCTGGTAGAAGAGGCGTTAAAAAGTGGGGCGGAGGTAGTCACGGTGATTTACGATCAGCAGCGTGACATGGACCCTGCTTGTCAGCGTGCTCTGGCTAATCATCCGGAAGCTGTTCAGGTCATTGCTGCGCCAGAGACAGTGCTGGCGAAGCTGTCCGAAACGAAGTCACCGCAAGGAATTGTGGCCGAAGTGAAAAAAACAGCAGCAGATTGGGCAAAATGGGTGGATCAGAAGAGAGAGGAACAAGGAAGCTTACTGCTCCTCTTTTTGGACGAAATACAAGACCCGGGCAACCTCGGCACGATTTTGCGCACAGCGGAAGCGGCTGCAATCGATGGTGTCGTACTGGGGAGTGGCAGTGTCGATATTTACAATGGAAAAGTGGTACGGGCAACAATGGGGGCACTGTTCCGGATCCCGGTCTTTACGCAATCGTTAGTTGACACGGCTGATGAATGGAAGGCAAAGGGAGGGAGAGTTCTCATTTCTTCGTTGGAGCAAAACAGTGTTTCCTATGACGAGGCTGATTATGCGGGTCTGACGGCACTGGTCATCGGCAATGAAGGAAGAGGCGTCTCGAAAGAGATGTTTGCCAAAGCTGATCAATTCGTCCACATTCCGCTTTACGGCGGAGCGGAGTCGCTGAATGCAGCGGTTGCGGCAGGAATATTTGTCTATGAGGCACAGCGCAAAAGAAGATAATAAGGAAAGCCGACATCCTCGAGAATAGTAAGGATGATCGGCTTTGTTTGTGTGATCCACCGAAATGATTACATGGGACCTACATTAAAATGGAAGATATACACTTTCGTGCCACCGTAATAGACATCAACCTTGTAGTAGCCTGGAGACGATGCAATCACTCGGCCTTGGGAATCGATGCTAATCCCACCCTTTGTCGACTCGTATGAGATGACACTCGTATGGTTGTTGGTTGGGAGTCTGTCATAAATAGGGTTTTGATAAATGTCCAGATTAACGTTGACTTCTGTAACGCTTGACATGGCAACCACTGCCTGCGATGGCTTGTTCGAAACCTCGGCAGCACTTGCACCAGCTTGTCCTGCCAAAAGCAATGGGATTGCCAGCAGACTTGACGTGATAAGATTCCACTTTTTCACAAGAATCACTCCTTTGTATTAGATGTCTAAAATATACTATTTTTACCATATTCTTTCAATTGTTGCATATAAAAAAAGATCGGCATGTCTAGCCGATCTTTTGCTCGTTCTTCTTCTCTTTAAACTCTTCACGCGCGAGTTGCCATTGATCCTGCGCCATCCGGATAATGCCGCTCTCAATGGTGTGGTTGCGAAAGGCGAGTGCCTTGCCGAAATATTTAATGGCTAAGTCAAACTTTTCGAGTCTGCGATAGAGCTCACCAATCAAGTACAGCAAGCGGACTTCGGTCATTTCTTTGTCACCGCGTGTATAATCGGAATGAATATACGATTGTTCATATTCTTCCACGGCCATATCGATAAAGCGCATTTCTTCCGTGACATTTTTTTGGTATCGATAAAGCCAGGCAAGGCGCAAATATAGACCCGCTTTTACGGAATGGGGCTGATCTGTTATTTCAGCTGCATAAATAGCGAGCTTGTAGCTGACAATGGCTTCTGGTACGTGTCGAACCTTGCCAAAATCTTTTGGCTTCCATTTCGAGGAGATTTGTTCATCCACAATCTGCTTTTGCCAGGGGGCGAGCTTGTCCCGGAATTGATCCGTAAAAGCAAAGCCGCATTCAGGGCAGACATTGACGGTATATAAAATGGGATTTAAAGATTGCTCTTTAAAAGTGGTATAAAAATCGCTGTCGCGGTTGACCATCGTCAACGTGCCGCTTCTGATTCTTTTGGTCGAAAAGGTCGCTTGGCAATGGCGGCAGCTGCTTGTCTTATCGTAAAGGGCGGAAACATTGTCTATCATGTCAAAATCCCCTTTCGAATGGGTAACATACACTTGAAAACACAATCTGGATATGTAACATTTGTAGAATTGAAAGTTCTCTCTTGTTACGCTATAATTTTCCTTACGTCACAATTATAACGTAAAGCGATGACGGAGACTAGTACGCAGGACCTATCTGTTTTTTCAGGGAGAAGATGCCACAGACTGCGAGCATCTTTAACATGATAGCTGCCGAATTCACTCCAAAGCCGCACTCTGAACCGCTTTTCGCGCAGTAGGAGCAGCCGGGTCATACCCGTTACCAATGATCTGAAGTGAGACAAATGTCTCTTTCCACTAGTGATATTGTCATGCATTTGTCACAGGGTGGAAGCGAATTGTCTAACAAGGGTGGTACCGCGAGAAAAAAGTAACTCGTCCCTTTTTGAGGGGCGGGTTTTTCTTTTTCCAAAACAGAAATAAAGGAGCGATTCGAAGTGCAAACTCGGTTGCAAGAAATGAAAGAGTCCGCACTGGGCCAAATCAGCCAAGTGACAGAAGCCGCACAACTTCAGGATTTGCGCGTCAAATACCTGGGGAAAAAGGGCGAGTTGACAGAACTGCTGCGCGGCATGGGCAGCCTGTCCCCAGAAGAGCGTCCAGTTGTCGGTCAGCTGGTGAATGAAGTAAGGGAAGCGCTGGAGGCAGCGTTCTCCGGTAAACAAAAAGCATTTGAAGAAGCGGCTCTCTTTGCCAAGCTTTCTTCTCAAACGATCGATGTGACACTGCCAGGACGCCCAGTACCAGCAGGCACCATGCATCCGCTTTCTCGGATCATTGAAGAGATCGAGGACATCTTCATTGGCCTAGGCTTCGAGGTGGCAGAAGGTCCTGAGGTTGAACTGGACCACTTCAACTTCGAGATGCTGAACCTGCCGAAGGATCACCCGGCACGCGATATGCAAGATACGTTTTACGTCACAGAAGAGCTGCTGCTCCGTACGCAGACATCCCCTGTGCAAGCACGTACAATGTTGAAAAAAGAAGGCAAGACCCCGCTCAAAATGATCTGTCCGGGTAAAGTGTATCGCCGTGATGATGACGATGCGACACATTCCCACCAATTCACGCAGATCGAGGGTCTTGTGATTGATAAAAAAATCGGGATGAGTGACTTGAAAGGTACCCTCTTGACGTTTGCCCGTCAAATGTTCGGGGAAAATCAGCAAATTCGTTTGCGCCCAAGCTTCTTCCCGTTCACGGAGCCTTCCGTAGAAGTAGACCTGCAATGCTTCAACTGCGGCGGTCACGGTTGCCGTGTATGTAAGCAAACCGGCTGGATCGAGATTTTGGGTGCTGGTATGGTACACCCGCGCGTACTGGAAATGGCTGGCTACAACCCTGAGGAAGTCAGCGGCTTTGCATTCGGTATGGGTGTGGAACGAATTGCGATGCTCAAATACGCGGTAGAGGACATCCGCCATTTTTATACCAACGACGTTCGTTTCCTGCGTCAGTTCAATCGAGGCTAGAGAGGAGAGGTAAAGATGAAGGTATCGTACCAATGGTTATCTGAATACGTCGATCTGAGTGGAACGACGCCCCAGGAGCTGGCTGAAAAGCTGACTCGCAGCGGGATTGAAGTAGACGCAGTTGAATCGCGCAACGAAGGTGTATCCGGTGTTGTGATCGGTTATGTAAAAGAACGCAGCAAGCACCCGGATGCAGATCGTCTCAACGTATGTGTGGTTGATGCAGGACAAGGAGAAGACCTGCAAATCGTTTGTGGAGCAGCGAACGTAGACCAGGGACAAAAAGTTCTCGTTGCCCTGATCGGTGCGAAGCTCCCAGGTGGTCTGAACATCAAGCGTTCCAAGCTACGCGGTGTAGAATCCCAAGGGATGATCTGCTCTGCAAAAGAATTGGGCTTAAACGACAAGCTTTTGGCAAAAGATCAGCAAGAAGGCATTATGGTTCTGCCAGCGGATGCGGAGATCGGAATGGATGCTGTTTCGTACCTCGGCTTGGATGACTACGTGCTGGAATTGGGATTGACCCCGAACCGTTCGGATTGCTTGAGCATGTTGGGAGTTGCTTACGAGGTTGCTGCTATCTTGGGCAAAGAAGTGGTATTCCCGCAAATCGAGCTGACCGAAAACGGTGGCGACAACCCGATCCAAGTTAAGATCGATGCGACAAATGAATGCTATCAATACCACGGTCGTCACTTCACCAACGCCAAAATCGCGACATCTCCGCAATGGATGAAAAATCGCCTGATGGCAGCAGGAATTCGTCCAATCAATAACGTGGTAGACGTAACGAACTACGTCCTGCTCGAGTACGGCCAGCCGCTGCATGCTTTCGATGCGACACAGGTAGCTGATCGATCTATTGTCGTTCGACTGGCAAACGAGGGCGAAAAGCTCGTGACATTGGACGATCAAGAGCGCGCGCTGGATGCACAAACCTTGCTGATTGCCGACCAGACCAAAGGCTTGGCGATCGCTGGTGTAATGGGCGGAGCGAACTCCGAAATTACTGGTGAGACGAGTGAAATCATTCTCGAAGCAGCCTGGTTCACGCCAAAAACAGTGCGCCGTACTGCTCGTATGCTTGGCATGCGTACAGAAGGCTGCGTACGTTGGGAAAAAGGCGTTGACCAAGCACGTGTACAAGAAGCTGGTGAGCGCGCCGCTGCGCTGATTCAGCAATTGTCTGGGGCAACAGTATCCAAAGGAATCAGCTCTGCTGTTGTAAGCGAAGCTGCGCCTGCTGTTGTTTCCGTTACGCTTGCAAAAATCAATCAGCATCTCGGAACCGACATGTCTGCTTCTGATGTATCGCCGATTTTCGAGCGTCTGCAATTCCCGTATGAAGTAGCGGGCGACAAATGGACGGTAACCGTTCCAACGAGACGTGGCGACATTACGCTGCCAGAGGATTTGGTGGAAGAGGTTGCACGTCTGTACGGCTACGACAACATTCCGACCAGCTTGCCTTCTGGCTCGACCACACAGGGACAGTTGACAAAAGAACAGCAATTGCGCCGTACGATCCGTCATCACCTGATCGGTACTGGTATGAATGAAGCGATTTCCTATGCACTGGTTCATCCAGATCGTGTTGAGGCAGTAGCGGGTCTGCATCAGGAAAAAGTAAACCCTGTTGCGCTCATGATGCCAATGAGTGAAGACCATAGCGTTCTGCGCACGAGCTTGATTCCTAGCCTCTTGGAAACAGTCGCTTACAATAAAAACCGCCAAAACCACGATGTTGCGATTTTCGAATTGGGCCGTGTGTTCTTGACAAAAGAAGAAACACTCACCCAGCTTCCGGAAGAGCGTCTGTATGTAGCGGGTGCATTGACTGGACAACTGCTCACACAAAACTGGATGGGCGCCAAGCAGCCTGTTGATTTCTTCCAAACCAAAGGGATTGTGGAGTCACTCTTCGCTCGTTTGGGCATCCAAGCTACCGAGTACAAAGCAGTCCAGGACATCGCAGGTATGCACCCAGGACGTACCGCAGAGGTATGGGTAGGAGAAAAACGTCTGGGCTATCTGGGGCAAGTTCATCCGGGCACAGAAAAAGCGTATGATCTGTCCGAAACGTACGTATTCCAGTTGGATGTAGCTGTTTTGATTGATGTAGCTGCCGAGGTTGGACATTACAATCAGCTGCCGAAGTCCCCAGCGGTAACGCGTGACTTGGCTCTCGTTGTCGATCGTAATGTAGCTGCTGGTGCATTGGAAGCAACGATTCGTGAAGCGGCAGGAGAGCTGCTTGAGTCCGTAACCCTGTTCGATGTATACATGGGTGAGCGTATTGCCCAGGATAAGAAGAGCATGGCATTTGCCCTCGTATTCCGTCACGCAGAGCGTACCTTGCAGGACGAAGAGATTCAACAAGTGACTACTGCTGTCATCGAAGCCTTGAAAAACAACACAGGTGCTGAATTGCGCGTGTAACACAGCTTGACGAAATCTGACATTTTCAGTAACCTAAAAAAGGATAATGTAGAGCAAAGGTCGCAGTAGGGAGGTACCTCTCGTGCAAGGTGATGGGAAAAATCGTTTGACGGTGGACATCTTTGGCCAACAATACCGGCTCAGCGGCAAGGCAAGTGTCAATCACATACGCATGGTGGCCGGTTTCGTTGATGACAAGATGAACGAAATCGCAAACGGCAACCATCGACTGGATACTGCCAAAATTGCCGTACTTTCTGCAGTCAATATCGCGGATGAATACTTCCGCTTACGTCAGGAGTACGAAGAACTGCTGAAAATCATTCAGGAAGAGGCAAAGGCTAAACCGATAGATTAAGGAAAAGAGGGGCGAAATGCCTCTCTTTTCACGTTGAGGGTAAAAGGAGAAGAGCCACCCCGTCTTTGATGGGATGGCTCTTTGTTGCATTTTGCCTATGTCTCCTGCTTGTTCCCGGCATCTCCATTGCGCAAATCCATATGGGTTTTGATCGGGATAAACAAGTCGATGATCCCAATCACCAAGGAAGCCAGGAGCGCTCCAAGAATCGTTACGCGGAAGCCAGAGACGATGAACTGTGTGAGATAAATCACGACGGCACTGACCAAGAAGCCGATAATACCCCGATTGTACGGCGAAATTCGTTCTCCGAAGATGGCTTCTACGGCCCAGCCAATCAGTGCGATGACAACGGCCGCGAGCAGAGCTGTCCAAAAACTGCTAACTGAAAAGCCGGGGACCAGAAAGCCGACAAACATCAGGACTACGGCAGCGACGATAAAGCGGACGATATGGCGCATGATCGTCAAGTGTACTCCTCCTTTAGGGTTGTTTCACCTTTCATTCTCTCACGCCAGGAGCTGAACTATGCCAAACGAAAACGTGTAAAATTATCCTTCGCTAGTGGTGCCTGTCCGAAGCTATCCGTTGCCCAAGTTTTCTAAGCTCCGCTGCCATGCTATAATGGGGAGATATCGTAATGATTGCCGGTATAGACCGTCGCTCCCGCCCGCACGGTACAACGGTCGCCGCTGGATAAAGAAGGAGGAGCACAGTGGAACAACGGGTTTTAAAGACGTTAGAATACGATAAAATAGTCGCCCTGTTGATTGACAAGGCATCTTGCACATATGGAAAAGAAAAAGCATCAGAGCTGATTCCTTTTTTACGTTTGGATGAAGTCATTAACGCTCAGCAAGGGACTGAACAAGCAGCAACCGTGTTACGCTTAAAAGGCAGCGTACCGCTCGGAGGCATTCGCGATATCCGCGGCCCCGTACAGCGCGCCAGATTGAACGCCATGCTCGCCCCGATGGAATTGCTGGATATCGCCAGCACCGTTATGGCCGGACGCAGGCTCAAAACGTTTTTGCTCGATATGTGTGACGATCACGAGCTGCCATTATTGCAACAGCAGGCAGAGCGTATTGAGGGCCTGCGCGAGTTGGAAACCGAAATTCGCCGCTGTGTTGATGAAAACGGCGATATTTTGGACAGCGCGAGTCTTGAATTGCGTCAGGTGCGTCAGGAGATTCGACAGCTCGAGTCCCGCATTCGCGAAAAACTCGATCAAATGACACGCTCGTCTACGTACCAAAAAATGCTGATGGAAAACATCGTTACGATTCGTGGAGATCGTTTCGTCATTCCGGTGAAGCAGGAGTATCGTTCGGTATTTGGTGGAATTGTTCACGATCAGTCGGCATCCGGAGCGACGCTCTTTATTGAACCGGAAGTGATTGTCGAGATGAACAACAAGCTTCGCGAGCTTCGCCTGCGCGAGGAGCGTGAAGTGGAGCGCATTCTGTATGTGTTGACGGAGCAAGTATCCTTTGCGGTAGAGGCTTTGGTCGAGAATACAGAAGCACTGACAGAGCTCGATTTTATGTTTGCCAAGGCGCAGCTTGCCTGGAGCATGAAGGCGATTTGTCCACGCATCAATGATCGCGGATACGTGAACATGCGAAAAGCGCGTCATCCACTCATTCCACGTGAAGTTGTCGTTCCAGTCGATGTGGAGCTAGGTGGAGAGTATCAGGCAATTGTTGTGACGGGTCCGAATACAGGGGGGAAAACCGTTTCCCTCAAAACAATCGGGCTGCTGTCCTTGATGACGATGGCGGGCTTGCACATTCCGGCGGAGGAAGAGAGCGAGATGACTGTATTCTCCTCCATTTTTGCCGATATCGGGGATGAGCAATCCATCGAGCAGAGCCTGTCTACATTCTCGAGCCATATGACCAATATTATTCAAATCTTGGCGAAAATGGATGACAAGAGCTTGGTGTTGTTTGACGAGCTAGGCGCAGGAACAGACCCAACAGAGGGTGCTGCTTTGGCCATGTCCATCATCGACCATGTGATTGATTCCGGTGCGAGATTGGTTGCAACGACTCACTACAGTGAACTGAAGGCGTATGCCTACGATAGACCCGAAGTCATCAACGCCAGCGTAGAATTTGACGTACAGACGTTGCGTCCTACTTATCGCTTGCTCATCGGGGTGCCTGGCAGATCCAACGCGTTTGCCATCGCAAGACGTTTGGGATTGCCGGAACATATCATTGATGTAGCGCGTGGCTCGATCAGTGAGGAAGACAATCAGGTCGAGAGCATGATTGCTTCGTTGGAGCGTAATCGCAAGTCGGCGGAAGCAGACAGGTTGGCGGCAAAGGCAGCCCGCCAAGAAGCGGAAGAACTGCGTACACAGCTCGAGGAAGAGCGCGCCCAATTTGCTGAAGAGAAAAACAAACGAATGGAGCGAGCAGAAGACGAAGCGCGAATTGCTGTCCAACTCGCAAAAGAAGAAGCGGAAACGATCATTCGCGAGCTGCGCGAAATGATGGCAGAAGGCATGGAGATCAAGGAGCATCGTCTCATCGATGCGAAGAAGCGCTTGGGTAATGCCGTGCTTGAGCTGGAGAAGGAAAAGGTGAAGAAGCCGGCAAAAGCAGTTCGCGCCACGCAGATCAAGGTGGGCGACGAGGTAATGGTGACGAGCTTCGGACAAAAAGGAACCGTGCTGGAAAAGGTAAACAATGAAGAGTTCCTCGTGCAGATCGGGATCATGAAAATGAAAGTAAAACGCGATGATATGCATGTACAAAACTCCATCCAGCAAAAACCGCAAGCGGCTCCGTATACCTCTGTGAAACGTCGCAGTGACAATATCAAGATGGATCTCGACTTGCGCGGCTACAACGTCGAGGACAGCATTCGGGAAATCGATCAGTTTTTAGATGATGCACTGCTGGCAGGCTTGCACTCGGTGTCTATTATTCACGGACACGGGACAGGAGTACTGCGCAAAGGCGTGCACGAGTATTTGCGGAGTCATCGTAATGTAAAATCCTTCCGCTTGGGCGGTCAAGGAGAAGGCGGCGTAGGTGCTACCATTGCCGAATTGAAATAAGAGGTCGGGAGGGACATATGGAAAGCCTTCTACACAATCCATATTTTGCAACTGCAGCTTATTTTACAGTGTCTGGACTGGCGATGGTTTTATTCTTAGCCATTTTTGAACTGGTGACGCGATATCGTGTTTGGGAAGAATTGAAGCGTGGGAACATGGCAGTAGCAATGGCAACAGGCGGGAAAATTTTTGGGATCGCGAACATTTTCCGTTATTCCATTCAGGCGCATTTGTCTTTGGGCGAAGCGTTGATTTGGGCGACATTCGGATTTTTCCTGTTGCTGTCTGCGTACTTCATTTTTGAATTCATGACCCCAACGTTTAATGTTGATCAGGAAATTGCGAAGGATAACAGGGCCATTGGCTTTATTGCGATGGTCCTGTCCATCGGTTTTTCGTATATCATAGGGGCATCCTTGCCTCGTTAGACGGGTTGAACGATATTTCAAACGAGAGTATAATTTGATTTGGCGAAAGAGTACCAAACTATTCTGCCCAATCAACGTCCTTTTTACGAAAAAGAGGACAAGCCAAGATTGTATGGGGGAGGAACAGCCTTGGAAACGTTGTACAAGGTCCTCATCGGATTGTGTGTGCTTTTTGTCGCTGCAGGTGTTTACTACCTGTCCTAAAATATACGCAAGTTGGCCGCGTGATTTCTTACAGTCATACGGACCTTACTTGGAGAATGTGAAAGAGGAGATACGCAATGACACAACCTGTACGCGTAGCTGTTGTGGGATTGGGGTTTGTAGGCTTGCCGTTGGCGCTTACCTATGCCATGAAAGGAGCAAACGTCATCGGTATTGACGTCTTACCGCATGTCGTCGAAGAGATCAATGCGGCACATTCCCATCACCTGGAGTCCTATCAGGGAAAAACGTTGCCAGAGATCCTCAAAGAGCAGATTGAAGCAAAACGTTTCCGTGCAACGTCCTCCTACGAGGAAGCTGCTGCGGAAGTCCATAACTATATTGTAACAGTTGGGTTGCCTGTTCATAACGGCGATCCTGATCTCGGACCGCTGAAAAGCTGTGCACAGTCGCTCGGTCGTGTACTGAAAAAAGGCGATACGATCATGATCCGCAGTACCGTCGTACCAGGAACGACAGAAGATGTGATTCTGCCGATTTTGGAGGAAACAAGCGGCCTTGTTGCGGGTGTCGATTTCTACCTGACATACTGCTCGGAGCGAATTGCAGAGGGGCGTGCTTTTGAAGAGTTCATCCATATGCCGCTCGTTTTGGGTGGCATCAATGAACAAAGCGCTGAAAAAGGTAAAGAGTTGTTGTCCTTCATCAGCGAGACCGACATTACGATTACGGATATCCGCGTAGTCGAGACAGCAAAAGTCATCGAGAACATCCAGCGTGATGTGAACATTGCGATGGTGCAGGAATTCGCTCGTTTCTCTGAGGCATTTGGCATCGATACGTTCGAGCTGATCAAGGTTGCTAATACGCACACACGTGTAAACCTGTTATCGCCAGGACCGGGTGTAGGCGGCTTCTGCTTGCCGAATGCGTTGTACTACTTGCAGCCTAAGGCACGTGAATTGGAAGTAAACCTGCCGATTCTGCAACTGGCTCGCAACACGAATGATGCGGTACCTGAAGTGTTGATCGGCATGCTCGAGCAAGCGTTGAAGAAGAATGGCAAGACATTGGCAGAAAGCCGTGTAGCTGTGTTGGGAATGGCAATGAAAGACTTTTCCAATGACGACCGTGTAAGCCCTGTCCACGACCTTATCAAGGTGCTCATGGCAAAAGGAGTAGACGTTCGTTCTTACGATCCGGCTGTTCCGACTGTGTATGATCACAAGGTTGAAAGCCTGGACAAAGCAGTGAATGGAGCAGATGCGTTGATCCTGACTGCTGTGCAAAAGGAATTTGCTGAGGCAGATTGGGCACAGGTTGCTGAAAAGATGGCTGACGCACCGATCCTCTTCGATACAAAGAACCGCATCCCGCGTGACCTTGTCAGCAAGGCGACTGTGGTGCGCATTTAATTCTTAAATAAGGTTCCACTGATTCGTACGAGAAAACCTCTCTAAACGCACGTAAAAGCGTTTGGAGAGGTTTTTTTCATAAAGTAGTGAACCATATTGAACGAGAGAGCCAATACAAGGTGTATACAATTTCAGGGGGCCCTCCGATGAATGATCAAATGTTAGAACTGTGGCTGGACCGTTTGCGTGAAGGAGATCAAGAAGCTTTTGAGGTGATCTACAGCATGACGCGGACAAAAGTTTACGGTACCGTAGCAGCCATGGTCACGAATAAAGAAGATGTTCATGATATTGTAAGCGAAATTTACTATCAGCTATGGAGATCACTGCCTGCCTATGATCACAAGCGTCCGTTTCTTTTCTGGGTGAATGGGATTGTCATTAGACAGGTGAATAACTGGCGTAGACAGATTTGGAGAAGATTCCGTCTGTTAGAACGAAAACAGAGCTTGGAAGAAGAGCAACATGTCGAAACACCGGATGAGCCAATGCTTGCGATGGAGTCTGCCACAGAGATGCAGCAAGCAATCCAAAAGCTGCCGTTCAAGCTGCGGATCGTCGTCATTTATCGGTATTACTACGATTATACGTACGATCAGATAGCCGAACTGCTGCAAATACCTGTGGGGACAGCAAAATCGAGAAATCATCTGGCATTAAAGCGCATCCGCGAGTGGATTGACGTCGAATGGAATGAGGAGGAACTCCAAACATGTCTATCGAAAAAATCATAAAACAGTCACTCACCAAGCAAATGGACGAAACCACGATCCCTGATGAACTCGACCAGCGTGTCAGGCAGTCCTTTCATCGCTATCACGAAAAAAAGGAGCCTGTAACGATGAAGAAAAAATTACTTATGATGGGATTAGTTGCTGCTATTATACTGCCGACTGGCGTATATGCGGCTTTAAATGGAACCTCTTATTTTGCAGACAATCCAAAAGACTTGAACAAGTTGGTGGGTGAAGGGGTTAAGCGAGCAGCGGCAGAAGGATTGTCTATTCCGATCGATCAAAAAATTACCGATCAGGGGATTACGATTCATTTTACGGAAGTGTATGCGGAAGATAGCAAGGTTCTGTTGCACTATCGCATTGAACAACAAAATGGAGAACTGGTGCCTTTCGAATTCGATACGACAGGTTTAGATGTGGTAGGCGAAGCAAATGGCAATCCCGTGTACCAGGAAAAAGGCTTGGAAGGTACAAGTGTCCTAAACTTTATCGGGACCAAAGGGGATAATATGCCTTTCTACTTAACAGACGAGTCCGGTAAGGAAGTCGAGGTTGGAATAGCCGATCATGACAAGCCAGAGGGCGTTCTTGCCTTCGTCACGCATGGAGTCAAGCTACCACAGCCACTCACTTTAAATATCGATGTGAACCGGATCGGTAAAACAAAGGGCGACTGGAAGGGACAATTTATTGTGGACCAGAGCAAAGCCAAAGAAGCAACAGAGGCTGCGAAGTAGGAGAAAAAAATTCGGTCACGTATAATAAGCCTCGTAAATGGCAATAGTAACCGAGGTAAGACAATATTTCAAATGTCATGTAAGGGTTACATGCTAGGAGGCAAAAATGGAACGTGGAAGAGTAAAGTGGTTCAACAGTGAAAAAGGTTTCGGTTTTATCGAGCGTGATGGTGGAGATGACGTATTTGTTCACTTCTCCGCTATTCAGGGCGAAGGGTACAAATCCTTGGACGAAGGGCAAGAGGTGGAGTTTGACGTAGAAAACGGTCAACGCGGTCCTCAAGCCACGAACGTTCGGAAATTATAAAAGCTGAAACGACAAGCAGACTCACATGGTGGGTCTGCTTTTATATTTGGGTAGTAACTACAGTGGAGGAAAGAAGTGAATTTCCAGTATACGCTTCGGAATACGAACAATAGTATATTTTTTGCAAATCCACATCATTTGTCCAACACGCTTTGTCCGTCTTGCGCATTTACATGTAGTAGCTCATGTAAAGGAATGAACTGCACATGTCCCGTCGGAAGGATAAACTGACAGTCATTTACCAAAAGGGTAAAAAGCGAATGGTCGTGAAGACATTTTTGCGTGAAACCAGTAGAGTGGTTGTCGTACTCAATACGCAGTTTACGAATGCCCCAAACACCACCCAAATTGCCAGTGGAGCAGGACGAAGCGGTGCTGCCGGTAATGATGCCGCCATCGATTCATCGAACACACTGCAACAACAGAGCGTGGGAGCTGGTGGAATTGCGCGAAATCGGGGAATGGCCGGCAAGCAATCGGAGTATCATGGTCATCATAAGGGCAAAAAGAAAAATGGAAAAGAAGCCATTGTGGTGATAAACGATCAAGTAGTCAAGCTGGCAAGACGTCTTAGAAATGCTTCCGCCACACAAGTTGCAGGTGGGGGTGGCACGTACAGTACAGGTGGTACGAATGCTGCGATTGAAAGCTCCAACACGAAGCAACAGCACGCTGTTGGAGGCGGGCCAGGCTCTCGGGCATCCAATCGAGGAATGAACAACAGACAGAAGGAGAAAGCGAAGGGAAAAGCAAAAGCTAGAAAGGGAAAAAGAGGCTTCCGGCCACAAGTAGCGCGGAAACGGAAGAATAGGCGGGCTTGAATAATCTACCGCCAAAATGGAGAACGGAAGAACTGATTTCAGCCCTTCCGTTCCTTCCTTCTTCTTTTTAAAAAAATTCAGCACCGGATGCCAGATTCAGCATAGCGCGCATTGTTTTGTACATATCCTGCGGATTGGCTGCATTGTAATAGACAGTGTTTGTTGCTGTTTCATAACGCGTGCCCGGGACAATTGCGGCCATCTCGGCTTGTCCTGCGTGCGAGAATTCCATCGCCAGCTCTACAGGTACAGCTGTACGGAATGGCTGGATGTTGTTCCGGTTGCGCAAGGCATTGGCTGTCTTGCGTTTCAGTTCAGCGGTCGCTTCTTCGCGCGAGAGACAGATAGCAGCTGTGCGGGATACCGCTTCCTTCACGATCGCTGTTTGGATGCCTGGAATCAATTCCTGTGCTTCGACAGCGATGAGATTATCACCAGACACCATGACAACAGGAACGTTATGCATACCCGCGATCGCGGCGTTAAAGCCGAACTCACCCACGACTTGTCCGTTGATATACATATTGTGAACCACCCCGGACATTGTATGGCTGAGCACACCAGGAATCCCTTGGCGAGTATGATAGCCGATAAACATCGCTGCATCAAAGCTCTCATCGATTCCCTGCATCATGGATGAATCGCGTGGAGAACCTGCCAACAGTCTCGCTTTCGGATGGAGCTTTTCCCAGAGAATGTTGTTCATCGTGTTGTGGCTGTCTGCTACGACAATTTCCGTTACGCCAGACTCAAGTGCAGCTTCAATAACCGCATTGGCATCATCTGTCATAAATTGGCGTCCACGCTGATAGTTAACCCCCGAACTCGGGTTAATATAGCTCGTATCTACAATGCCTGAAATACCTTCCATGTCTACCGATAGAAATAGTTTCATCTCATTTTCACCCTTTCTGTCTGGTGCAGCTTGCTATACAAAATAGTTCCAATTCATATGTAACCAGATTGATCATGAGTAGGCAACCATAAAAACAGATTCTTCAAATAAATCATATAAAAAAAGCACGATGCCCGCTGTTCGCGTTTCACCGTGCCTTTCGTCATTTCAGTAACGTACGATAAAGAGCAACAATTTGTTCGGTCATGAGTTGAATGGTAAAAATCGATTCTACTTTGTTCAACGCGTTTTGCACCAAGATCTCACGCAATTGTGGTGAAGTCCAAAGTCGTTCCATTGCTTGCGCCAACAAAGCAGGATTTCCCGGTTCGACGATCAGCCCCGTCTCGCCATCGAAAACAAACTCTTTCACACCACCGACATTGCTTGCTACGACAGGAACCTCCGAAGCCATAGCCTCGATGATGGTATAGCCAAGCCCTTCATACAAGGAAGAGTGGACAAAGCCATCTAAGGCATGCAAGCACGCAGGAATGTCTTGTCGAAATCCAGCAAAGCGAACACGCGATTCCAGCCCCAATTCTTTTACCTTCGCTTCAAGCATTGCACGTTCAGAACCGTCTCCGATCAATACGAGGTAAGGAGCCGCCCCTTTCGTGTCCGCCACAAGCGTATGAAAAGCATCGAGCAGAATCGGGAGCCCTTTTACGGGAACAAAGCGAGCTGCTGTCCCGAACAAAAAGGCGTCCTCTGGTATGTTCCATTCCGCACGCAGTCGATTGCGGTCATTCTCCCGTAAATGGTTTTGCCGATAAGGCTTCATGTCCATTCCGTTATAAATCACGCTAATGTCAGACGAGCGAACACCCTGCCCCCGCAAAATATCGGCAATCGCACCACTGATCGCGATGTAATGACGGTTCCAATGTCTCGTGCTCATTTCCATCATGCTGACAATGGCATAGGCCAAGGAGCTTGTATAATCATAACGGAGTGAGCTGTGAACAGTGGTCAGCAAAGGCACCTTCATACCGCGAGCGGCCAGTCGTGAAAAGAAATTGGCTTTAATCCCATGCGTATGAATGATCGCTGGTTGGAATGTGGTAAAGGCATTCCGCAGAGCCTGTAGCAATCGTAAGTCAAAACGTCCGAACTGATTCAGTGTAATGACTTGGATGCCTGATTCCCGCAATTTACTCGCAAAAAGAGAATCATAGAAGCATACGACTGCGACTTCTACTTCGTCGACTGGAAAAGTAGTGACCAAATTGAGAATATGTTGTTCAGCACCGCCAAATTCCCCCCCGCCAATCACGTGGAGGACTCGTAATTTGCTCATCTGAATTCACCCGAATCGTAATTAAAAACCCCTACTGAGGTTATGTACATGGAGGCACGACCGAATAGAGGCGGTGTACCGAAAAAATAAACGATCATTTGTAAACAAAGCCATTTTCACTATAGCAGATGCCTGCTAGATTCGCAATAAGACAGCACTTATGGTATCGTTGATGATGGAAAATTGAAATGGAGAAGGACGGTTACGTAAATGAATACGCACAACGTGTTGATCATATGCTACATATTTCCTCCTATTGGGGGAGGCGGCGTGCCAAGACCGTTGAAAATGGCCAAATATTTGGGGGAGTTTGGCTGGAATGTCCATGTACTGACAGTAGATCCTGCTTATCATGCGACGCTCGATCCATCCCTTTTGGCACAACTGCCGAGTGATGTCACCATTCACCGTGCGAAGGAGTGGCAGCTGCTGCCGAATCGAGGGGGACAAGCCCCATCAGCAAGTGCCAATACAACGTCTACACCATCACAGCCATCATTTAAGGCGAAGGTAAAAAAACAGATCGTCAACGTGCTGAAAAAAGTTAAGCCATACCTGTTGATTCCAGACGACCAAATCCTGTGGATGCCGAATGCGCTCAAGCTAGGGCGAGAAATCATGCGACGTGAAAAGATCGACGTGATTTTTTCTACATCGGGACCCGTAACGAACCATTTGATTGCGAAAAAGCTTTCCCGTGAGTTTGGCTGCAAATGGGTAGCGGATTTCCGTGATCCATGGACGCAAAATATGCACACCTCTGGCATCGAATGGCGAGAGCGCATGGAAGAGCGAATGGAGGAGGCGGTGATGTCCCAAGCGGATGCGATCACGACCGTCACTGCGACCTTCGCCTATAATTTTCGCGAGAAGCACCAGAACCGCATCAAGCGGATGGAGCTGATCTACAATGGGTTTGATCAGGCTGATTTTCAAGGGTTGGCTCCCAGCCATGCTGCTCCGGACAAGTTTCATGCGGTGTACGCAGGTATTTTGTATCAAAAGCGCAACCCACGCCTTCTCCTGCAAGCCATCCGGGAACTCATCGATGAAAAAGCAGTAGACCGAAATGATCTCTTGCTCAGCTTTGCCGGAGTGTTCGATTACCCGGGGTATTCCGAAAATCGCGACTGTGTAGAAGCATTGGGGCTGAGTGACATCGTTCGCGTGTTAGGGAACCTGCCGCATAAAGAAGCGCTCGGATTGATGAAAGGCGCGAATGCTCTCTTGCTGATCGGGGATGTGTCCGCTGACGCCGGAGCGTATATTCCGGGCAAGCTCTACGAATACATGGGGATTGGCAACCCGATCCTTGCTCTGAACAAAAGAGGCGAAGCGACAGAGATTATTGAAGATTTCCGTCTTGGGCAAGTAGCCGATCCTGAGCAAAAAGACGAGATCAAGCAAGCATACCTGAAGCTGTATCAGGAGTGGAAAACGCAAGAACAAACGGGTAGCGAGGAACGCGGAGCGGATTTTGCAGAGCGTGTGAAACCGTATGAGCGCCGTGAACAGGCGAAGCAATTGGCGCAATTGATGGATGAACTGGTGAAAAAATAGTACAGCATCGCCCCGGAGCCAATGAAGGCTACGGGGTTTTCTTCGTGTGGCAGGCATACTTCTTCTGCTTCAAAATAAAAGGACCTGACGATGTTCGCCAGGTCCTGATTCGTACTGATTTGTCTGCTGCCAAGCTAAGGTAGCAGGCTTTTTTTAGTACAGCAAATATTTCTCTACTTCTTCCGGTTCCTTGATGTGAATGCCACCAGTATCGCCGTATTTTAACAGGTTGAACATCACTTGCTGGTCCATCGTTCCGGCTTCAGGGAGTGGGAGAATGATCCAAGTCTCGTATTGGTGGATCAGACGGTCTTCCTTACCGAACCAAAACGTTGTCTTGATCGTGGATTCCTTCAAGATATAGTCCAGATCAGGGCGTTCTCCCAATTGCTTTTTCAATGGTTCAAACAGTGGGCTTTGGCTATTTTTCAGCCATTCTGCTCCTGTCATTTTCAATTGGAACGGAACGCTGACTACACCGATAACTTTTTCCTCAGGCAATTGGACGGCCTTGTCCATGAGAGGCAGCCAGTCCTCGAAGCCTTTCAATACATCAAATGCTAGCGGCTCATCCGGAGCGGTTACAAACTGCTCATTTGCCTTGATGTAGCGTTTGTCGTTAATTCGATAGTACGAATAAGGCTGGGCCGCGATGCGTGCATCCACATTGTAGCCTTTCCCGTTGATGACGGCTCCATTGAACATACTCGTCGTGGTACGAGACAGGATTGTGTTTTTTACATACCCCTTATACCAGTAAGTCTGTGCATCTTTATCCGTTTTTCCCTTTTCTAGGGCTGTTTTCAACCACTCTGCCCCTGACTCGGTTTGGACCGTTGTCGTTTGATCCGGCTTTTGGTCAAAATTGGTAGTGGCAAAAGCCTTCGTCCCTGATTCATACGTGCAGCCACCGAGCAGGGAGGCTGTGCAGATGGCAGCGAGCAATGCCCATGCTTTCGTCGCTTTACGCATGGCGAAACCTCCTTACGACTCCGTATCCCAAGAGTCCCACGAATAGCCCGATTGTGAGTCCGAGTACCGGAATGTTGTGCTGCTTAAACACGAGAATACGATGCGTATTGTACATATTAGCCACGATTTCGTTTTCTTTGTCTCCATCGATGTCGCCGATTTGAACATTGATCAGCGGCATGTAGATGCGCCAGGTTTGTTTCAAGCCCTCTGGCGTGTAGTCATAGCCAGCCAAATAGCGAGTATCTGTGGTACTTACCCAGCTTTTCGCTTTGGCTACGATCTCAGGCTTGGCGTTGTTACCAATCGTAGCAAAGTTGGAGAAGCGGAAGCTCTTATCGTAGTCACCGCTTGCCCACAAAATTTCCCACGTACCGTCTGCTTTTGGTTTCAAGATGTACGAAGGTTTGCCAGCCACGAGTAGCTCATCGACCTTGTCGTTGTCGATATCGGCAGGAATGAACTCGCCAGTTGCCAATTCAGCCTGTTTGCGTGTCAGTGTGTACGATTCTGTCAGTGTGCCATCTGCCTCTACAGACAGTACACTCAGGTGCTCGCCCATGACAACGATTCCCTCGCGGCCATCTGGCAGCATCATGGTGGTCATCAGCTTGGTAGCTTTGGTCGTGCCGCCAAAAGGCTTGCCGTCGTAGTTACCTGTTAGCATACCATCCTTAATGTGTAGATCCGTGTACTTGGAACCCAATGTTTGTCGGACGTCTATACTGCCTGCATTATCTGCCAGTTGATTTGCGATGTTCTCCATGTCAAGCATAAACGCACGATAGGGTGCCGTTCCGATTTGCATCATGCCTTCCGCATATGGTTGGCGTTGGACATTCGGTACCAATTGCCCATCTTTCATCGTGTAATACGGGAAGCCTGGGTAATCGGTCGGCAGCTTTTCCTTGATGATCTCCATGGTTTCTGCCGGAATCTGATCATTCGGCATCCGCACCATTTGCCCATCTTTCCAGGTCAGGACGTAGAGAGAAACAGGTTCCGCCTGCAAATGGCGCAGCTTCTCCGCCATTGCTTTTTTCTCTTCTTCCGTCTCTGGCTTTTCAATTTTTTCTGGTAGTGGAAGCTCCTCGGCATTGCCGTACGTAATGATCTCCATCTTGCCATCGCCATTGACGTCTTGCAGCGTGATCGGGAAATAATCTACCCAATCGCCGTTGTACAAACGATCAGATTCGTATGTCACGGTAAAGTGGCTCAGTGCAGTCAGAGTATCTCTGTTGAACGTCACGTTCGCCAAAAGTGCGATCAGAACTAACGAGCCGACTGCACGCCAGTTGAGGCGCCCATACCATTTCACGAGAAGCGCAATCACGATGACTGCGATTGCACCACCGATCAACAGAGCAGCGGTCGTTTTCACATCGACGCGTGTCAGTGCGCGATCCAAGAGCAAGAAGCCGATGGTAAACACAAGCACTTGTCGACGTTCCGACGGATGTACCACAAAGTAGCAAAATGCTAGCAGTGGCAGGAAAATGAGTACAGCAATCCACGTTAAATCAAGGAACGCGGGTTTCACGAGCAAATGATAAATCAGAAACAGGGCAATGGCGTACAGCGCCCAGCTTATCGTATCGAGAATAGGATTCCGGCGCATGCCCTCACCACCTTTTATTTTGTGTCTGGTCGACGAATAATGCGCAGAGGAAGCCGCCAAACAGCCAGAAATAGAGGGCCACGAACGGCACCTCGAAAATGTTTTCCACGAGGTTATGCGTTGCTACCGCGATTAGTCCGCCCAGCAGTCCGAGAATCGCGAAAAAGTGCGGCGAGCCTTGGAGGTTGCGGATAAGTCCGGCGCCATACTTGAACATGGTGATCACGGAACCGATTAACAGGATGATCCCGATCAGACCGTATTCCGCCAAGCTTTTGAAGAAATAACTATCTGAATAAATCGTTCCGAAATGGCGCGTAGCAACTGCACCGCCGTGATGACCGAGACCGACGCCGAATAATGGCTCGATGCGCATCTTGTCATAGGCTTCGCCCCAACGGCCAATACGTCCGCCTTGGCTGCTAGATTCGAAGTATTCAGGTGTAAACAGCGTGAAAATGCGGTCTTTTACTTTTCCGACAAGCGGAACTGAATCAGGAACGAAGAACAGGGCTACAACCCCGATAATTCCTGCGATCACCAGATATCCTGCTACTCGTTTGTTCCAGATGTAGAAGCAAACGAACACGGCAAAGGCAAGAGCGAACCAGGCACCGCGGGACCCGGTTAAGAGCAAAGCAAGCACGGTGGTCAGTGCAACAATGGCCCAAATCAATTTTTGCTTGAGAGTAGTAGCTGTCATGAACAGACCAGCGGCAATCGGTGTAACCAACGCCATATAGCTGCCCAATACGTTCGGGCTCGTTACGAAGGAGAATGCACGCGTTGTAACTGCTTCCCCTTCCTGCACCCATGATTCAGGTGTTTTGACGCCCACGATGACTTGCAAGACACCATACAGTGCCGCTACGAAACCAACCAGCACAAGTACCTTCATGAACTTGTTCAGGTCTTCCATCGACTTCAGTAAATAGAAGCCCATGAAAAAGGCGAGGATGTACTGGTAGACAGAGCGGAATCCTTCCACAGTCGCTTCCCAGTTCGCCATGTCTGTCACCATGATGGCAACACCCAGGACGAAAAAGGCTCCCAGCCAATGTTTGATTCCAGGCATCGTTCTGTTTGATTGCAAAAAGGCTCCAAACGTAAACAGCATCAGAACGATGAGCAGTGCTTCATCCCACAAAGAAGATATGACTAGAATCGGTAGAATCTGTCGCAAGACGTAATCAATTACTGGATAGGCCAACAGCAAATACAACCATGTAGTTGATTGGCTTCCCCACTTCAACACGGTTTCTCTCATTTTTATTGTAGTCCTCCTACAGGTAGGGATTAACCTACCTATTATAATGAATCTGGCAACCCGGTAGCAAGCCGGGGGGAAAGAGGTTGGTAGGAACGGTAGAAATAAGATATGATAACTAGGTAGTTTGAGGGGTTAGAACCAAGCCTGGAACGTAGGGTTTCAAATAGGGATAGGAGAAAAGTGGACATGAGTTTGTTAAAAATTGCTTCCATGATTGTTGTGCTGACTCTCGTTGGAAGGCTTCTGGGCTTTTTTCGCAGTGTGTATGTATCCAACTTGTACGGTACTGGTATGGAGGCAGATGCGTTTAATATCGCGGCAACGATCCCGCTGACGCTGTTCTTGGTCATACCGGGAGCGGTCAATGCTGTACTGATTCCGACCATGCGCGGCATGATGGAAAAAGGGGAGCGGACGACTGACCTCTATCAGAAGATGCTCACGATCATTTTAGGTATATTCGTTGCTCTGTCTGTCTTAGGAGTTGTCTTTTCTTATCAGCTTGCTGCAATGTTTGGACTGACAGGTGAGAAGCTTGAACTCACGGCTAGCATGCTGCAATGGATGTGGCCATCAGCTATTTTCATCGGGTTAACAGGGCTGTGGTCGAGTATTTGTAATGCTCACCAACATTTCTTTACACCGACGCTCGGTACGGTAGCCAATGGTGCTTTGGTAATTGTCAGCATGTATGTGCTCGTTCCGATGTATGGACCCATTGGTTTGGCCATGGCTACGACAATCGGTTACTTGGCTGCACTGTTGCCGATTCTCCCGACTTTGCGCGGATTCGGTTATCAGCAGCGCTTCTCCTTCGCTTGGCGTGAGGACGCTGCTCTCAAAGGCATGGGCGAGCGAGTCATTCCGATTTTAATTGGTGCAGTTGTTGCTCAGGCGACTACCTTTTTGGAGCGAGGTTTCGCGGAAGGGCTTGGAACGGGTGTCGTTTCCGCTCTCGCCAATGCGAACCAGATCATGCAATTGCCTCTGGCTATTTTTGTCGGGGCGTTTACGTTGCCGTTATTCCCACTGTTGGCTAGTCATGTCAAGCGGGGGGAAATGACGGAGATGAAGCAAATCCTGCAAAAGGGACTTGCCTATCTCCTCATTTTGCTGCTGCCCGTGACTGTTGGACTTGCGTTATACGCAGAGCCGATCATCCGTCTAGCTTTTGAGCGCGGTGCGTTCGATGAGCATTCTGTCGCTTTAACAGCGTGGGCACTACCGTTTTACGGCGTGGGACTTTTCTTCTTAGCGTCGAGAGATCTGCTGACTCGCGCCTTTTATGCACTGGAAAACACGAAGACACCCGTTATAATCGGGGCGATTGGGATCGGTGTGTATGCCCTAGCCAACTGGTTGCTCATTCCGCTGCTTGGTCATGGCGGAATTGCTCTCGCCAATGCGGTTTCAGCCATCAGTCAAGCGCTTCTGCTGTTTATTTTGCTGTGGAGGGCAATAGGTAGCCCTGTACGAGCGAATTTCCTCATGACTACGGGGAAAACCATTCTGGGCTGCGCAGTCATGGCTGGTGCTATTTTGTTCATCGATCCATGGTTATCCGTTTTGCCTGTCTGGTTGTACTTATCGCTGGGAATTATGGGTGCAGCTCTTTTATATCTAGTTGTGCTCATTTTGGTTCGCGAGCCACTTGTGTCAGAGCTGCTGCAAAAAGTACGCAAGCGGTCTACTCCAGCGGGGGGGCGCTCGTAAGCGAGAATTCCCGGATGGCATAACGAGTCTTACCTGAGCTAGCTGGGGGAATGGTCTCCACATAAGAAACGTGGATACTCACTTGACCTAACGCCGCGCGAATTCCTGCCAAAAGCTTGGCTTCATCGGCAGGCAAAAAACGTTCGGGCTCCTTCACCAGTCGCAGGCTCAGTCGCTCCGGTTCATGCTGGACGATCTGGAAGGTGCGAAAGCTGTCCATATTGCGAACAATGTGATTAAAATAATGTCCGTGTACATACTGTCCGTTTCGTGATAGGAACATGTCGTCTTCTCTGCCGTCGATCGAAGCAAGAAGTGGAAAAGGGAGATTGCATGAGCAGGCTGAATCAGAAAGAGCGACGACATCTCCTATTTGGTAGCGCAGGCGAGGCATGACGGTATTGTGCAGGTCAGTGACAAGCAGTGCTCCTGGGTGCCCATTGTTGAGGGGAATATGCGTAATTGGATCGACTACCTCCAAATAACAGTTCCCGGAAAAGGCATGCATGCTCCCTGCTTTACATTGATAGGCGATCATTCCGCCGTCACGAGCGCCGTATTCATTCACAACAGGCGCATCAAAAGCTTGGGTAATCGCTTGCCGTTGTTGCTCGTGCAGGCTTTCTGCTGTAGAGACCACGGCTTTAAGCGGGATTCCAAGTCCCATGCCGCGTCGTAGCATCATCATGGCGAGGGTATGCAGCGCGGAGGCGTACCCGTATAAATAGGCTGGACGGAATTCCCGGATGAGGCGCAGGTTTGCTTCCAAATGTCTTTCGTCCAATTCATAGGCAGAAATCATCAGGCGGTTTTTCAACCAGCGTTCCTTCCAGCGGTAGCGGCGAGCTTGCTGGGCGTTTAATTCGAGTGGAGAGCCCCAAATCATCACACATGGGTCACCAAAGCGAATACCGTACCAGGATAGCCCAAACCACCGTGCAGCTTCATATCGCTCGACAGTTGGACGATCGAGGTAAAAATGGGTAGGTTCACCCGTGGATCCTCCCGTTCGATTGCCAATGAGCCTGCTTGTTTGTCGGCCCTGGCTCAAATATTGATCAGCGTTTTGCCGAAAGTGTGTTTTGGTCAGAACAGGAATCCGCTGCAAAAAACGTTCAGGCATCTCGCGCATGTTACTCCAATCTGGGGCGAAGGCAGTGTAAGCTGGAACATTTTGTATCGCATGATCGAGTAGTTTCACCAGCTTTTCTCGCTGCTGCACGGCAAGCGCTTCGGCAGGTAGACGCTGTGTTGCTTGCAATTCTTTCATGTAAGGACGGATGCGATTTCCTTTCAAAGCCTCCATTAGCGGCCACTGTACATGGCGGATCAAAAATCCGGTTGTGGGCATAATATCCCCTCCTACTCATAGATCACACAGGCAGATGATTAAAAAAAATCAATGGAATCTGTTTTTCACCAGTATTCCTGCGAAATTCCATCGATATACCTGTTTGCTGGAAGAGGGAAATGATAGTAGGATAGAGAGTGGGTTCATGTCGATTGGTGCTGCCCCACGGGTATCCAGTCAAAGAGACGAATAAAGGAGTTACCCATGTTGAAAAAAAGTCATTTTCTCGCGGGAGCGTTGATCTTAGCCATAGCGGGGATTTTGTCAAAAGTTATCGGGATGTTCTATCGAATTCCCCTTCAAGAGATAGTTGGCGACAGAGGTCTCGGACTCTATCAGGAAGTATATCCTCTCTACCTGACCTTTCTCATATTGGCGACAGCAGGTGTGCCAGTAGCGTTGTCGAGAGTGATTGCAGAGGCATTGGCTGAAGGAAAACAAGGCTCTATTGGACAAATTTTGGCCCGTAGCATGGTCATGATGGGCGCCATCGGACTTGTCTTGTTTGGGCTCCTGTACGCCAGCTCTCCACTCATCGCAAAGCTCATGGGAAATCCGCATTTGATTGAGCCGATCCGAGCGATTTCCATGTCGCTGCTGTTCGTTCCCTTGATTGCGGTTATTCGCGGCTTTTTCTACGGCCATCAAAAAATGTTGTTTGTCGGGCTCTCGCAAATCGTAGAGCAGACGTTGCGTGTCGTATTTATTTTGGTAGCTTCCCTGTATCTCGTGTCACTCGGTGAAGATACGGATACCGTGATTACCGGAGTCAACTTCGGTACGATGATCAGTACGTTTTTAAGTCTCGGGTTTCTAGCGTTACTCATGTGGCTCCACAATCGGAAAAATTCCGTATTTGGCGGGGCTGAGTGGCGGAGCCTTACTTGGTGGTATGATCGTGCCTTCTTCGCCTCGATGTGGCGAATTGCCTGGCCGATTTGTATCAGCGCCTTAGTTATCCCGATTTTTAGCTTGACGGATTCCTTTCTGGCGATTAACATCTTCCGCTACATATGGAATGTGGACGGCTTGACGGCGGATACGTGGTTTGGCATTTACAGCAGGGGAGGACCACTTCTGCAAATGGCAAGCTTGTTCGGATCATCGATTGCTCTCTCGATCGTTCCTGCCATTGCCGAAGCGATCAGACAAAAGGATCAGGAACGGATTACGACCTTGACCAAGCTCTCCCTGCGTTTTGCTTGGCTAATCGGTCTACCTGCTGGTCTGGGACTGACAGCTGTAGCTGAAGGGGCGAATCTGGCGTTGTATGGTGATATGGAAGGCACGCGTGCCATGGCGATTTTAGGCATCACGGCGATCCCGCTTTCTTTGTTGCTGGCTACAAATGGTATTTTGCAAGGGATCGGCAAAGAAAAAATCCCTGCACGACATCTGCTGTATGGGGTTATTGTGAAGGTACTGGCGACACTCGTGTTTACCTCGATGTTCGGTATGGACGGCTTGTCCCTGTCTTGGCTGGTTGCGACTGCATTTGTCTGCGTACTGAATATGCGAGTCATCAACCGTTACGTATCGATTCCGATTAACTGGCGCTTCGATACCATTTATCCGTTACTGGTGGCTAACCTCATGCTGATTCTGGCTTGGGGAGCGACAGAGGCAGTTGATTTCCTGTTCAGGGGAAGAGAACCAGTACGCATGTTGGGAGCGATAGAGACCGTCGCTGGAGTCGGTGTAGGACTCATTGTGTACTTGGGACTGCTCATCCTCATTCCGCTCATTGAGGACAAGGAGTTGGATTGGCTGCCTGGCGGAAACAAGCTGCGCACCTTTATCCAATTCATTCGGAGGAAACAAGCTTCTTCATTAAAGTCCAATACGAATAACGATTAAACCAATCATAAAACCCCTTTCTCCACAAACGGAGGAAGGGGTTTTATGTGGTCCTTTTTATTTCGCTTTTTGATAAACACAGACGACCATTTTTACGAAAAATTCACGGGTAGCGGGCAATTTTGCCAAGGTCTGCAACTGATTGCGCAACGGAATCTCTCGCTGGTAAACCGCAGGCTGCACCACGCCTTGTTGAATTTTTCGAAATCGCTTGATCGTCATGCGATTGATGTACGAGATCGTATCTCTGCCATCAGGAAGCTTGTCGAAGCGAAAAGCAATCCGGTCAGAACCGTCTGGCAAGTCGCGGACTAGCTGTTTATAGGCGTCAATCAAGGCTTGCTCCGAGAAGAGAGCATGCACCCAAGGAATGCCGATCGCATCTGACAAATGAGCACCGTATGGATGATAATACGGCGGAAAATTGATGTAGAGATGCCCGCCAGGCTTCAAGACCCGAAAGCATTCCTCCAGCGTTTTTTCCGGTTCGCCTACGTGCTCCATCGCGTCATTCATGATGATCGTATCGAACGTGTTGTCCGGGAAGTCCATTCTCGCGGCATCACCAGTCATGAAGGAGACGAGATGATCCAGTCCTTTTTTCTTCGCGAATTCATTTCCTTCGTCCGCGTAGTGGGGGACGATGTCGATGCCGATCATTTTTTTCGGTTCAAAGGTGGCGTAATAACAGGTTTTTCCACCGCCGCCACAGCCGATGTCCAAAACCGTTTTGTCACGGAACATTTGCTCCTGTGAATGGAAGGGGAGGAAAAACTGAATCGTTTGATCCCCTTTTTGAAATTGCCATTCTGTATAGCTCATTTCCCCGTTGTTTGCCAGATTAAATGGGTGAACGGGGAGAGGAAATAATCGATTTAAACGAAGTAACACTTGTGAAGAAAAGGACATGATGTCCTCCTTTCCAGGTCAGCCTTATTTGCGCAGCGCCTGCAAAACAAGTTCACTGCTTTTGGAAGCTTCGATCGCTAACAGATGGGAATGCTTCGTTACCACATCAATTTCGTGTTCGAGGTTGTCCAGTTTTTCAGCGAGCAAGGTCAAAAGTGTAGTTTCATCGAGTTCAGTAATATGACCAGCATTGGGCATTCCAGCGCGTTCAACGAATCGATCGATTTTCGGATCGTAGGAGATACCGATAAAAGGGATTCGCAGCATGCACGCAAGAATAAGTGAATGAAGCCGCATTCCAACGACGTAGTTGCATTGCTTCAGTACCGACATAATGTCATGAAAAGTCACGGGTGCATCGAGAAGACGTGCTCCTGGTTGGCTCATCTGGTCCATGATTTCCTGAGACGGTGCCAAATCACTAGGGACATGCATCGGCAGGAAGAGAACATTCCATCCGCGCATGATAAACCAATCTGCTGCCCTGGCTATCTTCTGTTTGAATTGTTGTTCCTGCTTCCAGTCCCGGACGGAGATGGCGACCAAAGGCTTGGAAGGATCATCAAACATACCATGGAGCAGCTCTTTTCCCCGTTGATCTGCAATATCGTCAGGGGATATCGTCAGAGCAGGGTCAGCTGTTATATAGATAGGGGCTTTTTTTACGCCGCAGGCTTTGAAGTCCTCCCCTGATTCGTAGTCGCGAACCGTGATGATGTTGACGTGATTCACCACGCGTTTAATCATCGTGCGACTGAGCGATTTAAGGATGGGTCCAAACCCTTGCGCGTAAAAGACCACGGGTTTACCTAAAAGCTTGGCAATGGTGACGATGCCCAAATAGTAGAGGACACTGCGCGGACTGGTTACATCCTGCATCAGTGTACCGCCGCCCATCACCAGCATGTCACTTCGCGAAAGCTCGCGGACGATGGTTCCAAAGCTCCAGCGGTTATAGGCTTCAATCCCGAACAGTTCTGCAGTCCGATCAGGCTGATTGGACAAGACGGCGAGAGAGATATTTGGTTGTTCCCGCTTAAGTGAGCTGATGATGCCGTACAGGACCACATCGTCTCCGGCATTATTAAAGCCGTAGTACCCGGAGATGAGAATTCGCGACATGGAGTGAACCTTCTTTCTATATCAAACGTACAGGAAAAATACATTCTCAAGTATAATCGAGTAAACAAGGGGAAGTAAAGCAACCACAGTAGAAAACTTCCCGCTCCAATTGTTTGGACAGATACAGTGGGTGCAGCACGGTTCGTAGGGTATAATGATGTTGTTCCGACTTACGAGAACATATAGAGGAAACCCATACCGAACATGCCGATGCCAAGAACGATGAGGGCAATCATGACGATAAAAAGTCCCTTGTTTTTGCGGCGACGGTAAAAAAATTCGTCAAACATGGTAAGCCTCCCTGCGGTTGTGATAGTCCATTCTACTATCATACCATGTTCTCTATCATCCTTGCCATCTACATATGAGTGAATAGATGTCCGCAAGAATAGGGGCGACTAACAGCAAAAGGGAAGGAGCATTTTTCATCATGGAAAACATGTGGCTCAAATACACATTACTAGTAGAACCAGAAATTGAGGATTTGTTTGTGGCAGAGGTTTTGACCAGCTCCTACACGCTTGGCTGGATCGAACCGCAAATCGAAGTACTGACAACGGAAAACGGATATGATTACGCAGAAAATACGGAAGGTCCACTTGCTGGTTATTTGTTTGAACCCCAGCACGATCGTGAAGAGGAGCATGTAGCTCGCCTGAAGACCTACATTCAGCGGTGGAATGGACAAGTCACGATAAAAGATGTAGAACTCGTCGCTGAGGAAAATGATTCGTGGAAAGAGGAGTTCCGTGAAGTCAAAATAGGCGACTGGTGGGTGGCACCAACGTGGACGGACCCCGCAGCGCTGGAGTCGGCTCGGCATATCCTATGGATCGATCCAGGTGCAGCCTTTGGAACCGGCTATCATGGGACGACGCAAGACATACTTTTGTTTTTACAAGAAATGGATTTAGAGGGTAAGCAAGTCATCGATGTAGGAGCTGGCTCAGGAATTCTCTCTTTGTACTGCGCCTTGAATGGAGCGAAGCATCCTGTATGGGCAGTGGACATTAATCCACAAAGCGAGTATCAGGTTCTCGTCAATGCGACCAATAACCACCTTCCTGACCACGCTGTACAAGTAATCATTGGGGATGCGAGCGAGGACGGAGTGAAGTCCCAATTGCCTGATCAAGCTGATGTCATTCTGGTCAACATCGGGGGCGATGAAAATGTCGCGATGCTTCCGATGATTACGGAGAGAATGGCACCGAAAGGAACTTTGATTCTCTCGGGAATTGTCGAATGGAATCGGGATGCTGTCATCGCCTTATTTGAACAAGCAGGCTTCCAAGTAGAAAAAGAAAGTCAACATGACGAATGGGTTACCGTTGTATTGAAAAACATCGCTTAGAACCGCCCTGTAACTTCCGTGTGAGACAATAAAGAAAATAAGGTACTCAATGGAGGGGAAAACAAATGGAGCAGGTTGTCATTGCTGCTGCTGGACGTACGCCAATCGGTACGTTTGGTGGCGTCTTGAAAGATGTAAGCGCTCGCAAGTTGGCAGAAACCGTCATTCGTGGTGTCATGGATCGATCTGGCCTGGAAGCTTCTCAGATCAATGAAGTCATTTTAGGCAATTGCATTCAGCGCACAGACGAACCAAACATAGCGCGAGTGGCAGCATTGGACGCAGGATTGGGAAAAGAAGTGACGGGCTTCACGATACAACGTCAATGTGCGTCCGGCATGCAAGCGATTGTGAGCGGCGCTTCCCAGATCCTTTTAGGCGACAGTGAAATTGTTTTGGCAGGCGGCGTAGAGAGCATGAGCAACGCCCCGTATGTCCTGAAAAATGCGCGTTGGGGCAAACGTTTGACACATGGAGAAATGACCGATGCAATGTGGGAGTTGTTAACAGATCCCCACCATCAAATCCTGATGGGCGAAACGGCAGAGCGTCTAGTCGACCGTTACGGGATCACACGTGAGGAGTCGGATGAAATTGCCTTGCGCAGTCAGCAGAATGCGATCCGCGCCATAGACAGCGGTTTGTTTGCCGAGGAAATCATCGGGGTCCCTATTAAAAAACGGACCGAAGAAATCATGGTTACGGAAGATGAATTCCCTCGCAGGGGAGTGACCCTGGAGAGTCTTGCGAAGCTTAGACCCAGTTTTCGTGACAATGGTACAGTGACGCCAGGCAATGCTTCCGGGCTCAACGATGGAGCGTCCGCAGCCGTTTTGATGAAAGAAGGAAAAGCGAGAGAGCTCGGGATCGAACCACTCGGCAAAATTGTCTCGTGGGCAGTAGCGGGAGTAGAGCCTGATTTGATGGGATATGGACCCGTTCCAGCGGTGAAGCGAGCATTGGCAAAAGCCGGTTTGACGCTCGCGGATATCGAACTGATCGAAGTAAATGAAGCCTTCGCCGCACAATATCTCGCCGTGGAAAAACTGCTGGAGCTGCCTCGGGAAATAACGAACGTGAACGGGAGTGGCATCGCGCTGGGTCATCCTGTCGGTTCTACTGGCTGCCGAATTGTCATAACCTTGCTGCACGAAATGAAGCGGCGACAGCTGAAACGAGGCTTGGCTGCCCTTTGTGTTGGCGGCGGGATGGGTATGGCGATGGTTGTCGAACGCACATAGGTTTAAACGAAGTCTCCCCTGTTAAAAATGGAAGCAAAGGGGGAGGCTTTTGTCATGTTTATAGGGTCATTTTTCAAGCGACATGGAAAACAGATTGCGTTTCATACCTTATCCTGTTTGGCGATCGGGGCGTTGCTGCTGGTTGCCTACAGTGCCTATCAATACAAGCAAATGACCAATCAGTGGTATGCTCCGATTGATGGAGCCAAAGGGAGCGCAAAACAGACGACTGCGTCCCTTCCTCCTCGTGATCTTTTGACAGGAACAGAACCATTGAAGCCTTTCGTCGCCCTGCTTCTTGGCGTAGATAGTCGAGACGGGGAAAGTGCTCGTTCAGATACGATGATGCTTGCGGCGATTCATCCCGGGAAGCAATCCGTCTACCTTTTGGCGATTCCGCGTGACAGCTACATGGAGCTCCCGGGAAAAGGATACGACAAAGTGAACCATGCGATGGCTTTTGGTGGTCCGAAAATGGTGAAGGAGTCACTGGAAAAGTTTTTACAAATAAAAATTGATCGGTATATCTCCGTAGATTTCGATGGCTTCCGTCAAATTGTGGACGAGCTGGGCGGTGTCACTGTCGATGTGAAGAAACGTATGAAGTACAGCGATCCGAGCGACGACACGTACATCGATATTCAGCCAGGGCTGCAGACTTTATCAGGTGAGCAGGCATTGGATTATGCCCGTTATCGCAAAAGTGATCTGGGCAAGGAAGACAGTGATTACATGCGGATTGGTCGGCAGCAGGAGATTCTCAAAGCGTTGGCTTCTAAAGGCACCTCGCTCCAAGGGTATACCAAGGCATTTTCACTCATGGAAATACTGGGTCAGCATGTGAAAACGGACCTCACGGAGCAGGAAATCGCCTCTCTGTTACTGTCTTATGGCGATGGCACTCCGAACACCATTCAAGTCGATACACTGGTCGGGCAGGATGAGCGGATTTGGCATAATGGAATCGTCGGCTGGTATCATCTCGTCCCCACAACTGAACGGGAAAGAGCACGTCAGCAAATAATCAAGGAAATAACACCGTAAGACTCAAAGAGCATAAGGGTAAAGGACACGGCTTCATCATGGGTCGTGTCCATTTTTGTCGAATGCTCTTGTCCTGATAGAAAGTACATGATTTTAATTGGAAAATTGAATATGTTTCGAATACAATAGTCATTAGGAAGAGATTATGAATGTAGATCATAGGGAGAGGCAAGGCCATTTAAGGGATGGAGGGAATGACCATGTCAAATGCCAAGCCTTGGATTGCCAATTACCCGCCCGAAACTGCGCCGTCATTGGATTACCCCCGTGTTCCTTTGACGCATTTTCTGGAGCAGTCTGCAGCTATGTATCCAGACAGTAACGCGATCTATTTCATGGGAAAAAGCATTACGTATCGAGAGCTTTTGCAGTTGTCATACCAATTTGCCAATGCATTGATCAAGCGCGGTGTAAAGAAAGGTGACCGCGTGGCGATTATGCTGCCAAATACTCCGCAAGCCGTCATCAGCTACTACGGGGCGCTTTTTGCAGGCGCGATCGTGGTCATGACCAACCCGCTATATACCGAGCGAGAATTGATTCACCAAATGAACGATTCAGGCGCCGAGACCATCATCACACTGGATTTGTTGTACAAACGTGTTACCCAAGTCCGTGCATCTACCTCACTTCAACGAATCATCATCACAAGCATTGGCGATTTCCTTCCCTTACTGAAAAAATGGCTCTATCCGTTCGTGCAGAAGAAACAAGGACAAAATCCGCAGGTTACATACAGCGCAGATATTGAGCCTTTTCTTTCCGTATTAAAAGAAAGCGCTACCAAGCCTGTTGAAGTACCAGTCGATCCGACCAAGGACATCGCGCTCCTCCAATATACAGGGGGGACAACAGGTGTTGCCAAAGGCGTCATGCTGACGCACGCCAATCTCATTGCAAATGCAGTTCAGTGCCAAGCGGTCCTCTACAAACTGAAAAAGGGAAAAGAACGGATTTTGTGTGTGCTCCCGCTGTTCCACGTGTATGGAATGACTACCGTGATGAACAAAGGGATTTGTATCGCAGCAGAAATTATTCTCGTTCCCAAATTCGACGTGAAGCAAATATTTGAAATGATCGATAAGCGCAAGCCTACTCTTTTCCCAGGGGCACCCACCATGTATATCGGTCTCATTAACCACCCGGACTTGAAAAAGCATGATCTTTCATCTATCGACGCATGTGTCAGTGGATCAGCTCCGTTGCCGATCGAAGTGAAGCTCAAATTTGAGGAGTTGACGGGAGGCAAACTGGTCGAGGGCTATGGAATGACAGAGGCTTCTCCCGTAACACATTCCAACCCGATTTGGGAAAAAGGCATTACGGGAAGCATCGGGATGCCGTGGCCAGATACGGATTGCCGAATTGTGGATCCGGCCACAGGAGAAGAGATGCCCCAAGGCGAGGTCGGGGAGTTGGCCGTAAAAGGACCCCAAGTCATGCTAGGCTATTGGAATCGCCCAGAGGATACCGCTGCCGTATTAAGGGATGGCTGGTTTTTGACGGGAGATATGGGCTATATGGACGAAAACGGCTATTTCTATATCGTAGATCGCAAAAAAGACATGATTATAGCTGGTGGCTTCAATATTTATCCGCGCGAAGTAGAAGAAGTGCTGTTTGAGCATCCCGCCATCCAGGAGGCAGCAGTCATCGGTGTCCCAGATCCGTACCGGGGGGAAACAGTCAAAGCATACGTCGTTTTCAAGGATGGACAGCTCGTAAGTGAAGAGGATCTGGAATCGCATTGCAGACAGAGACTCGCCGCCTATAAGATTCCGAGACAATACGAGATTCGTACAGATTTGCCCAAAACCATGGTCGGAAAAGTATTGCGTCGTCAATTACAAGAAGAAGACAAGAAGAAAAGGGAAGCCCAGGAAGAAATCAAAACGAGCTAGTAGCTGATGTTTTGAGGCTTGCGATCCCAGGCGGAAAGCGGCCTTTTTTGCTGACCTCTTGCGATTGACAGAGGAATGGCCCTGTATTACACTAATTATGAATGAGTGATCATTCATTTCATCATCAATGTTAGTAAACATGGAGGTAGTTATGGCAAAGAAAACGGGGGAAAAGTATCAAGCCATTATTGATGCTGCTGTTCGAGTAATCGCCAAACAGGGCTATTACAGTGCCCAGGTATCGAAAATTGCGAAAGAGGCGAAGGTAGCAGACGGCACCATATACCTCTATTTTGAAAACAAGGATGATATTTTGATATCACTGTTTAACGAAAAGATGGGCCAGTTTGTGGAGACAAACCGCAAACGCATTTCGGAAGCGACGACTATTGAGCAAAAGCTGTATGTACTCATCCATGCACACTTGAGCCAGCTATCCAAGGACCATGATCTGGCAAAAGTGACGCAAATCGAGCTCCGCCAATCCAGTCCGTTCATTAGTGAAGGAATCGGCAACGTGATGAAGCAGTATTTCAACCTTATTGACGAAGTGATCGTAGAGGGTATGGAGCAGGGCGTATTCCGATCTGATCTCGAGGTGCGGATTACGCGCAAAATGATTTTTGGAACGCTGGACGAAGTGACGACATCTTGGGTGATGAAAGAGTGCAAGTACGACCTTGTCTCTTATGTTGATTCCATTCATAACCTCTTCCTGCTTGGTATGAAGGGAAAAGAATGAAAAGAAAAGCTTTTTTTGCATGAAAACGTTTGTTACAATGGAAACAGTAAGACTGAGCGATCGCTCGGAATGAAAAGTAGCTGTTTTTTATATATGGGGAGAGTTTGGGGGGAGAGGAATGGCGTCGCATTGGAATGTAGAAATCGTTGATCGCGTTGCTACGGTTACGATTAGCAACCCGCCTGCTAACGCACTCAGTCAAGCAGTGCTCGGTCAATTGAGTGAACTTTTGGACCAGTGGGAAAATAACGATGAAATCAAAGCGATCGTTTTGACTGGCGAAGGTCGGTTTTTCATTGCAGGAGCGGACATCAAAGAATTTACCCAACTGAATCGGGAAAATGCAGAAGAAATGGCGAAGAAGGGTCAAGCGTTGTTCAATCGCTTGGAAACGTTCCCGAAGCCAATCATTGCAGCAATTAACGGCGCTTGCCTTGGCGGAGGATTGGAGCTTGCATTGGCATGCCATATCCGCTTGGCAGCACCTGAAGCCAAGCTTGGGTTGCCAGAGCTGAATCTCGGACTCATTCCTGGCTACGGTGGTACGCAACGTCTACCACGTCTGGTTGGCCGTGGCAAAGCAACACAGATGATTCTCACTTCTGAGATGATCGGTGGCGAGGAAGCATTGCGTATCGGTCTTGTGGAAGCGGTTTATCCCGTAGAACAATTGCTTGCAGAAGCACAAAAGCTGGCGGCTGTTTTCGCGAGTAAGAGCGCGATAACCCTGAAGCTTGCCCTAGCGTCCATCCATAACACAACGGAGCTTTCGTTATCACAAGGCTTGGAGCAGGAAGCAAAGCTCTTTGGTGATGCTTTCGCGACGGAGGACGTAAAAGAAGGCGTGACTGCATTTCTCGAAAAGCGCAAGCCGCAATTCGCAGATCGGTAGTTAAGCATATAGCTTCACAAGTATGAGGTACCACTAAGGAGGAGGCATCCTGATGAATATCGTGGTTGTGTTGAAACAGACGTTTGACACAGAAGAAAAAATCGTCATCCAAAACGGACAAATTTCCGATGATGGCGTTGAATTCATCATTAATCCCTACGATGAGTACGCTGTGGAAGAGGCAATCAAGCTCAAGGAAGAGCACGGCGGCGAAGTAACGGTGGTCAGCGTCGGCCCAGATCGTGCGGAAAGTGCCCTGCGCACTGCTTTGGCTATGGGCGCAGACAAGGCTGTTCTGGTGGATGACGAGTCTCTGTTCGGAGACGAATTCACAATCGCCAAAGTATTGGCTGCAGTAGCGAAAAAGGTTGGCTTCGATATCATCATTGGTGGACAAATGGCTGTAGACTCCGGGGCTGGCCAAGGCGGTCCTCGTCTTGCAGAAGAGCTGGGAATTAACCATGTATCGACTGCTGTGAAGTTAGAGGTGGACGGTACGAACGTACGCGTAGAGCGCGATGTAGAAGGGGACCTGGAAGTCGTGGAGACGAGCCTTCCTGTTTTGATTACGGCTCAGCAAGGACTCAACGAGCCGCGCTATCCTTCTCTCCCAGGTATCATGAAAGCAAAGAAAAAACCTTTGGATAGACTCGGCGCAGACGATTTGGGAATGACTGCGGATGAGGTAAAAGCAAAGACAGAAATCGTCGATCAGACATTGCCTCCGAAAAAGCAGGCGGGCCGCATTCTCTCTGGCGAATTGGCAGCTCAAACGTCGGAATTGGTGCAACTGTTGCGCAATGAAGCGAAAGTGATCTAAGCGAGAGGGAGAGGATATCCATGAAAAAAGTACTTGTATTGGCAGAAGTACGTGACGGACAACTTCGCAACGTGTCGCTGGAAGCATTGACTGCAGCACAAGCATTGGCTGAGGGCGGCGAAATTGTAGCAGGTGTATTCGGAGCAGATGCAGCAACGCATGCAGTGACATTGGGGCAGCATGGTGCGAGCACGGTGTATACGGCTGATCATACAGCGTTGGCACAATACACGCCAGATGCGTATGTGCAGGCACTTACGCAGTTGATTGAGCTGGCTTCTCCAGATGCAGTTGTTTTGGGTCACACCGCGATCGGTCGTGACATCGCACCTCGCGTAGCAGCGAGACTCGGTTTTGGTCTGGTTTCGGACGTAACCGGTGTTGAAGCAGGCCCAGTATTTATTCGCCCGATCTATGCCGGAAAGGCGACGCAAACACGCAAATTCGTTGATGGAACAACATTTATTACGATTCGTCCAAACAACATTGCCATCGGCGCCGCTGACCCTTCGAAAACGGCAGTGGTGGTACCGGTTGAATTGGAAATCAAGGATTTGCGCACCATCGTAAAAGAAGTTGTACGAAAAACAAGCGGCAAAGTAGACCTTTCCGAAGCGAAAGTCGTGATTTCCGGAGGACGTGGTGTGAAGAGTGCAGATGGCTTCCAGCCGTTATACGATCTGGCGGAAGTGCTCGGTGCAGCTGTTGGTGCATCTCGTGGAGCTTGCGACGCAGACTATTGCGACTACTCCATGCAGATCGGACAGACAGGTAAGGTCGTTACACCCGATTTGTATATCGCATGCGGAATTTCCGGAGCGATTCAGCACTTGGCTGGTATGTCCAGCTCGAAAGTCATTGTTGCCATCAACAAAGATCCGGAAGCGCCAATCTTCCAAGTGGCTGATTACGGTATCGTAGGTGACTTGTTCGAAGTGCTGCCATTGCTGACGGCTGAGTTCAAAAAAGTATTGGTTTAACATAAAGATGATGACTAGGCGCTCCTTTTGGGGGCGCTTTTTTTGTCCTTGGCTCTTACTTTATGCTTTCCTTGCTTGGTATAATAGGGGATAAGGTGAGGTGATCGGAATGAGCGAGGAACTTTTGCAACAACTGATTCACATGGTTGCTGAGAATAATCGGCTTGTAAAAGAGACACAACAGGAACAGCGTGAGTTTAAGAAAGAGATGTATGATTTTCGTGATGAGATGTACGCGTTTCGAGATGAAATGTACGAATTCTGCGATGACGCTACACGCCGATTAGACAGATTAGAACGTCAAAATAAACATATCGATGCAGACCTTGACCTGCTGCATCGGAAAGTTAGTGACCACGAACGGGAGATCAACCGGCTCAAACAAGTTGGGCAATAAGGTGCGGTCAGACTGGACAGACTATAGCGAGAAGTGCAGGGCAAAGTGTGGAGCGGCGTAGTCAATTTGTTGTTTGAATGATATACTGATAACCGTTAGGAACCTTTATTTAGTAATTGAAATTCAAGGAGGTAACTTCTATGGCAATTGTAAATGCTACCGACCAAAACTTTTCCCAGGAAGTAGAGCAAGGCGGTACAGTCCTGGTTGACTTCTGGGCTCCATGGTGCGGCCCTTGCAAAATGATCGCTCCTGTACTGGAGCAAATCGACGGTGAAGTGGGCTCCCAGCTCAAAATCGTCAAAGTAAACGTGGATGACAACCCAGACTCTGCTGGTCGTTTTGGCGTAATGTCCATCCCAACCCTGATCGTATTCAAAGACGGTCAACCAGTTGACAAAGTGATTGGCTTCCAACCAAAAGAAGCGCTCATGGCAACTGTAGGCAAACATCTGTAAGAGCAATCCAACGGCTGAAGCGGCATAGTTATGTGCCGCTTTTTTATTATGTTTGAATACTGAATTCTGAGCGATCGTTTGTCAAAAAATTAAGTTTACTTGAGCGAAAATAATTGCGTTTTTAGAGTACTTTGATTAAACTTCATATATTCAATTTATTTCGAAAATAGAGGGGGCTTTTCTAATGAAGGGATTTCATTTGATGCGCTCGCTGGCGGCGATCTCGCTAGGGGCGGTATTGATGGTCGGATGTTCGAGCGGAGGAAATACAAGTGCTCCTGCAGCAGGAGAAGGTGGCTCTGGACAAGCAGCTAGCACCGACGGACAAGAGATACAAGCAAAACTCGGTGTCGTTGGTTTCCTTTCAGGATCTGGTGCAGCATATGGAGAAGCGCAAAAAGCAGGATTGGAGCTGGCGTTGGGCGAGGTGAATGAAGCCAACAAAGGAAAGCTTAAGATCGAACTGAAGTTTGAAGACTCCGCAGGAGAAAAAGAAGGCGCGATTAATGCGGTAAATAAACTGATTAATCAGGATAATGTCGTGGCGATCATCGGACCGACACTTTCCGGTGAAATGTTTGCAGCAGGACCAGTTGCAAACGAGGCGGAAACTCCGATTTTTGGTATCTCCAACACGTCAGAAGGAATCAATGATATCGGGGAGTATGTGTTCCGAAATTCTTTGCCTGAGTCCATTGCAATCCCGACAGCTATGAAAGCAGCCGTGGAGAAAAATGGCTTGAAAAAAGTAGCACTCATCCATGCATCCAACGATGACTTCTCCGTGAATGGTTACAAAGTCATGAAAGCAACCGCAGAAAAGCTGGGCTTGGAGATTACTGGTGAAGCGACTTTTGCAAATGGCGATGTGGACTTCTCGGCGCAGTTGACCAAGCTGAAGCAAACAAACCCGGATGCTTTGCTTGTGTCCGCTTTGTACAAAGAAGGCTCCATGGTTGTGAAAAAAGCACGTGAGTTGGGCTTTACAAGGACCATTCTTGGTGGAAATGGTTTCAATAATCCGAAAGTTTTTGAAATAGCAGGTCCAGCAGCAGAGGGCTTGATCGTTGCCACTCCATTCAGCCCTGAAAAGAAGGATGATAAAGTACAAGCCTTCGTAAAAGCATTCGAAGCCAAATACAACAAAAAGCCTGACCAGTTCGCTGCCCAAGCATACGACTCACTGTACATCATGTCGCAGTCACTGCTTGCCGCAGGAAAAGCAGATCGCGAAGCGTTGCGCGGACAATTGGCTCAGCTGAAAGACTTCACAGGTGTATCCGGCAAACTGTCTTTTGACGAGAAACGCAATCCGATTGGTGATGCGGTGGTCGTTGTCGCAAAAGAAGGCAAATTTGTCCCGTTTGAATAGGATCGTGCCCGGGGTCGCTCCGGGCTTCTTTTTCTATCTGTTATCTCGCTGGATCAGAAAGTATCAAATGATATTTTCGCTTGCTGATCCAGCGAGAATAACCCAATCATCGTTGGATGGTAACCACTTAACAGTGAGGTGAGGCATTTGTTTTGGCAGCAATTAGTCAACGGTTTGACAGTTGGTAGCACTTATTCATTGATTGCATTGGGCTATACGCTCATTTTTGGTGTCTTGGGAATCATTAATATGGCACACGGCCAAATTTTTATTTTTGGATCACTGGTTGGCTTGGTGTTGATGACCAGCCTGAATATGCCTTTAGGGGTAGCGCTGATCGTAGCAATCGTCATATCTGCTATTTTGGGTCTCGTGCTTGAGTATATAGCGCTTCGCCCCCTTCGTAAAAAAAATGTACCCCATCTGGCATCCTTGATCAGTACGATCGGATTTGCCATTTTGATGGAGGAGGCCATGCACAAATTTTTCGGTGCTGACTCCCGTGCGTTCCCGCAATCTTTTGGGGACACCACCTTTGACTTGGGGCTCGTTCAAATTCGCAGTGTCGATCTCGTTATTTTGGGGATTTCTGTGTTACTGATGTTCGTTCTGCATTTCTGGATTCAAAAAACGAAAATGGGAAAAGCCATCCGCGCGACGGCTGAAAATACGGATACAGCAAATATTTTGGGGATTAACACGAATATGGTCATTGTCGTGACCGTCATGCTTGCTTCGGCGCTGGGAGGCATCGCCGGCATATTGATCGGGATGGCGTACTCTGCTCTCATTCCGACGATGGGAATGACGCTTGGCTTCAAAGGTTTGGCGGTCTTGATTTTAGGCGGTGTGGGGAGCATTCCTGGAGCCATGGTGTGTGGCGTATTGCTCGGGATTATCGAGGTGTTTACCGTCGCATACGGAGATTCGTCGTATCGGGACGCGGTTGCTTTTGGCTTGATCATTCTCATTTTGCTCTTGAAGCCGGAAGGACTATTTGGACGCAAAGCGTAAGGGAGGTGCAGACATTGGACATTCTCAATCCATATAACTTACAGGTACTGACTTTTATCTTGTTAAACAGTATTTTGGCGATCAGTATTTACATTACGCTCTCGACGGGACAGCTTTCCTTGGGACATGCGGGCTTTATGAGCATTGGTGCTTTTACGGCGAGTATTTTGACGAAGCAAGCGGACATGCCGCTGTTTATCGCCATCATTATCGGAGGACTGGTGGCAGGGCTGATTGCACTGTTGATCGGTGCTCCGACATTGAAGCTCCACGGCCTGTATCTGGCAATTGCTACGCTTGGCTTTGGTGAAGTGATTCGCGTTATTTTTCTCAATATGGAGATGACAAATGGCGCTCTCGGATTGACCGGACTTCAATCGATTGGCAATTACTTGTACGATTTTGAAAAAGCAATGGGGGTAAAAGCACAGACCTTTGGCATTTCGGTCATGCAAATCAAGTCATTATCAACCTTTGTGTTTATGCTGCTCCTGTTTGCCTTCGTTCTTTTTCTGACGCTGCGTCTGAACCGTTCGCGTCTGGGGCGAGCTTTTGAAGCGATCAAAGCGGATGAAACGGCAGCACGAGCAATGGGATTGCAAGTCAACTATTATAAAATGCTTGCGTTTGTGATCGGTTCCATTTTGGCTGGTGTATGTGGAGGATTGTTCGCCCACATTACGACGACGATTACGCCTGATGATTTTAACTATCATAAAGTAGTCGAAATCTTGTCCTATGCCGTTATTGGCGGCAGTGAAGTGGTTTGGGGGCCGCTATTCGGTGCCTTTGTTTTGACAGCACTGCCGGAGGTGTTGCGTGGTTTGGCCGAGTACAAAATGCTCATGTACGGTTTGATCATGGTCGGTGTAATGGCGTTCCGCCCGCATGGCTTGATTGGTGCCGACACGTTCCAAAAGCTGTTCAAGCGTCGTCGGGGCAAGTCATCCGACAAGGAAGCGAAGGGGGGAGTATAAGATGTTGCTGGAACTTGCGAACGTAGGAAAAAGCTTTGGCGGCATCACTGCTCTTCGTGACGTTTCTTTTACTGTGGGAGAGGGTGAGATTGTCGGCTTGATTGGTCCGAATGGTGCGGGGAAAACGACCATTTTTAATATGGCGACGGGCATATTCGAACCAACGACGGGAACCTTTACTTTTGCCGGACAGAAGCTAAATGGAATGGCGCCTAACAAAATTACCGAAATGGGGATTGCAAGGACGTTCCAAAATATTCGCTTATTCGGTCACATGAGTGCGTTGGACAACGTGAAGGTAGGATGTCATTCGCGCATGAAGGCCGGCTTCTGGGCTTCCCTTTTGAAAACATCGGGACAACGTGCGGAAGAAAAGGCGGTGACCAAAAAAGCAGAGGAGCTCCTCGAATTCGTAGGCTTGTCTGACATTGCTGACGTCCGCTCGGATACATTGGCGTACGGTCAACAACGGCGTCTGGAGATTGCACGGGCACTGGCTACTGAACCAAAACTCTTGCTATTGGACGAACCTGCTGCCGGGATGATCGAGACCGAGACGAAAGCACTCATGGAGCTGGTCAAAAAAATTCGCGATGACGGAACGACTGTTTTGTTGGTCGAACACGATATGGGATTGGTCATGAATCTGTGTGAAAAGGTCGTATGCATCAACTTTGGGGTCAAAATTGCTGACGGCACACCAGCAGAGGTACAAAACAATCCAGATGTGATTGAAGCCTACCTCGGCAAGGAGGACGAATAAGATGCTGAACATACAAAACTTGACGACCTCCTACGGTCAAATCAAGGCGATTCGCGGGATAACGCTGGAAGTGCCGGAGGGCAAAATCGTCTCGCTAATCGGGGCGAATGGAGCGGGCAAAACCACAACTATGCGTACGATCGCAGGTCAACTGAAGCCTGAAGCAGGGACGATTACGTTTTGTGGTCAACGCATAGAGGGTTCGAGACCCCATCAGATCGTGAAAGCCGGGCTGGCTTTGGTTCCAGAAGGGCGTGCAATTCTCGGGAAGATGACCGTACTGGAAAACCTGGAGATGGGCGCATTCCAGCGCAACGATGCACAAGGCATCAAGGACGACATGGAGAAGATGATGACGTGGTTCCCCATCCTCAAGGAGCGTCTTTCCCAATTGGGAGGGACGATGTCTGGTGGTCAGCAGCAAATGCTAGCCATTGCCCGCGCATTGATGTCTCGACCGAAGCTGCTGCTTTTGGACGAGCCGTCAATGGGCTTGGCTCCCATTGTGGTGGCAGACATTTTCAAGGTGGTCAAAGAAATCAATGCAGAAGGTACGACCGTCCTGATCGTGGAGCAAAATGTCAAGCAGGCCCTCAAAATCGCTGATTACGGGTATGTGCTGGAGGCTGGGCAAATCGTATTGGACGGCACAGGAGTAGCGCTGTTAAACGACGAGCGTGTAAAAGAAGCATATTTGGGCGGTCGCAAACACTAGGTCTGCCTGTAAAAACTGTCGCCATGGAATGAGGCGGCAGTTTTTTTCGTATGGATTCCATGGTACTATGAAAGATAGAACGTATATTCTCTTATGATGCGAAATGGGAAGGAAGCCGGATACGATGCCAACCAAATTGACGAGAGAGCAAATGGAATATCTTGTTCATCAAGTACAACGCTATTTTAAAGAAGAACGGTCGGAAACACTCGGCAATTTGGAGACGGAAGAGTTGATTGCCTTTTTTTCAAAAGAGCTCGGCCCTTTCTATTACAATCAAGGGGTGCAAGACAGCCGCAAGCTGCTGATGGAACGGATGAGTTCCTTAGAAGATGAACTGTATGTATTGGAAAAGCCAATCCAAAAGAACAAATAGATGCCAGGCAGATATAGAGCAAAGAGGAGAGAGCAGCCATGAACAGCTCCTTAAAAGATAAACTGGCCGTCCTGCCAGATAAACCAGGCTGCTACCTGATGAAAAATGCGAGCGGGGAAATCATTTACGTCGGAAAAGCCAAGGTGCTGAAAAACCGCGTCCGCTCGTATTTTACAGGCAGTCATAACGGGAAGACGCAGCTGTTGGTCAGTGAGATCGTGGACTTTGAGTACATTGTGGTATCCTCAGCGATTGAGGCGCTTATTCTCGAGTGCAACCTGATCAAGGAGCACGACCCGCGCTACAATGTCATGCTCCGCGATGACAAGACGTATCCATACATCAAGATTACGAATGAGGCGCAGCCACGTCTGGAGATTACCCGTAAGGTATTAAAAGATAAAGCCAAGTATTTCGGGCCCTATCCGAATGCCGGAGATGCTTCCGAGGTGAAGAAGCTGCTGGATCGACTCTATCCGTTGCGAAAATGTCGCAATATGCCCAAGCAGGTTTGTCTTTACTACCATTTGGGACAATGTCTTGCGCCCTGTGTGTACGAGGTATCGGCAGAGGAAAACCAGCGTTTGGTGGATCAAATCAGCCAGTTCCTCGATGGTGGCCATGAGGAAATGAAGCAAACCCTCACGGAAAAAATGCTGCAAGCCGCAGAAAACATGGAGTTCGAACGAGCTAAGGAATATCGTGATCAGATCAAGAGCATCGAAGCCGTAATGGAGAAGCAGAAGATCACGTTCACCGATACGATAGACCGCGACATTATCGGGTTTGCCGTGGAAAAAGGCTGGATGTGCATCCAGGTGTTTTATATGCGAAAAGGGAAGATGATCGAGCGTCAGACGACTTCCTTTCCATACTATGGAAGCGAAACCGAGGACTTCATGTCTTATGTGAGCCAGTTCTACTACGACAAGCAAAATGCGCTGCCAAAAGAAATACTGCTCCCGCAAGAGAGTGAGCCAGAGCTTTTGGCTGAGTGGTTGGGCATCAAAGTCCATGCTCCGAAAAGAGGCAAAAAGCATGAGCTCGTGAAGATGGCTACCGAGAACGCCCGTATTGCTTTGCAGGAGAAGTTCGCGCTGATGTCCAAGGACGATGCTCGTACGGTCCAAGCGGTACACAATCTCGGTCACATTTTAGGGATTCCGGTTCCTCATCGAATTGAAGCGTTTGACAACTCCAACATTCAGGGAACAGAGCCAGTGTCTGCAATGATTGTGTTTACAGACGGCCGCCCTGATAAAAAGGAATACCGCAAATTCAAGATCAAAACCGTAGAGGGACCAGATGATTACGGCTCCATGCGCGAAGTTGTTCGCCGTCGTTACTCTCGTCTGCTGAAAGAAAACCAGCCAATGCCCGACCTGATTGTGATCGATGGTGGTAAAGGCCAAATCAGTGCAGCTATGGACGTGCTGGAAAACGAGCTAGGTCTCTATATTCCTGTCTGTGGTCTGGCGAAGGATGAGAAGCACCGCACTGCTCAGCTCATGTACGGAGATCCGCCAGAGCCTGTAAATCTTAGACGTGATAGCTATGAGTTTTATTTGTTGCAGCGTATCCAGGATGAAGTCCACCGTTTTGTTATTACGTTCCACAGACAATCCCGGACAAAAACAATGCTTTCCTCGCAGTTGGATGAGATCCCGGGTATTGGTGAAAAGCGGCGCAAGCTGTTGTTCTCTCATTTTGGCTCGTTGAAAAAAATGCGCGAGGCGACCGTTGAAGACTTCCGCCAATTGGGAATCGGCGACAAGCTGGCAAAAGAAATCATTGGGCATCTGCGTAAGCTGGACACATAGCCAGTGTGGCTTTTGGAACAACCTTTAAAAAGGAATTGATCCATTTTTAGACTCATGATATAATCCGATTCAAACAGAATAGTTAGCCTCACTTCCATTATGGAGTGAGGTAGAGGCGCGAAAACCAAGAGTACCACCCTGAGATCGGGTATCTGTGAAGGGTCGGGAAAGGGGAATTCGCCGAAGTGTGGAGGGAAACCCGCTTTTCTCCATGCTGGGTCTGCGTTGAACAAATGCAGGACTGTCATCTGCACAATGACCAATTGTCAGATGGAGAGCTATCTCACGGTGTGTCAATGTGAGTTTTGATGGTGATAACTGTCAATCTTCGTTGTCCGCGTGTATTGGGAGGGAGGAACCGGTATGTCGAAACAGTAGGCAGCGGCAGGTCTTATTCCTTGTCGGTGCCTTTTTTGTAAAATAAAAATGCAAGACTTTTCCTTATAGAGAGAATAGTGAAAAACCATACGATACGAGATAAATACCAATATTGGATATGAGAAAAAGGGAGAGAAGCCGCATGGGGTTGATCGTGCAGAAATACGGAGGCACCTCTGTAGGTACCATTGAGCGAATTTTACGAGTTGCGGATCGAATTATCAGCTATAAAGAGGAAGGGCATGATGTGGTAGTTGTTGTTTCTGCAATGGGGAAATCTACTGACGTGTTGGTAGACATGGCCAAGCAGATTAGCGCATACCCATCCGAGCGTGAAATGGATATGCTGCTGACCACGGGGGAGCAGGTATCGATCGCGCTTTTGTCGATGGCCTTGCATACAAAAGGCTACGATGCCATTTCTCTTACGGGCTGGCAAGCTGGAATCACCACAGAGGCGATTCACGGAAGAGCACGGATCAAGCAGATTGATCCAGAGCGGATTCAATCCGAGCTCGGTCGTGGTCGTGTGGTGATCGTGGCAGGATTCCAAGGGATCAGTGACGAAGGGGAAATTACGACGCTCGGCCGCGGTGGATCGGATACATCTGCGGTTACACTCGCAGCCAGCTTGAACGCTGAGAAATGCGAAATCTTTACGGACGTGTCCGGGGTTTATACAGCTGATCCGCGAATGGTTCCAGCTGCGAGCAAGCTGGATACGATCTCGTATGATGAGATGCTGGAGCTGGCGAACCTCGGTGCAGGGGTTCTTCATCCTAGGTCAGTTGAGGCTGCGAAAAAATACAAGGTAAGGCTGGTCGTCCGCTCTAGCTTTACTGCCGAAGATGGTACGTACGTTGAGGAGGTTGCCAACATGGAAACAGGAAGAGTAGTAAGTGGAGTTGCACACGATGAAGATGTAGCCAAAATCACGGTTGTCGGCATGCCTGCCAAGGTCGGGACACTCTCCCGTCTGTTCAATACGCTGGCGGACAATCAGGTGAACGTCGATATTATTATCCAAAGCTCTTATGATGCTACTGTTACAAATATTTCTTTTACAGTTGCAGCGGATGACCTGAAAAAAGCACTGGATACGCTGGACAGAAACAAAGAAGAGCTTGGCTTTGAAAAAGTCGATTTCGAGGAAAGCTTGACCAAAGTATCCATTGTCGGCTCTGGAATGATCAACAATCCAGGGGTAGCTGCCGAAATGTTCCGCGTTCTGGCAGAAAAAGAAATTTCTATTAAAATGGTATCAACTTCTGATATCAAGGTTTCTTGCGTCATTCCAGCAGCTTTGACAGAGCTGGCTGTTCGCAGTCTTCATTCGGCCTATGGTCTGGATGTTGAGGAAACCGCGGTTGTGCACGGAGTATAAAAAGATAGATGCTCCCTCTCCCTTCTTATAGGTAGAGGGGGCATTTTGTTCATGACGCCACTTGTACAGAGATGCGTATGTCTGAAGGGCTTTCCATTTCGATTTTGCTGAACGCTTCTTTTTCTTTCCACTGCTCAATCATACCTGCGATGATCCCGGCTTCAAAGGAAAGACTGCAACCTAGTCTTTCTATAGACTGATAGCTAAAAATGGAATGATTGAGTGAATAGACGATCGTTTGCTCGTTCTCCTCGAGGACGTCTAGCTGACCTAATCCAAGCCGAATAAAAGGCATAATCGGGCCTGTTGCAGATTGAATGGGGATTTGGCGACCCATATTTTTTCCTATCCAATAGAGAATATGGTTTTCACTATCGCCTAGCAGGGTGCTAGTAAGCGTTTCGCGTAGAAGATGATAGCCAAGATAGGGCATATTCATTCTCTCTGCATAGGGAATGGTCTCTGGCGGCAATAGTGCTGCAAGCTGATCCTTCTCTTTCATATGTGCTTCCCTCCTGTCTTTACTAGATTATGAGGAGGGACACGCATTCATGACATCGGAATAGAAAAAATAGCTGGACTAAACAAAGTTATTCTATCAATGTATTTAGTACATTGATTGTCTTGACGCTCTGTGTCGACAAGAGTACAATTGGATTTGGTCATAGTTTTGCCCAACTTTTTCTCGTATTTTGACACATTCCGACAAATTCATTTGATCTAGTGAACGCAGTCATTTTGTGAACAGCGTCAAGATCCCGTTCATAAAATGATCGTGGTGGTTTTGCTATGTCTAATGGGTGAGGCAATGGGTTAGGATATTGGGGAAAGGTCTATCAAAACGGTCGAAGCCGTTTTGGACCGCTTGCGGTGATGCTTGACGTTTTTCACAAAATTGAGAGTTACATACATTGAAAGGGGGACCATTGTATGGCGAAAGGCCATAGCTTTCTCAGTCACAAGCTCCACTCACTTCTTGGTTTGTTTCCGATCGGGCTCTTCCTGCTGTTTCACTTGACAGCTAACTACCAAGCGACCCGTGGAGCCGAAGCTTTTAATCAAACAGTTGGTTTGATTGAAAATGTTCCATTCGTATTGGTGCTTGAATTTGTTTTCATCTACCTCCCGATCCTGTTTCACGCTATTTACGGTATCTACATTGCGTTCCAAGCAAAGCAAAACGTAGGGAACTTCGGCTACTTCCGAAACCAAATGTTCTTGTGGCAACGTGTTACAGGAGTCATTACCCTCATTTTTATCGTTTGGCACGTTTGGGAAACCCGTATCCAAAAAGCAATGGGTGCACACGTGGATTTTGACATGATGGCAAACATTTTGAGCAGTCCTGCAATGATCGTATTCTACACTATCGGGATTATTAGCACGACTTTCCACTTCTCCAACGGACTGTGGTCGTTCCTGGTTCACTGGGGAATTACAGTTGGGCCGCGTTCCCAGCGCATTGCAACATTCCTGACTTTGGGCGTATTCGTAATTGTAACCTTCATCGGCTTGCGTGCGATGTCGGCTTTCATTTTGTAGGGATAGGGGGACAAAACACATGGCAAAAGGTAAACTGATCATTGTCGGTGGAGGTTTGGCCGGCTTGATGGCTACCATCAAAGCAGCAGAAAAAGGCGTTCCTGTTCAGCTGTTCTCCCTGGTTCCGGTAAAACGTTCCCACTCTGTCTGTGCGCAGGGCGGTATTAACGGAGCGGTAAATACCAAAGGGGAAGGCGACTCCACATGGGAGCACTTCGACGATACAGTATATGGCGGAGACTTCTTGGCAAACCAACCGCCAGTTAAAGCAATGTGCGATGCAGCACCTGGCATCATCTATATGTTGGACCGTATGGGCGTTATGTTTAACCGTACGCCAGAAGGTCTGTTGGACTTCCGTCGTTTCGGGGGAACCAAGCATCACCGTACCGCTTTTGCGGGTGCGACAACTGGACAACAGCTTTTGTACGCATTGGACGAACAAGTACGCCGTTATGAAGCTGAAGGTCTGGTAACCAAGTACGAATATTGGGATTTCCTCGGAGCCGTTTTGGACGATACAGGAACCTGTCGCGGGATTACTGCACAGAACATGCGTTCCGGTGAAATTCAATCCTTCCGTGCGGATGCCGTTATTTTGGCAACAGGCGGACCTGGTATCATCTTCGGTAAATCGACGAACTCGATTATCAATACTGGTACAGCAGCATCTGCGGCGTACCAACAAGGGGTTATCTACTCCAATGGTGAGATGATCCAAATTCACCCAACTGCAATCCCGGGCGACGACAAGCTGCGTCTGATGTCCGAGTCTGCTCGTGGTGAGGGTGGTCGTGTATGGACGTACAGAGACGGTAAGCCTTGGTACTTCCTGGAAGATAAATACCCTGCTTACGGAAACCTGGTTCCGCGTGACATCGCGACTCGCGAAATCTTCTCTGTTTGCGTAGATATGAAGCTGGGTATCAACGGCGAAAACATGGTATACCTCGACCTGTCCCACAAAGATCCAAAAGAACTGGATGTAAAATTGGGCGGTATTATCGAGATTTACGAAAAATTTGTTGGGGATGACCCACGTAAAGTTCCAATGAAGATTTTCCCTGCGGTTCACTACTCCATGGGTGGTATGTGGGTAGACTACAACCAAATGACCAATATCCCTGGTTTGTTTGCAGCAGGTGAGTGCGATTACTCTCAGCACGGTGCAAACCGTTTGGGTGCGAACTCCCTCTTGTCCGCGATCTATGGTGGTATGGTAGCAGGTCCAAAAGCGATCGAGTACATCAATGGCTTGAACCAATCCTCTGATGACCTGTCTTCCACGCTCTTCGACGGCTTCACAAGCAAAGAGCAAGCGAAATATGACAGCATCCTGAAAATGGACGGAACAGAAAATGCTTACCTGATCCACAAGGAACTGGGTGAGTGGATGACTGACAACGTAACGGTAGTACGTTACAACGACCGTCTGCAAAAAACGGATGATAAGATCGTTGAACTGATGGAACGCTACAAGAAAATCAACATCAACGATACAAATAAATGGAGCAACTCTGGTGCGGCGTTTACCCGTCATCTGTGGAACATGCTCGCACTGTCCCGCGCGATCACAATTGGTGCGCTCAAGCGCGACGAGAGCCGCGGTGCTCACTACAAGCCTGACTTCCCTGAGCGTGATGACGAAAACTTCATGAAGACGACAATGGCGAAGTTCAATGCTGAAACGACTGCGCCTGAAATCTACTATGAAGACATCGACGTATCCCTGATCGCACCACGTAAACGTGACTATACGTCTGACAAGAAGCATTAAGAGAGGAGGAAACTGATCATGGCAGAAAAATTGATTCATTTGATTATCACTCGTCAAGATAGCCCTGACAGCACTCCGTACAAGGAAGAGTTCAAAATCCCTTACCGTCCTGGTATGAACGTGATCAGTGCTTTGATGGAGATCCAACGTAATCCACTCAACGCACAAGGTCAAAAAACGTCTCCAGTTAACTGGGAATCGAACTGCTTGGAAGAAGTATGCGGTGCGTGCTCGATGGTTATTAACGGAAGACCACGTCAAGCGTGCTCGGCACTGGTAGATAAACTGGAACAGCCGATTCGTCTTGAGCCAATGAGCACCTTCCCTGTACAGCGTGACTTGTCGATTGACCGCAGTCGCATGTTCGATGCGCTGAAGCGCGTAAAAGCGTGGGTTCCAATCGATGGTACGCATGATCTGGGACCTGGTCCTCGCATGCCGGAAGTGGAGCGTCAATGGGCGTACGAGCTTTCGAAGTGCATGACGTGCGGTGTTTGCTTGGAAGCTTGCCCGAACGTGAATGCGAAGTCTGACTTCATCGGTCCGTTCGCAATTTCGCAGGTTCGTCTGTTCAACCAGCATCCAACGGGTATGATGAACAAGCATGAGCGTCTGGAAGCTTTGATGGAAGATGGCGGTATCGGTGATTGCGGTAACTCGCAAAACTGCGTACAAGCATGTCCAAAAGGCATTCCGCTGACAACCTCGATCGCTCACATGAACAAAGAAACAACTAAACATGCAGTGAAGAAGTTCTTCTTCTCCTAATTGTTTGCAATAGAAAAGGCGTGCACCGGTGATCCGGAATGCACGCCTTTTTTCAGTTACATGTCGCTGTAGTGGAGAGAAGAATATTTCCAGGCTAGGCTCCAGGCTCCGTCCTGCTGGGGCTGAGACTGTCCGCTCCGAAGGGATTCGCGGGGAAACGCAAAAGTCGTAGCCGCTTCGTCGTATGGGCACGGTTGCGTTTCTGTTGCCCGCGAATCACTTCTCCGCTCGGTAGGACTCCACAAGTCGCTACGCCTGGAAATATTCTTCTCTGTCGTAACTGAAGACATTTTTCCTTCTTTTAAGGCTTTTAAAACTCGTTTAACACGGAAAGCTCGTAGAGAAAACAGGAGAAAACAGCGAAGATCTTAGGGACACCGACCGAGACGCAATGCAAAAAGCGAAACACGCCCTTAAGCGGCCACCTCTGAAAAACATCCTGAGGATACCACTTTGGCCGCGGTTTCGCTTTTTACATGGAGTCGTGCAGTTAATCCCCCAGGGGGTGGCCCTAGAAGCTAAGCGTTTTCTCCTGTTTTCTCCCCACCACAACAGCAACGTACAAGGAGTTTATTCACTCGCCTCGATAACCGCCGCCATTGCCAGCTTTTCAAAGATGCTAACGAAGTGCTGAAGTTCATCCTCACTGAGGTGAGAAAACATTTTATTTAGTTGTTCTCTCCGATTCTGCTTGGCTACTTGCAGAATTTTTTTGCCAGAATCACGCAAGCTGATGTAAACAACTCGGCGATCTTCATCATCACGATCACGGGCGACGAAGCCGTGTTTATCCAAACGGTCGACCATTGCTGTGATTGCGCTTGGTTTGACCCCCATTGATTCAGCCAACTCTCCAACCGTGCATTTTTCCTTCTGTTCCAACTGATGAAGAATGTAGAATTGGGGGCCAGTTAAACCAGAGACAGGTTCGGCTAATTGTGTTCCCATCGTGCGCATAATGGTACGAAACGCCTCCTGCAAGCGCTCAAGCGTATCTGTAGAGGGGGAGGGCATGCTCGTATCATCTCCTTATTTGATCTATTTCTTCGAGAAAGGGAATATTTGATATGCAATATTTAACGCAATTAAATATTGGCTGAAATTACTTCGTTTGTCAACCTTCGCGAAAAGAAGGGAATACCCAAGCCATTCCTAGTGAAAACTGAAAACATAATGGAATGACTTCCAGCAAGGGGGCAAACGATGAAGAAAAAGGTATGCAGCATTGGATTGATATTGGCTTTGCTTCCCGCAACGACTGTCAGCACAACAGCGTTTGAAGGAACGGCGACCATTCGTACGCAGATTTTGCAGGATCTCGCGGAAATGCACGAGCCATTACATACAGGCAAGGCGGACAAGGAATATAAAACGACGGCAGATGAATGGCAACGACAAGAACTACTACTGCGAGGTGAGCAATTAAAATCTGCGCCTGTCGATTCGCTGGAAATGATTGAGGCGACGAAGGCTTGGGAGGAAGCGGGGGTAAAAGGGGAAGGGATGCTCGTTTCGGTGATCGATACGGGAATCAATCCGCGCCACCCCGATTTACCTGCCCCACATGATAAGCGTTCAGCCATGCAAAAGTCAGGCTCTTCCCAGAAGGTGATTCCTGGCTTTAACTGGGCTGACCGTACGCAAACAACGGAAGACGTATCGGAATCTCAGCATGGTATCCATGTTGCGGGAATTATTGGTGCGAACGGAAAAGTAAAAGGGGTTGCACCTGAAGCCCAGCTCATCAGCCAAAAGGTATTTTCCAATTATCAAAGCGAGGTTCCTGGGCTAGGTGAATCGATTTTATTTGCGATCAATGATTCTATTACGAAAAAAGCAGATGTGATCAATTTGAGTCTCGGTTCCTCTGCGGGTTATGTAGATGAAACAAATGTGGAGCAAATGGCAGTGAAGCGAGCAGTCGATAGTGGGATCGTAGTAGTGGCAGCCGCCGGCAATGATGCGTATTTCGGCAGTGATAAGGTACGAGCACAGAATCCGGATATCGCCATGATCGGTTCTCCAGGCTTGAGTCCTGATGCGTTTTCAGTTGCTTCTATTAACGCAACAGCACTGGCTGGTTATAGCTTCACGGTGCAAGGGGTACCCGGTATGGAGAAAGTCGTGTATTTATCGGGCTATGTGGAAGGCGGGGGTGCAATAAACCCAGTCATGACGCTGATGAAGCCGTATCCGCTCGTCTATATGGGGAAAGGGAAGAAGGAAGACTACAATGTTTCCGTAAAAGATAAAGTGGTATTGCTCGAGCGAGGTGACATTTCATTTGACGAAAAGCTACGTCTAGCCAAAGAAGCAGGAGCTGTTGGTGCCGTCATCTACAACAATGAAATGGGACCACTGATTATCAGTGCGGAGCACGCCAAACAAATCCCGGCTGTTTCTATTTTGAAGCACATGGGCGAGCAAATGGCACAAGCGATTAAAAAAGGCAAGAAGGTGACGGTCTCCTTTAACGGTGAATATGGACAAAATCCAATGCCTTATCCCGACGGAGGAACAATCTCGGCTTTTTCATCATGGGGACCAACGCCCGATTTGCAGTTCAAGCCGGAGATTGCAGCTCCAGGCGGGGGCATCCTGTCACTCACGCGAGAGTCTGAATATGCCGTGAAAAGTGGCACCTCAATGGCAACGCCACATGTGGCAGGCGGGATGGCATTGCTGAAGCAAGGCTATCTCAAGCAAGGGCGGAACCTGCAAGGCAGGTCGCTTGTCAATACGTTAAAGGCTGCGGCCATGAATACAGCAGAACCGATTATCGATCCGCAAATCAGCGTACCAGCAGCGGATAAAGAGAAAGCAAAAAAAGTACCTTACAGTCCACGTGTTCAAGGGGCAGGGTTGATGCAAACCGCAAAAGCGATCAAGACTCCAGCCATCGTTGTGACTGCAAAAGGAAAAGCAGGTGTCTCGTTAGGCGAGATCGGGAATTCAACGACCTTTTCTCTGTTTATTAATAACAAGTTTGGCAAAAAGCCGATTACGTATCAGCTGCAAAATGAGTTTGGTGTCTTGACTGACTTGCGCAAGAATGGGCTCAACATGCTAACGGATACTCTTTTCGAGGGGGCAGAACTGCAATTTTCCGCCCCGAAGATTACCGTTGCGCCAGGGAAGTTAGAGGAAGTGAAGGTAACGCTTACGATACCGCCAGGCTCCGCACGCAATCAATTTGCAGAAGGATTTATTTCCTTTCAACCAGATGATAAAGAGCTGCCTACGTTGCGTACGCCGTTTTATGGCTTTTACGGCGATTGGGATGAGCCAAGGATTATGGATCAGCCTGTATGGGAGGCAGAAAGTCAGGAAAAACGAACAGGTGTCAAGACAAGCTGGTATCACGATAAACGCAATGACAAGTGGCGCTACCGGGATTATCTAGGAGTGACAGGTGTCAGAGCCGATGGCGGCGCGAAAATCGACCCCAATCATATCGCCTTTTCACCAAACGGGGATGGGCATTACGATGTCGCTGCTCCTTCAATTACATTTTTGCGCAATGCCCGTCATATTATCGTCGAAGTAACCGATCAGTCAGGCAAGCCGATTCGCACTCTTGTACGCGATGAAAAGGTGAGCAAGTACGACCAATCCAAGCTGGGGACTCCATACTATTATACGGAAAGGGAAGCGTGGAGCTGGGACGGAAAGATCTTTTCACCACAAAAAGGCGCCTACATACAGGCACCTGATGGACAGTACCACTTCTCCATTAAGGCCAAAATAGACGACCGCAATGCAAATTGGCAATCAATGACACTCCCCATCCGCGTGGATACAAAAGCTCCTGTGATTACAGCTTCTGTGTCAGGTAACCGGGTTCAATGGAGTAGCCGTGATAAAGATATCCAGGCCTATTTCCTTTATGTAAACGGAAAAAGGGTAGGAGGCCCCTATTCTCCAAAAGTGTCCAGCACACTTATTAATCAGCCGGATAAAAAAATGAGTGTGGTAGCGCATGATTACGCGGGGAATATCAGTGTGGCACATATAAACGGGAAAAGCGACAGCACCCCGCCCTTTGTGGAGTTCCCGGATGATTTGTTTCCTTATTTGAAAATATCCAAGCAGCCAGACGTGGCCTTCAGGGGCAAAGTAACAGGCGAGGATATGATGGACAGGGTGCGTTTGTCGATTAACAAAACGCCTGTAAAGCTGGCGACGGATGGCTCCTTTGAAACCATCCTGCGATTAACGGAAGGTCTCAACTATGTGATGTACAGTGCAATGGATATGTATGGAAACAAGCGCCAATTCACGCAGCGGGTTATCGTTGATACGAGCCCTCCGATATTGCAATTGCTAAACGACGGTAGCGAAGACGTACAGTTCGATCCAGCAACCAAGAACATGCTGGTTCCGGTCCGTTTCCTATACAGAGATCAAACATACAAAGGTCAGGTAAGTATCAATGGGCAAATCGTGTCCTACTTTGAAGAAGAGCAATTGGAAATCCCTGCACAAAAATACGTAACCCAAATTTTGAACATGAAGCAGGGAGAAAATCGCATTTTGCTCGAAGGGAAAGACGGGGCAGGCAATCAAAGCATGTTGCTGGTGTATGCGTATGTCGATGCCAATTCAGGGGCGGTTGTCATAAGCAATGGGGAGCAGCGTATATCCTACAAGGCGCGAACAGTGCCAGCACCGACGATCCAGCTACCGAACAAACAGCTAGAAGGGCAGGAAGGTGAAGCGCTGCCCATCGAAGGGAAAGTGACAGGTGCTGGTGCTGTTAACCTCCAAATCAACTATGGATCAAAAAGCTTTCAGACCAACGCGAATGATCAAGGGTTATTTCGCTTGGTGCTTCATGAGGTAGAGGAAGGCAAGCAAAAAGTGACGGTTGTTGCCACCGATGCGCTGGGGAGGGAAGCCCGAGCGGAGATGAACGTCGTCGGAAAGAAGAAATAGGGTAGCGGGCCCGTCAGTAGCAGATAAACGGCTATTGCCGGGCCAAATTTTTTTGTGGGAGGATTCTATTCGATGTTTTACCATGGGATCATGTGGGAATATGTTATGAGAGAGTACCCAGTGCTCTCACCAAGAAGGACAGCCAAAAGGAAACGTGGGGCGGAGCAATTGTTGGATCGCATTCATCTGATCGAACAATTCGGTTTGGAACCCGTTCATTTGCTTGAGGCCGACGAGGATTACGATGAAGTCCGCTGTATACAGGAATGTTTGGCATTTGGAGATACTGTTTTTGCCTTTGATCGAGTCCAGCTTCCGATGTGGCAATTGAGTAAGCATGAGATTGGTGTAGAAATAGTAGACTTGCGAACGTGTACGGCCATCTATACCATTGGTCATGAGACAAAAGTAGAGGATTATTTTCCTGGCAAACCTTGTTTTTGTGACCTTATACCTAGGAAGTTTTCGTAATCCTATTGCATCTGCCAAAAATCGACATTATGATAGTCCTATACGAGTTCAACGTCTGAGAGTGAATTGCCCGGGAAAGGAAGAGAATGCAGATGATAGTCCAGTACCTTGATCCATTTCTTGAATCAGCTTCGTCCGTGATTCAACAAGTATGCAATGTCGACATTTCGCGTGGAGAGTTAGCTGAAAGAGAATGGAGCCATGTAGAAGGCCATACATGGATTCGAATCGGAATGACAGGTCAATTACAAGGTGAGGTCTTTTTCGGTCTGCAAGAGGAATTGGCTTTGCGCATTGTCTCGGCCATGATGGGTGGCTATCCCGTGCAAGAGATGGATGAGCTCGGAAAAAGTGCCATTTCCGAGTTAGGGAACATGATTTCCGGGAATGCGAGTACGCTTTTGTCCAATCGAGGAGTTATCGTGGACATAACCCCGCCCTTATTTTTACATCAGCATGACTTGAAAGACATGGCAGGGACAGCATTGATTGCACCGCTCGATCTTCATGACATGGGCAGACTGGATATTCAAATAATTGTGATAAGATAGAGGCGGCTAATGGCCGTCTTTTTTGTGAAGGATACGTACCTACGCTTTATCATTCAAAGGAGGGAAGGAAAGAGATGGATCATTACTTCTCGATCTGCTCAGCTGAGATGTATTACGAGAAATACATGGCCTTTTTATTGGAAAACTACGACCAGCTTCGCATGCCATATTCCTTTCCTGTGGCGCTCAGTTTTCTGGCGAGTCCCGTTTTAATGGAGGGGAAAGCATTTCTTTGCTTCAACGATGACGATGAAGTGATCGGTGCCTTTTCATACATTTACGGGACAGGTGAGAATCAGTACGAAGACAAGCAAATCGTTCAAATTCAGGTAATCTATTTTTTGGAACAGTATCGCAGCAGTCGCCTTTTTTTGCATGCCCTTCAGTATGTAACCGAGTATATCGCCTATATGGAGGAGGACGTGAAGGAGTTTCGATTCTGGACTTCCTCAGACGACTCTTTACGCAAATTGTTTGCCAAGATTGCAGATCGAGTAGCTTCTGTGGAAACGGAAAACGGTCCATTGGATGAATATCGCGCATCATTTCGGGCTTGGAAATCCTATGCGGCCAGGTTTCAACATGAACCATTTTTCTAATCCAAGAAGGAGACGTTACGATGCTGTTCGTCATCAAAAACCTGTTTGGCTACCTACGCCCCTATAAGCTCCTGAGTTCCCTTTTTTTCCTCACGCTTGCACTTGATCTACTTTTTTTATCCTTGGCACCTCTCAGTTTCCAGATGATCATTGATAGAGCGATTGTTCCCAAAGATATGCACGTATTCTCAGTTATCATGATAGTCTTGGCGATTAGCGGGTTTATCTGTATCAGTGCTGGAATGATCAGTGATTATGTGCTGGCAAAACTAAATGCACGTGTGCAAAATGATTTGCGGCAAAAACTGTTTGCGCATATGCAACATTTGCCGGTCAGCTATTTCCATAAAACGCGTTCGGGCGAACTGATCTCTCACTTTTCAGTGGATTTGCCTGTCATTGACAGATCGTTAGCGATTCTCTTCACGACAGGTATTCAGTCATTGGTGGTCGTGACGATTAGTACAATGGTGTTGTTTTATTTGGAATGGGTGATGGCGCTGTGTATTTTGGTTGGGGCAATCTTGATCTTTACAGGCCCTTATTTGCTTGGACGACGTGCCCACGCAATCAATGCTGCCTATAAAGAACAACTCGCTGCTATGACGAATGATGTCCAGGAAAATACGAAAGCGCAAATGGTTATCAAGGGATTCAACCTGCAAGCTGTCATGATCGATAAATTCATGGAAAGACTCGAATTGCTGTTGGTCAGCAACTATCGCAAAAATTTGATGGCAGCGAAGCTGGAACGAATTCCTGCGCTATGCTTACTTCTCATCAACTTTACGATCATTGGCTTCGGTTCCTATCTAGCACTTACCGGGCGAATCTCTGTCGGTTCGCTTGTCGCCTTTTTCACCATGTATACGTCGATGGGGAATGCTGTGTTTAATCTGACCTTTACGCTTCCACTGATGACAGATGCACAAGTCAGTATGGAGCGAATCCAGAAGGTGCTGAATGAACCTAGTGAAAAAGTCGACCATTCTTCATCCGAACAGATCGATTTGCGTACGACTGAAGTGTCCATAAAAAATGTTACGTTTGGCTATCAAGAAAATCAGTTATCTATTAAGCAAATCAACATGCAGATTCCAGCTCGGTCAAAAATTGCGATAGTTGGCTCCAGCGGGTCTGGAAAAAGCACGATCATTCAGCTGTTATTAGGCTTTTATCAACCTAGTTCTGGTCATATCGAGATAAACGGGACAAAACTAGATGAAAGGAATCGGGGAGCCTTCCGCAACCATGTAGGGGTTGTCTTTCAGGAGCACTTTCTTTTTCACGGAACAATAGCAGAAAACATCCGGCTCGGCAAACTCGACGCGACCAACGACGAGCTGAGGATGGCTGCACAGCAAGCAGAGATCCATGACTTTATCATGAGTCTACCAGACAAGTACGAGACACTAGTTTTGGATGGGGGTAGCAATCTCTCGGGGGGACAAAGGCAGCGACTCGCCATTGCTCGAGCGATTCTGCGCAATCCTTCTCTATTCATTCTGGATGAAGCAACTTCTGCTCTCGATCCCATTACTGAGGCTTCTATAAACAAGACCTTTGCGAAGCTTTCCAGCGATCGGACTGTCATTACGGTGACACATCGTTTGTCGACCATAACGGACATGGATCAAATATTTGTTTTGGAGCAGGGGGAACTAGTGGAGCAAGGGACACACTCTCAACTGTTTCAAAAGCGGGGCTATTACACAAGACTATGGGAGAAGCAGCAGAGAAGTTCCATCTCCTCGCACGCGGAAAGGTAGAAGTGATACGTTAACCAACAGAAAAAAGAGAGGCGGTGTGTAAAGGATGCATGTCCAATTTAGAAAATGTACCAGTGACAATGATTTTGCCCAATTCACGCTATTCTTTATGCGCAATCGATTGGAATTTAGCCGTATGTTTTCCCTTAGTGACACGCTCGTTCATATTTTGACGTTTCTCCCGGATTCTCATTTGATCCTCATAGAAGACGAGCGAGGTAAATTGATCGGATGGGGCCATTATCAATACTTGACAGCAGAAAGGCAACCAGACCCAGAGGGAGAAATTTGCTATATCCATTCCGTCATCGTTGAAGAAAAATATCGAAGGAGCAGGGTATTTCTAAAAGGCTTTCGCCATCTTATCAGACAGGTCCAGGAAGAGAATGAACACGTGAAACAAGTAACCTTTCATGCAGATGCTAATCATATTTATCTGAACCGGCTCTATTCGAAATTTGCACAGCTTGCAGGGGAGCAGGAGGGGTATTATGGACGAGAAAACATCTACCTATCCGAAATCAATCAGCTCGCTTCCTATCTGGGAATGGACGCAATTGACGTTAAATAAGGAAAAATGCTATTCTTAAGAAGATATTGTCAGAAGGGAGGTCTATCAGATGATTCCAATGGTACCACGTTTGAAAGACGGAGTAAGAAAACCATTCACTGCTTCGATTCAAAATCTTCTCATGAAAAATGAGCAGCTGCGTGTAGCTACTTCTTCTACGAAGTAATCGATCAGCTATCATCTTTTTCGAATCAACTGTTCCCATGAATGGAGAAGTGGTTGACAGGCTATCCTGCTCAGCCACTTTTTTATTTCTGTTTGAATAGAATTAAAAAATAAAATATTTTCTATTGTCTAGATGATTTTTAATAGATAGTGTATTGTTGGAACTAGTAAGGGGGTATGAGAGCTTGACCTATGTAAAACAATTAATTGGGATGTTTTTCCTGGTTATCGCCGTTTGCGGCGGGCCTTTCATGCTATATACGCAAAAGGAAGAAATCGTGTTCGAACCAGGAAATATCGTAGTCCATGCGGTATATCTGATTCAGCAGTTTGCAGAGGGCTCCCTCGGAACCTATTATTCCGGGCAAACGGAAAGGAGCATCGCAGAGGATATCCTCCCATTTGCAATTAGCTCCTTTAAACTACTATTCTCAAGTGTGATTGTCGCCGTTCTTGCTAGTATTATTTTTGGATTGCTATTGCAGCGCTTTCGGATTGTACGTCAATTTCAAAAGGTTTTGAATTTACTTGCCACCATTCCTGATTTTATTCTGATCGTTGTTTCGATTGTGGGTGCGGTCGGATTTTACAAGATGACGAACATTCGAATTATCACCCTGTCACCTGTAAGTGACTCTGATAGTACTTGGTTTCCGATCACGCTACTGTCCATTGGACCAACGATTTTTCTCATGAAGGTAGTCAGTCTGAAGTATGCACAAATCGGCGGCGAAGACTATATTAAAACAGCTCTTGCCAAGGGGATGGGGATCTGGCATGTTCTCATTCACCACGTCTATAAAAATATCAAGCCGTTTCTCATTGCTGATTTAAAGAAGACGATTGCGATTTCGGTAGCCAACTTGTTTATTGTTGAGTACCTATTAAACGTCGTAGGATTGACCCGCTTTATTTTTAGCAAAGATGGCAGTTACGAATTCAATGCTGCTGTCATGGGATTGTTAGGTATCATTTTGCTATCCATTTTGGTCTATGGATTGATTCGTCTCATTTTGTATGTGATTGAACGCGCGGTTGTATATAAATAACCCAGACTTCTTTTGGAATGAGTGAGGGTATGGTATGAGGAAACGGTTCAATTGGTCTTTATGGCTAGGCAGTATCTTGGTATTATTTTTAATCATTATCGGTGTAGCCGGACCCTATGTAGCCCCCTATGACATCGATTACCAGGCGAAAGTGCGTAATGAGATGGTGAACGGGAAGCAAATGATCATTTCGCCTCCTTTGGCACCGTCAAGCGAGCATCTGTTGGGTACGGATAAATGGGGCTATGATTTGCTTACAAAACTGCTCCACGGGGCACCGTATACCATTTTTATTACGCTCATGATTGCGTTATTGCGATTATTGATGGGAGCATGGATCGGACTGAATATTGGAATATTGGACAAGCAGCAGCGTTGGTGGATTGCGATTGAGAACGCCTGGGGATACATGCCTATATTTATTCCTGTCTATTTTTTATTGAAAGGAATCAATATCAATCCCGAATTGCCAACGTTTACGCTCGTATTGTTTTTCATAGTGGTCGTGGCTGTGCTAGGGACGCCTTCGGTAGCTGCGTCCATCCGTCAAAAAACAGAGCAAATCAAGGAATCGCAGTACGTATTAGCTGCGACCTCTCTGGGGGCCGGGCGGGATCAGATCATCTTTCGCCACATCCTGCCGCATTTGAAGGAGCATCTGGTCATTGTCCTGGTGACAGAGATGATCGCCACCATGACGTTGATGGGGCTTCTCGGGATATTTGGTCTTTATGTAGGCGGCACGACTATGTACTATGACCCGGTTGAGTTTCACTCGATCACACATGAATGGGCAGGACTGCTCGGGACTTACAGAAGCTTTGTCTACACGAATTACACGTGGATTTTCCTGATCCCACTTGCTGCTTATATGCTTGCAATTGGTTCCTTTAGTCTACTGGCCAAAGGCTTGCGTGATAAGTTCGAACAGACGTATAGTCGTACCCCATTTATTTAAGTTGTGGTGCTCTTGATTTTTACGAATCAAGGGCACTTTTGGTTGATCGGGTTAAAAAAAGTGGAATGGAAGTCGAATTGTAGGGAGCAGTATATGTCTCGGATGAATAGACTGGAGTGTCGGGGGCGGTGTTGGCCTTGGGTTCCGATGGCAATCTCATCAGGCGAGGAGAACTCGTCGCGATCTGAACGGGGAACAACTGGCGGCCATCGTCGTCTCGAACGGAAAAATTCACGGCGGATGTCGAAGAGGTTTCTCATCGGTGTTCGGAACCCATTGCCCATTTTCTGAATAGGATGTAAGGCAAAAGCCTAAAATCCTTGAAATTCCGGCACCATCACCCACCCCCCATCATAGGATAAGGTGACTCTGTAATCCCTCAACCTTGTTCCTGTAGAGCCCACAAGGAGGGGTGGCACGATTGAAGGGTAGCGACCAAACCAAGCCGTTGTTAACGAATCGCGAAAGAGAAGTGTTTGAACTCTTGGTCCAAGATAAGACAACCAAAGAGATTGCCGGACAACTCTTCATCAGCGAAAAGACTGTGCGCAATCACATTAGTAATGTCATGCAAAAATTAGGTGTCAAAGGTCGATCTCAGGCAGTAGTCGAACTCGTTCGACTTGGTGAACTAGAGATTTGAACCCAGTCCACCCAGCCTCCCTTTTCTTCCCTTGGTCGGAAGGGAGGGTTTTTTTATGTTGTTTTGCCCGGATACCCCTCAAAGAAAGGAGCAAGGAAAGATGGATGAAAAAAAGACCACCCCCTACCATTTTCATGGTCTATGGGATAGCCTCTTTTGTAATATCTCACTTAGTCTGGACACATGCATTTCGTGTAGGGTGGAAACCAAAGGCAGGGAGGAGTACATCTAGCTTGGGGTTGACTACCTAACTTTTGAAGAAGTTTTTTGAACATTCCTAATCGCCTCCTATTTATGGATGAATTTAACTTTCTATTAAATAGTAACACATGGAGGTGATTTTTTGTATACAGTCTTTTCTGAATTTTCACTTTAACTGAGCGCGTGCAAGAAATAGAAAGCATCAGAATAGTAATATTATCTCTTGCTCACAGAGATAAACGAAGCGGAACGAGGCGCGACAGGTGAGTAAAATACAGCGAATTTTGCACTACCCCGGCAGCAAGTGGAGCATGGCTGACAGGATTATCAGACACATGCCGGATCATACAACTTATCTGGAACCCTTTTTCCGTAGCGGTGCTGCTTTGTTCAACAAGGAGCGATCGATACTGTTGAAAGAGTGGTGATTTACATTGGAAACAAACTATTTTTCTTTCTCTTCCTCTTCCTGATTCATAAACGAGTAAAGCGGATCTCTTTTAACACGCCCAGACATCATATCGTCGTAAGGGGTAAAATCTGTTCTTTTTGGTAATTGATTTTTATTAATTGATGTAAAGATCCACCAAAATATTGCAGCTACAATAACGAAGGTAATTACAGTAATGATTAAACTCATTTGTATCACCACTTTCTGCACTAGAGGGTACTTTTGTTTAACATATTAGACTGGATTACCATCCGAAAGGTCACAAGTGGAACTGTTAACAGGATTTAACACAGGTGAAACTCCATAAAAAAACCTGCAGCAAGATAAGTTTAATCTTGTGCAGGTTAACAGTTTTTAAGTGAAATCGTTAGAAAGGTCTTCTAATAACTTTAATTCTCCGTGCTCCATTGCGGATAAGCCTTTGCGCTCGTTCACGGCTGATTCTAACAAGTACTGAAATATCTGTTGAGTTTTCAACGTCAAAGACTGAAAAAAACCGACCATTAGCGAAAAGTACACCTTTAAATTCAACTTTCAATCCAGGACAAGCTCGCGGTCGTGTGTTCTGAATAATAGTGCGCATTACACCTGCTTTAATGAGCGCCCTCGCTTGTTGGGGCGTTGTACGAACCGCAAAAACAGGGTCAATTTCAACACCTGGCGCCTTTGCTTCCACTTCAACAATTAAGAAAAATTGGTTTCCGATCTTTGCAATACTATTTGCTCCGATAGTAATCGGTGCTTTTGCCATGAGAGATCACCTCCTTGTACCAAAATATTCAGGAGGTCATGAAGGGGACAAGGGCTATACTACAATTTTTCAAATTTGGTATTTTGACTAGATTGGAAAAGAAATTCGCTGCTCTTCTTTATTGCTTCGAAGGCATTCCAATAACTCGAAAATGATATCCATATCCTTTTTAGCACCACCTTACTGTGATGATGGCAGGAATGGGGAAACAGCTGAACACAACGGTATTTTAGAAAATGAACTCTAAGGCTGTCAAAAGTATCCCGAAAAGCAAGAGTATCCAGCCGATCACGAATGTTATGTAAGTTAAAAGCTTCCAGATTCCATAAACAGAGCCTTTTCGTAAACTAATACGACTCCATAGAATCATCCATAATCCCATCAGGGTCGCTTCCTTTTGAAGGACTGGAAAAGCAATACAGATTAATAGACCTGTGATGAAACCTAATAGTACCAATTGTATTGAGACAGTCATATAAACTACCTTTCAAGTCCCGGATTTATGTTTCAAACACCATAAGGAGGAAAGAAGATGCTAAAAAAGGCCATTTGGTCGTGATGCATACTTGTGGTGAGGCTGAAACGAACAGGCCGTGGTTCATCCTCATCGAGAAAGAAGCTGAATATTTGGAGGCATGCGGGAGATGTATCGAAGGAATCGCGCTAACAAGCACAATTTTACAAAACATGTAAATCTAAATTCTTGATTAAACCAAGTATCGTATTTTCTGATCACTGTAGCGGTGGCTTCACATTCATTTCGAACATATTGTTACAAGCCCACAAGCTGATGCCGATTGCATCTCGACGTCAGCTCGCGGACTAGATACATTGCCATGTACTCTTTGTTTTAGCCAATTTTCCTGATTACTTTTGATTTTCCACCTGAACTGAGAATAATCCATCCTTCAGGAACAGGCGAGGCTTGCAGTACCTCAATCTGCGTTCCGTTAGGAGCACCATTGACATTTCTGATCACATTCGAACCTCCATAGGTTCGGACCATGACCCATCCTTTAGGGATAGGCGAAGCGAGCATCACTTCTACCTCCGTGCCGTACGAAGCATCATGAACATTTCTGATTACATTTGATCCTCCAAAGGCTCGAACCATGACCCATCCGACTGGAATAGGCGAGGCGAGCATCACCTCTACCTCCGTACCATAAGAAGCACCGTTCACATTCTTGATGACATTCGATCCTCTAAAGGCTCGAACCATGACCCATCCGCTGGGGATAGGCGAAGCTAGCAGCACCTCTACCTCTGTGCCATAAGAAGCACCGTTCATATTCCTGATCAGGTTCTGCGTTCCTAACGTTCTAACGATAACCCATCCGGCTGGAATAGGAGAGGTAAGCGACACCCAGATTTCTTCTCCATACGTGGCGGTTCTGATGTTTTTATTGGAAGCGTAGGTGGTTGCCTTTTCCTGTGTAGGGGGCGTTGCCGCTTGGACTTGTGTGGCTAGAGAGGGTACTATGACGACTGAACTTAATGACAGGATAATAAGTGCTTTTTTAAACATGAACATCAACCTTTCATGATAAAAGTTGTTTGGAAACTATCATCGAGTAGAGGTCAATTGTTATAGCATTTCTTGCAAAAAAGAGGTGGGTGCCTATCATCTCCTCCCTAAAATACCAATATATACCATCCTATCACAAAGACGATCCTCTAACTTTAAGAGAAATTGTCGAATGGAGGTTTAAATTGACAATATTTTTAATGAATGAATAAGGTGCACATGGAGAGCGGATGTGAGATTTGGCTGAATGGAAGGCTCCGATACTCCGACAGATTGAGTATCTACAAAAAGGGTGAAATACACAAAAAATTAAAAAGAGGCCTCCAGTAGGAAGCCCCTATCAATTAGCGAACATGTAGTGAGTAATGGCAGAGTGGAGCTACATTACCTGAACCATTCAAAGTTAGACATAGCCAGATCAAATGAATAAAGTGCCAGATGTAATATCTGACACTTTAGTAATGAAAGTAGAAGATATCTACCTTAATTCATGTCTAATATAGATTGCAACTACTAAACCGTTTGAGGTTGCGAAAGAAATATAAGCAATATCGGTCTCGGACAACATTTGGTAATATCCTACAATATTGTTTCTTGATTTTTTATAACCGTAAGCCTTATGTACATCTTCAATAGAATCGCCTATTTTAATTCCACGTGGGGTTTGGTAGTTAAGCTGATTGTTTGCATACATTAAGGAGATGATTCCGGAATTTTCCTCTCTTTCTCCGGCGATGATCCGTTCTCCCCAGGATGAGGTGAAGTGATTCTCATTACTTATATAAGTTTCATCTGGTGGACGGCCAATTAATTCTTGAACATCTAAAGAAGTCAATCCTGTGTTTAACGGACCAATTTGTAAATCTTGTAGGGTTAGCTTAGGCGCAGTTAATGGTTCAATGGTTTCGGAAACATCTTGCTCTTTAAGAGATTTAATCGTTTCGGAAGCATCTTGCTCTTTAGGAGGTTCGTTGGTTTCGAAAGCATCTTGTTCTTTAGGAGGTTCAATGATTTTGGAGGGATTGCCCTCCGTTTGAGAATTATGGGCTATAGAATTTTTTCGATCTTCGCTAGGAGGTTTAACTTTAGCGAATTTGTTAGTTACCCCTATGTATGTTACTACGAAGGCAAGTAACGAAATTATTAGTAGGAGTAAATTCACTCGGGCAAAAATCACTTTGTTTTTTAGCATTGTAAAAATCATCAATAACGTAAAAAAAATTGTTGAGATACCGAAAACGAGTAGAAGAGGATCTTTTTCCATCAGGTGCCATCCTTAATAAAAGTTTGAAATCAAAAATATAATTCGTATGAGATACCCTCATATGTCATCTGTTTATCTCATCTATCAATGAACAAGGCTACCTTTTTGAGCGATATAGTTCAATCTTCGGCATAAAAATCAACACCGAATACAGAAGTGAATTCCTCGGCATCTTCACTTTAGCAGTTCGTCCGGTAAGAAAAGTTTACCATATATATAGGAGTATGAGACAATTTTAAGGGAAATTATCAAGAGATTTGCAGCTAGTGAAGAATGTGAAACACCATTAGGTTTGTACCCAGGGAGGGAACAAGGGACGGTTTCGGTAATGAAGTTACCACTACCCATTATTAAGTGTCATTCTAAAATTAAAACAAGCTGATCCATTGTAGATCAGCTTGTTAGGAAATTACTACTCTTTCACCAAGGTTATTCTGCTATCAATAAGGCGAGAAACTCTGTAAGAAACAGGAAGGAAGCCTTGACGAGGCCAATAACGTGAAGATTGTAAATTCGTTTCTCTCCAATCTGTCATGCAGGAGACATATCCTTTTTTCTTCGCATGGGCAAGTCCATGTAGTGTAAGTGCATAATTGATACCTTGCCCGCGATATTGATCTAGAGTACCAGCCACCCCTAATTCAACACAACGATCCGGTACATTCAAATTTACATTACTTCTATCGAAGGGGAAATATCCTTGAAAAGAAATAATTTTTCCATCTTTTAAGGCGATCCAGAAATCGACATCATGATCATCAAGGAGACCTGCATAACCTTTACGTAATTTCTCAGGGTCATCATGTAAAGAATAAGCAAAAACGGGTGCCTTATTTTGATGAGTTCTAATAATGTTTGCAATCTCCTCTACCAAATTACTATCTTCAGGGGATGCCAAGCGAATTTCCACATTTGGAATGCTCAAAGGAAGAGGAAATTCCCGATCAAGTAATGAGAGTAATGCATGTGTTTGTTCAAAGCCAAATCCTAAACGGAACCAAGAATGAAGTAATTCCGGTTGACTGGCTGGAATTAGTGCAAAATGACTGAAATATCCCTCATCTACCCATAGTTGAGAAGCTTCTGAATAAAGATCTCTATATAATTCAAAGGAGGTATTGCGAGAAATGGCATGTCCCTCCAAATTCATCCAGACATGTCGACCCCGAAGAGGGTTTTCCATCTTTTGTCCAATGAGGTATCCGATTAATTTACCATCTTCCATTGCTGCGACTCCGCTACTGTTTGGTCTTGACCATATCGTTTTAACAGCAGTCGTTGCATAATTTTCATCTTCACATTCAATTGGTAGTACCGAAAGGATTTCCCGATCTAGTTTATGACGTTTGGACAATAGTTGCCCAGCTTCTGAGATTAACTCATCCGTAAATGGTATGAAATACATAAAATGGACACCTCTGTTTTTTATCATCATAAAGCTGCTCTTAATCTGTTGCAATTAGTTTTGCCCTAGAAGGTGAAGTAAAATGAAAGATTCTCTTTTCGGTTCCTATGAGTGAAGTATATGTCAGGATGCAGGCGTTAGGTTAAATCGGGGTCATTCTTTTCCAATACCCCTTTGGATATCAAAAGAGCGAAGTATATGTATGTAATTAGGGCCGGGATCAAGTAGGATAAGAAGGTTCCTCCAATATTCCAACCATTAAAATATTGTACTTTGCCAAAATAATAGGCGATAGATTCCAAAAGCGTTTGGGCAACAGAAAAAAATAGTATCCAGAGAACTGGCTGGGTTTTCGTTCGGAAAATGAGAAAGTAAGTACAGCAGGCAATAATAGGGAATAGTCCGAGGTTCATTGGAAGCACGGAAGCGGTCTTAACCTCTAAAACAGGTGTCAATATCCAGTAATGGTTATAAATCCCCCAGACATTAACGATGTACGACAGGACCGATGCAAATGGACCCATCGTGAGAACGATTTTAGGTGATCGCAAATACAACCAGATTCCAAAAATCCATGGAAATACGAAGCCAAGCAAAATGTTTATAAGCATTGCTTTGTTTTCTCCTCAAATTCTTTTTCATGAACATTATTGCCGTTGTTTACAAGACTTATCACAATGCTCAAATAGAGGTTTGAAAAAAAGAGAGGGAATATGTATAAGCCCCGTTGGACCGGGGCCTTGAAGCTAGCAATTGCAAGGGAATGGAAAGAGGTTTATAACGAAATTTAATGGAATGGTGATGATGGTGAACGTCTCATTGCTACCAGTGTAGACCCGAACACGATAACCATTTGGTCCGACACTGAGAAGACATCCAGTAAATGTATCGAAAATGGTTCTTATTACAACGATTCTGTTGATTAATCGGACTGCTTTTCTCCGATTCTTTCTTTGTATTTCTAAGGACACTCTTCTCGACGAAGTTGTAACACCTTTTTGAGCCGCCAATTCTCGCACCTCCTTTTAAACGATCTTGCATACTCGATTTGATGTTTTTGTGAGAGAGATGCGTATACTTCGCCTCCGTACGTCAGATTACTCAACTCGCTTCTCTCACATGGTATAGGGAATGCAATTAGGGGATGCTTGGCAACTGATACGAGCCTAGGGTAAACGTAAATGTGCGAATGAATGCGCAAATTTATTTATTAAGGGCATATCCTAATGAACGACAAGTTTAGCGGGAAGTTATGTAAAAAGGGCAGCTTATAAAGCTACCCAAAAACATTGAAAATTACTCGCAACTGCAAGCAACAATTACCAACAGGACGAAGAGAACCAAAATTAAAGAAAAGTCATCAAAAAAGCCAGCGCTCATGAATGTCACTCCTTAATTGTGATTGAGGGTACTCCCCAAATTAAGGTATGTGATATAACGAATTATGTAAGGGCGTTTGTACATGAAAAAAATAATGGGTGGAAAAAAAGTTGTTTTTATGGTGGTTGACACAATGTGTAGGGAGTGAAACCGATGGATCGCAACTGCATGGTTAGAGTGGCTAGCCGCATGAAATCGACGGCAGGCAGAAGTGGACGAACAGCACTGAATTATGAATAGGCTTCAATTGGACTGTAGATGACCAAGAATGTTGATGAGCTTGCCAAATGGGTCGCGGACGTAGAAACGCCGAACACCCCAAGGCTCATCTGCTGGCCCATATTCAATTGGAAACCCTGCTTGCTTCATCCGTTCAAGCGCTGTATCGACATCATCGACTTCAATGGATAGATCAGGAGTAAGCGTGTGGGAACCTCCCTGTGAAGCAAAACTAATTTGAACGCTCATTTCTTCGTCAGTTCCGTAAGTTGCGATCCAACCATGATCCATCAATAAATGTAGGCCGAGTATGTCCTGATAAAAGCATTTAGCTGCGGCGATATCCTGGGTGTCTATATTGGCGACAATTCGTTTGACCTTCATTTCGGACCCTCCAAATGATTACGCAAACGGCAACACACCTCTTACCCAATGTAAGAGGTGTGTCTATTCGCAAACTTTGTTATTTGTCTAGTAAGGAACCATCGGGAAATGCATTCTTTAGAGAGTCAGCAAGTACCATAATTTTATTCCAATCAAAATTGTATTTGTTAAAAACAGATGCGCTTGTGATGCCACGCTTAACTACTCTTCCGTTTTCTTCATCTAAAAGATAGACAGTTGCACTGCTTTGAAACCTTATCAGTTGAGCATTTTCGCCTATGACTTGCCCATCAGGAATACTGCTGAGAGACGGATATTCCCTAATACCATCCCAACTATTAAACAATTTAAAGTAAACATCGGCACTGACAATGCCTCTCTTTTTACCATCCATGACTACATATACAGTTGCGCTGTTCGTTTCCTTCACTCGAAAACCATTCAATAGAGATGGATCTGTTGCTATTGCTTGGATTGACCGATTTGACTTTGAAGATTGGAAGGTGGCAGTCGTCTTATTTGCTTCGGCATACGATGGTGTAGCTAACATACTTGCTAAAAGTAATGTAGCAGAAAGGAAAGACAAGGTTCGCTTCATGAAAAACACTCCTTATTTGTAATTTATTTCCAATTCAATATGAATTTCTTGTCTATCATTAGTTTTCCTTTAAATGTATGGGGGGATTTGTTACAAAAATGTGAATACCGAGATTTTGTTGAGTTTTTTCGCAATCCCATTCAAGAAAGGATAATGATACCGAATAATCAGCTGGGTATGTGAATGAAAAAAGCCACCATTCCTTACGGAAGGTGACTAGATCCTCATTGGGTACTTTTAGGTAGAAAATCGGTAGGATTTACTAGAGTTCCTTGTTTCATAACAGAAAAATGCAACATATCTCCTGTTTCGGATGACCCTACTTCTGCTATTTTTTGACCTTTCTTTACAGTATCTCCGGGCTTCACAAGAAATGAACCAAGGAGAATGTGACCATAGAGAGTACTGAATTCGGAATTGTGCTTGATTATTATTGTTTCTCCAAATCCTTGTGTGCTTTCAGCGAAAAGAACGACACCATCATTTGCTGCAAAGATAGCTGTACCTTTAGCGGTTGCATAGTCCAATCCGTTATGTCCTTTTGATTTCTTGGTTTCGGGATTTATTTGCAAGCCGAAATCAGAGGAAATGACATAGGGATCATGAATGGGGGCTTCTAACAAAAAGGGTGCTTCGTTCATTTTACCAGGCTGACTCAAATTACTTGCCTCCGCTGCGAAAGCCGTTGGTGTTAAAGTAACAGCTAAAGTTAAAAGATTCAAAGTAACAATATTCCTGATCCTCATATTTTTTCCTACTTTCATAAAAATTAGTTTCATTAATAAATACGAGGAAAATGGAAAAAAGTAACTGTTAAGGAATTGTTGGTTGTGAAAGTGGCCAAGGGAACCTACTCAGAGCCCCCCCTTTTCTTCCCTCGGTCGGAAGGGAGGGTTTTTTAATGTACATTCGCTTCGGATTAACCTTTTATTACCATTTATGTAAGCGCATTAGCATATTGTAATGTAAGGCGTAATAAGATGGATTTGTAACAAAATCCATGAAGATCGAGAGGGATACTATGAAATTCAAGAAATGTGTGAGGAATGTGCTAATGGTAGGGGCGCTGCTTGTCACCGCCGTTTTGCCGTTGGCGGCACAGGTGGCACAAGCAGAGGAAAATCAAGCGGAGGCGACTGCGGTATCCAATTACAAAATTATTGGCTACTACCCCTCATGGGGGGCTTATGGACGAAACTACAATGTAACGGATATCGATCCTAATAAAGTAACACATATTAACTACGCTTTTGCGGACATTTGCTGGAATGGCAGACACGGCAACCCAGATCCAACGGGGCCCAATCCACAAACGTGGGCTTGCCAGGATGAAGTAGGCAATATTAATGCCCCGAATGGTACGGTTGTTCTCGGAGATCCATGGATTGATGTGCAAAAATCCTATCCCGGGGATACATGGGATCAGCCGATCCGCGGAAATTTGAATCAATTGGCAAAACTAAAGCAAAAAAACCCTCAATTAAAGACATTGATATCGATCGGGGGCTGGACGTGGTCCAATCGCTTCTCGGATGTAGCAGCAGATCCGGCTGCACGCCAAGTATTTGCGCAATCTTCAGTCGATTTCATCCGGAAATATCAGATGGATGGGGTCGATCTCGATTGGGAGTACCCGGTTGGTGGAGGTTTGCCTGGAAACAGCACACGTCCAGCAGATAAGCAAAATTATACGTTGTTGCTACAGGCTGTCAGAGATAAACTCGATGCGGCTGAGGTAACGGATGGTAAACAGTACTATTTGACGATTGCCTCTGGTGCCAGCCCTAGCTATGCAGTAAATACAGAGCTTGGGAATATTGCCCAGGTTGTGGATTGGATCAATATTATGACCTACGACTTCTATGGAGCCTTCCAAAAGCAGACCGGACATAACGCACCGTTGGCCTATGATCCGGCAGCAGGAGCAGCAGGCTTGCCAAATGCCGAGACCTATAATGTCCAAACAGCAGTAGAGGGTCATCTTCGTGACGGGGTTCCTGCCAGCAAGCTCGTTCTCGGACTTCCGTTTTACGGCAGGGGCTGGTCGGGTTGCGGAACAGCGAACAATGGGGAATATCAAAATTGCACAGGGCCTTCAACAGGAACGTGGGAACCTGGCATGCTTGACTTCACGGATATCCAAAATAATTATGTGAACAAAAATGGCTTCACACGCCACTGGAATGACGCTGCAAAAGTGCCTTATCTCTTCAACTCGGCTTCGAAAACATATATTAGCTATGACGATGTGACTTCAATCGGTCACAAAACTTCTTATATTACATCCAAAGGATTGGCAGGCGCAATGTTCTGGGAATTTAGCGGGGACCGTAACAAGGTTCTGCTAGACAAAGTGAATGGCGATCTTCTGGGCGGGACAGCACCAGTCGACAACGTTCCGCCGACAGCACCAGCTAATCTCCAAGCGACCGCCAAAACAGCAACAAGTGTTAGCCTGAGTTGGGGGGCTGCTACTGACAATGTAGGGGTTACTGGCTATGAGGTATACAATGGCACTCAGCTTGCGAAAACGGTAACGGGTACAAATACGACGATTAGCGGGCTGACAGCTGGCACTACGTACCAATTCACTGTGAAGGCGAAAGATGCAGCAGGGAATTCCTCAATAGCAAGCAATGAGGTAACGGTTACGACGGATACGATTCAGCCAGACAACCAACCTCCTAGCACACCTACCAATCTAGTCATAACAGGGAAAACTGGCACGAGTATCAGTCTAAGCTGGGCTGCTTCTACAGACAATATTGCGGTGACAAATTACGAGGTTTACAACGGGACAGCATTAGCAGCGGATGTAACGACTACGTCTGCAACTATCACAGGACTCACGCCTAACACTTCTTATACCTTCTATGTGGTAGCGAAGGATGCAGCAGGTAATGCTTCACAAAAGAGCATTGAGGTCGTAGGCGTAACAGATGCTGCAAATCCAGGAATTCCTGCCTGGGCGCCAAATGTAAATTATGCAGCTGATGATTTGGTCAGCTATCAAGGCAAGGTATACAAATGTCTGCAACCTCACACTTCTCTCGTAGGGTGGGAGCCAGCAAATGTAGCAGCTCTCTGGCAGGTTCAACAGCAAGGGGCAGTGGAAGAAGTCGATGGTTATGTAGATGAGGAGATTTTGGAGGAAACAGAAGGAAATGCAGATACTCAATAAGTAAGGAAGGGGCTGCCCCTCCAGTCATGAAAATGACGGAGGAACAGCCCCTATTTGTTCGTTTGGAAATTAAGCAAAGGCTTTTAACAGTTGGAGGACTAATGGAATAAGATCTCCAATAAAAGTAAGAATCGCAATTGCCGTATTCATAGAAGCCCCTCCTTAAAATTCCAAATTCACTATTATTATATGAATGCTGATAATAGAAATCAAGAAATATTTTCCACCTACACTGAAATAATAAGTGGCTTATGTGAAAAAGTCATACAATGACTTGATAAAAATAACGATTTGTAAGGCAACTAGTCCAAAAATTTTGACAGCCCAGTTTCTGTTCTTTTTCCATTCCAATACGCCTTTCGAGGCACACATAACGACTAAGCCTACCATTGCTAATAGCTGAATGAAAGCGACACCTGTCAGAAATGCTAGAATTCCAATGACAAAAACAACAGTCACGGTCGCTTTAAACCAAAAGGGATGCTCACTCATACTAACGCCCCATTCCCTTTTTTGTAAATTTTAACATACACAAGAAAAAAGCCAAGCCATGTAGCCGAAGCTTCAAAAGAGTCGTAGCTATTTGAGAACAGCAAGTACAGGGAGAAAAAGCTGATCATGGATATCATACGGTCACCTCATACAAGTTTTGGCAAATTAAGTATATCAGTTTGATTGTTGGCGAAGGTATATGGAATATTCAATCAGAAAAAGTTGATCGAAATCTAAGAAAAAACGAAATTGACACAAAATACAAACTTCAGTATGATCACTTTATAAAGTCATTGGAAAAATAAAGGATGAACGAATACGATGCGCAGAACTGGAGATCTAAAACTAATTCAAGAGCTCAATCGCTTTATTATACTCGACACCATTCGCCAGTTTGGGCCCATCTCGCGAAGTGATATCGCCAAAAAGCAGGGCATCAGCCCCACTACAGTCACCTCGGCAGTCAACGAGCTAATCCGTGACGGCATGGTTGCAGAAGATGGAACTGGTGAGTCAAAGGGTGGTCGTAAGCCGATTATGGTTCGCTTTTGTCCAGACGGGAAGTTTTTGATTGGCGTCTCGATTACGAATACAGCGATTACGATAGCTGAAATGAATTTGGAAGCGGCTACAAAGCAAAAGAAAATCTATCCTGTCAAAGCTGGTCTAGTGAGTGACCTGATCATCCAGTATGTGCTGGATTCGATCGGGGACTTTCTCCAGTCGGTGGATGATGTCAGCCGTTGTTTGGGCATTTCCATCATCGCACCAGGGATTGTCGATGCAGCGAGCGGGGTCATTCGCTTCAACTCCAAGCTACGTTTGCATGATGTTCCATTAAAGGACATGGCAGAAGAGCGTTTTGGGCTAAACACATGGCTCGACAACGATGCCAATGCAATCGCCCTGGCGGAAAAAAACTTCGGTGGTGGTCTGAATGCTGACAATCTCCTGTTTGTTACTGTAGGAGAAGGGGTTGGTTCGGGCCTCGTTGTAAACGGTTCCATCTTCCGCGGAAGTCGAGGTGGAGCAGGTGAATTCGGGCATACGACTGTTGATCGAAGTGGGATGCGCTGTGACTGCGGTAATGTCGGCTGTTTGGAAAACTACGTGGCGTGGCCGGCCATTTACTCAGGCATACTGTCCGCCGTTACACGTGGAAAAGAAACGCTCGTCATGGATTTGGCTGACGGAGATATGACAAGAATCACATTTGATGTCTTTCGCCAAGCACTGCATCAAGGGGATCAGGTATGCCAAGACATCGTCGACGAAATCGCTTCATACATGTCAATTGGCATAGTGAATCTGGTGAATTTGTTCAACCCGAGCCTGATCATTCTGGGTGGAGAAATGATACGGGACAACCAAGTGTTGTTTGAGCGCATCCAAAAACAAGTGATGGCCCAAGCGATGGGGACGATGGTCGAAGGACTGGAATTCCGTCCAACTGTACTGGGGGCTGATTTCGAGGTCAAGGCTGCTGCTGCTGTTTTGTTACAAGATGTTTTTCACTTCAGCTTGTAACATCTTTTTATATACTTTATTTGGTCATTGGAAAAAGAAAGTTTACCCCATCAAAAATCGTTGAAAGGGGGCGAGTCGAAAAGGAAAGCGTGTTGGGTTTGGCCATATTTTGGGGGTAAAAGAGGAGAACGTAAATCGAGGAGGGGTTTCTGATGAAGAAGTTGGTTTCGATTGCAATGGCTGCTCTCTTGGTAGCAGTAGCAGGATGTTCGGGCGGCGGGCAGAGCTCCGCACCAGCTGGAACAACTGACAGTGCTGCTTCAGGCGAAAAGGTAACGCTCACCTATGCGCTGTGGGACAAAAACCAAATGCCTGCGATGGAGGAAATGGCAAAAAAGTTTAACGAAAAGAACCCGAACGTGGACATCAAGATCGAGCTAACACCTAACAAGCAATACTGGACAAAAATGGAGGCAGCCGCAACGGGTGGCACCCTGCCGGACATTTTTTGGATTAATGGTCCGCGTATCATTAAATACGCAGATAATGACATGCTCTTGCCGATAACAGATCAAATTAAGGCAGATGGCATCGATCTGAACAATTATCCGAAAGCTCTCGTTGATCTCTACACCTACGATGGACAAAACTACGCGCTACCGAAAGATTTCGACACCATTGGCCTCTGGTATAACAAGAAGCTGTTTGACGATGCAAAAGTACCATATCCAGACGAAACCTGGGATTGGAACAAGCTGAAGGAAGTAGCAAAGCAACTGACGGATGAGAAAAAAGGCGTTTGGGGAATTGCAGCACCTCCTTATGGACAGGACGGCTTCTATAACACAATCCTTCAAAACGGTGGCTACATCATTTCGGAAGACAAGAAAACGTCCGGCTATGACAAACCGGAAACGATCGAGGGCCTCAAGTTTTGGACAGACCTGATCAACGAAAAAGCATCACCAACAGCAGCGCAATTGTCCGAAACAGAGGCAACACAGCTATTTGAATCAGGCAAGATCGCGATGATGTACAACGGTTCATGGATGGCATCCGCTTTTCATAAGAATGAATATACGAAGGACAAGGTGGACGTGACGTATCTTCCAAAAGGGAAAGAGAACACAAGCGTCATTCACGGCTTGGGCAACGTAATTTCGGCTAATACCAAGCATCCGAAGGAAGCATGGGAATTCGTGAAATTCTTGGGCTCGAAAGAAGGGGCAGAAATTCTGGCAAAATCGGGTGCTGCGATTCCGGCATTTAACGGAACACAGGATACATGGATGCAATCCATGCCGAACTTTCATTTGAAAATTTTTATTGATCAGGCAGCTGTGGCGAAACCGTATCCGATCTCGAAGGACACGGCAAAATGGGCCAAGCTGGAAACAGAGCTCATGACCAAGGCTTGGGCAGGACAAATGAGCGTAGAGGATGCATCCAAAGAGCTCGCGCAAAAAATGAACGAAATGCTTAGCCAAGAATAAAAGGTCTATGATGGATGGCTTCGCATCATGGACGAGGCCATCCTTTTTTGAAAAGCTGATGTAAGGAGGGAATGAATGCGATGAGCAGCCAGTTGCAGCCTGAAATGCACGCCGCCGTCCAGCCAAAAACGAATAAATCGTTGAATCGCATGAAGAGAAGTGATTGGTTCTGGGCGTATCTCATGATTGCTCCCACACTGATCGGGTTGGGTGTCTTCTACTTATGGCCGATCGTACAAACCATTTATTTAAGCTTTACCAAATGGGGAGGCTTCGGCAAGTACAAGTGGGCTGGCTTACATAATTACGAGCTGTTGTTGAAGGACCCTAACTTGTGGATCGCGCTGAAAAATACGCTGATTTATACAGTAATCGCAGTTCCGGTAGGTATCGCTATCTCCATTTTTATCGCTGTGCTACTTAATCAGAAAATTAAGGGGATTTCGATTTATCGCACCCTGTACTTCCTGCCTGTTGTGACGATGGCAGCAGCTGTGGCGATGGTGTGGAGATGGTTGTACAACGCTGATTACGGTCTGATCAATTATTTGCTGGGATCGATAGGTATTGAGGGCCCACGGTGGATATCTGATCCTGCCATTGCTTTGTATGCGGTGATTATCGTTGCCGTTTGGAGCTCCATCGGATACAACATGGTGATTTTTCTGGCTGGCCTGCAAGGCATCCCGAGAAGCTATTACGAAGCGGCAGAAATTGACGGAGCGGGGCCGGTTCGCATGTTTTTCAAGATTACGTTGCCGCTGTTAACTCCTTCGATTTTTTTCGTCAGTATCACTTCCTTGATTGGGGCTTTTCAAGTATTTGACCTGATTTACCTGATGCTTGGAAGCAAAATGGGCAATCCAGCGACTGAACAAACGCAGACGATGGCGTACTTGTTCTTTACGAATGGATTTGAATCAGGAAACGGTGGCTATGCGGCCGCAGTTGCTGTCGTGCTTCTGGTGATGATCCTGATTGTTACCGCAATTCAAATGAAGTTGCAGAAAAAATGGGTTCACTATGATTAATCAACGCTGAACAGACGGGAGGGATATGGAATGAGTGTTTATACGAGTCGGAACAAAATGGGCAAGAAGTTGCTGATTCATCTGCTGTTGATTGCAGGTGCTCTCGTGATGATTGCGCCATTCGTCTGGATGGTTCTCACCTCGCTCAAGTCACTAGGCGAATCAACACAGGTGCCTCCGGTCATTTTGCCGACCAAGTACCAGTGGGAGAATTACACCCATATTTTTGAGATGCTGCCCTTCTTGGACTTTTATTGGAATACCGTGATCACAACTGTGGCGAAGGTAATCGGACAAGTATTCCTTTGCTCGCTTGCGGCGTACGCATTCGCGCGAATTGAATTTCCAGGGCGAAACGCCTTGTTCATCCTGTTCTTGACCGTTTTGATGGTGCCAGGCCAGGTGTTTCTGCTCCCGCAATTTATGATCATGAAGGAGCTTGGCTGGCTGAATACGTTGACAGCGCTGATTGTACCGGGATTGTTCAGTGCATTCGGTACGTTTCTTCTGCGTCAGTTTTTCATGTCGCTGCCTAAAGAACTGGAAGAAGCGGCGAAGCTCGATGGCTGCAACCATTTTCAGATTTACTGGAGAATTATGCTGCCGTTGTCGAAGCCCGGCTTGATCGCACTCGCTATTTTCGTAGCGTTGTGGTCTTGGAACGACCTGATGTGGCCGTTGATCGTCAATAGCACGCCTGATAAAATGCCGCTTTCCGCTGGCTTGGCGTATTTGACGGGCGAGCACACCAATTTGACGAACTACCCGATTTTGATGGCGGGCTCCGTTCTTGCCATTTGGCCGATGATCATCGTCTTTATTTTCTTGCAGAAGCATTTTGTCGAGGGAATTACCCTAACTGGGTCCAAATAGACTTTTTCCCAAAAGGAGTGAAACCATTATGAATCATGTTCTGGTAATCGGAGCAGGAACCATGGGGACTGTTCACGCGAAATCGTATGCTGCCATGGAAAACGTCAAGCTGGTCGGGATCGTCGATATCCGCAGCGAGAGAGGAAAAGAGCTGGCAGCCGAGACAAAAACAGAATGGTTTGGGAGCTATGAAGAGGCCATAGAAAAACTGGCGCAGGTAGATATCGTAGACGTGTGTTTGCCTACGTACCTTCATAAGACCTATGTGAAAAAGGCTGCAGATGCAGGCAAGCATGTCATTTGCGAAAAGCCGTTGGCCCGTGATAAGGAAGAAGCTCGTTTTATCGTTGATTATTGCCGGGAGAAAAACGTCAAGCTGTTCGTCGGACACGTCCTGCGCTTCTTCCCGGAGTACGAAAAGTCCCGTCAGCTGGTTAATGACGGTGCGATTGGCAACGTTGGTGTGGCACGGACGTTCCGTGGTGGTATCTTCCCGACAGCGTGGAATGACTGGTACGCCGACTACAAAAACAGTGGCAGCCTTGTTTTAGATATGATCATTCACGATTTTGACTTTTTGCGTTGGTGCTTCGGGGATGTGGAGCGTGTGTACGCGAAAGGCTTGCTTGGTCGAGGCTTTGCACGGATGGATTACGCGCTGGTCACGCTTCGCTTCAAGAACGGCATGATTGCACATGTGGAAGGCTCGTGGGCACATGAAGGCTTCGCGATGAAAATGGAGCTGGCAGGCAAGGAGGGTATCATTTCCTACGACAGCTCGAAGGAAAAACCGCTTGTAGCAGTTAATCGCTCGAAGCAAGCAGGCATGAGTGGAGTCGCAGTTCCGGAGAGCCCGTTGCGTGAAAACCCGTATTTCAGAGAACTGAAGCATTTCATCGAGTGCATCGACCGTGATCTGGAGCCACTCGTGACGGCAGAAGACGCCGTGAAAGCGGTAGAGATCGCTCGTGCCGCGCTTGTGTCAATCGAAACGGGCAAACCCGTAACTTTGGTGTAGGAGGGGACTGGACATGAAACTCGGAATCATCAGTGTTGCACATATGCATGCATACAGTTACGCAAATGCGGTTGCGAAATTAGATGGGGTTCAATTAGTCGGGGTAGCAGACGAGGATGACGTACGTGGAAAGGCGGCGGCTGAAAAGTTTGGCGTTCCGTTCTTCGCCGATTATCATGAGCTACTCGCAACGGATATCGATGCGGTCATCGTCACCTCGGAAAACGCCAAGCACCAAGAGCATACGATAGCGGCAGCGAAGGCAGGCAAGCACATCCTGTGCGAAAAACCGCTGGCGACAACAGCAGAGGCTGCTCAAGAGATGATCGACTTTTGCCGTGAACAGGGCGTCATTTTGCAGACGGCATTCCCAGTGCGATTCCATCCAGCTGTTGTTCGAGCAAAGCAATTGGTGGAGCAAGGCAAGGTCGGACGGATCATGGCAATCCGGGGTACGAACCGTGGACAAAATCCTGGTGGTTGGTTCGTCGATCCGGAAAAATCCGGCGGAGGTGCAGTGATCGATCACACGGTTCACGTTGTTGATTTGATGCGCTGGTTTATGAACGCTGAAGTGCGTGAGGTATATGCGGAGATAGACAGCAAGTTTTCCGATACGCCGATTGATGATTGCGGCATTTTGACCATGGAATTTGAGAATGGGGTATTTGCCACACTTGATTGCAGCTGGTCTCGCAACAAGTCCTTCCCGACATGGGGAGACGTGACAATGGAAATTATCGGGACAGAGGGCACAATTTCGCTCGACGCTTTTTCTCAAAAGCTGGATGTGTATTCGAATGAAAAAGGCTTGAAGTGGGTCAACTGGGGCGATGACATGGACAGTCAATTGGTCAAGGATTTCGTCACCAGCGTGCGAGAAAAGAAAGCGCCGTCGATTACGGGTGAAGACGGCTTGCGGGCTGTGGAAGTTGCACTCGCCGCTTATCGATCCGCTGAACAGAAGCAACCAGTCGTATTACGCTAGGACGGTGAAAGACGCATGAGTGTACGTGTAGGCATGATCGGCGTAGGTGGAATCGGGCAGCATCATTTGAAAGGCTTGTTGGCGGACGAAAGGGTAAAGGTTGTTGCAGTGTGCGACGTTAACCAAGAAGCGGCTGCTGAGACTGCTGAGCGCATTGGTGCGCATGGCTACACCTCTTGGCGGGAGCTAGTAGAGGTAGAAAAGCTGGATGCTTTGTTTGTGTGCGTCCCACCTTTTGCCCATGAAGAGATTGAGGAAACGGCGGCTGCGAAAGGGATTCATCTATTTGTGGAAAAGCCAATTGGGCTGGACATACAGAAAGTAAATGAAAAGCAAGCAGCGATTGAAAGGGAAGGGATTATCACCGCGACTGGCTATTGCCTGCGTTATCTCGATATCGTGCAGGAAGCGAAAGCGTACTTGGAAGGCAAGTCGATTGCACTCGTCCGCGGTCATTATTTGACCAAGTTCGTCACGACACCTTGGTGGAGGGAAATGGGCAAGTCGGGTGGACAGCTTGTCGAGCAGGCGACACATACGCTGGACATGATGCGGTATTTGGCTGGAGATATCGAGAAGGTCTATGCGCAGATGGCCTTGCTCGTCTCGCGTGACATTCCAAACATCGATATTCCAGACGTGACTTCCATTAGTATGGTGTTTCAGTCTGGGGCGCTAGGACATCTGGATACGTGCTTCATTCAGCCGGATCACCGTACGAATGTAGAAATCTTGGGCAAAGATTTCCGCGTCATGATTGACGGGAAGCAATTATCGATCATCGATGAGCAGGGAGCGCGTACGAAAGAGAGTACAGTGGATATGTACGTGGAGCAAGATCGGGCGTTTATCACAGCAATTGTTACAGGGGATCGCAGCTTGATTCTGTCGCCGTATGAATCAGCGAGAAAGACGCTGGAAGTAACATTGGCAGCGAATCAATCGGCACAAGAAGGAAAGCCGGTCACCATTTTGAGAAAAGGGGAGTGAGGCGCATGGCTTTTCAAAAGGGGATCAATGCTTGGTGCTTCCCAAAGGAAACGAGCGTGCAAGAAATGTTTCGCCAGGCGAAAGCGCACGGCTATCAAGGGGTAGAACTGAATTTGGACGAGGGAGATGCTCCCTTTTATCTAGGGATGACAGAGCAGGAATTAAAGGGGCTGGCAGACGAGGCTCGCGAGCTCGGTTTGGAGCTGCCAAGCGTCTCTACTGCTCTTTTATGGAAATATCCGTTGACACACAATGAGGAAGCGACCCGCGAGCAAGGCATTCATGTTGTCGAGAAAATGATAGGGGCGGCAAGCATTTTTGGCTCGCGAACCGTCCTCGTCGTTCCAGGTCTCGTAACAGCTGAGGTGTCGTATGATACGGCCTATGAACGGGCACGTGAAGCATTGCAGCGCTTGGCGAAAAAGGCGGAGCAGCATCAGGTATACATCGGAGTCGAAAACGTGTGGAACAAGTTTTTGCTTAGTCCACTGGAGATGGCCCGCTTGATCGATGAAGTAGATAGTCCGTGGGTAGGCGCTTATTTTGATGTAGGCAACGTGTTGCAATTCGGTTTTCCTGAGCAATGGATTCGCATTTTGGGCAAGAGAATTCAGGCTATTCACGTCAAAGATTTCAAGACAACGACAGGCAACATCACAGGTTTCGTGCCGCTGCTCGCTGGCGATATTCCATGGAACCGCGTGATGGAAGCGTTGCGTGAGATCGGGTACGACGGCTACATCATCCCGGAAATCTCACCTTATAGCCAGTTGCCTGAGCAAATGATCGCGCATACGTCCCATTCGTTGGACGCCATTTTTCAATCGTGAATGGACAGCAAGGATGTGAAGCGGAAGATGAATCAAGACAAACCATATGCCATCGGGATTGATCTGGGAGGCACGAAGATCATCGCCGCGATCGTCGACGAGCATGGTAATATCCTCAGGCAGGCGAACGCAGCGACCCAAACAGAAGAGGCAGCGCAGGCAGTCATCGGACGTATCGGTGATTTGGTGCAGACGGTCCTAGACGAGAGCGGCATCAATCTCTCTCGCATTCGCGGGATCGGGATTGCAACCGCGGGAATTATTGATACGCAGCGCCAAATGGTCATTTTTGCGAGCAATCTAAACTGGAGCGATGTCCCGATCGGCGCGATCCTTCAGGAGCGGTTTGGTGTAGCCGTGCAATTGATCAATGATGCCAATGCAGCAGCGGTAGCAGAATGGGCGTTTGGAAGTGCACGAGGCACGAAAGACTTGATTTATGTAACGGTCAGTACGGGTGTTGGTGCTGGGATTATTAGTGGAGGGCGGCTGATTACAGGCGTTGGCGATAGTGCCGGGGAGTTCGGGCATATTTCGCTTGATCCAGAAGGACCGCTGTGCGTGTGCGGGAATAGAGGATGTCTGGAAAATTACACGTCTGGGCTGGCTTTGGCAAGCAGGGCTAGGGAACAGCTTCTACAGGGTGCTACAAGCTCGTTACTCGTTGAAAATGGGAATGACCTTAGCAGGATAACGGCTAAAGAGGTCGGAGAGGCAGCGGTTCGCGGAGATTTGCTTAGCATGACCTTGATGAAGGAAGCAGGTTATTATCTCGGGGTCGGGCTGACTAATCTGATCCATCTGTTCAATCCACAGGTGATCGTCATGGGTGGCGGTGTGATGAAGAACGGGCAGCTGCTGCTTGCGGAAGCGAAGAACGTCATTCGCGAGCGCTCTATCTCTCGGATGGCAAACCAAGCGAGCATCCAGTTGACGACAATTGGAGCAGAAGCAGGCGTGCTCGGTGCAGCAGGTATGTATTATCCATCCGAGCGTGAAATGGTTGAGGTATAACGGAATGAAAGTGCGAGAGGCCGATGTTTGGGAGACATCGGCTTTTTCCTGTTCCCTGTATAGTGCAAGTCATAGGAGCCTAGACCTAGATTCTATCTATTGGTAAAATATTAATTGGAAAAATCTTCACATAGCATGATAGAGAGACAGACGGAGGGGTACCATGGCAGAGGCCAAAACAGCAAAAGCAGCGAAGAAGCCCGGATTTTTCAAAGAACTCCTTACTTTTTTATTGGTAATTGCCATCATCCTCGGAATTGCTAGCGGTGCTATTTTCTATTTATCTGGGAAAAACCTTGAGGATCTGCTAGGACCGAGACCCGTAGCGAAAAAGGAAACGAATCAGACTGCACCTGTAAATCCGGTGTCTACAGGTCAGGAAGCGGGCACAAATCAGCAGTCAAATGCTGTACCTGTTTCATCGGAGGAAAATGGTGCAACAGACGCGGCGACGCCAACGGCTTATCCTGTAGAAACGCAAGGACAACAAAGTAATGTAGATGTAGGAGAACAGGTAGCACGAACAGCACTTCCTACTCAAAAGGGAGCACTCAAGGGTACGATTACGTGGCAGTATAACGATTTTGTTGGGACGAAGCCGGATGTGAATGCGAAGATTCTGCTCATTCGTACAGATTTTGATAAAAATACGATTACCGACGTAGAAGAGGGGGTATTTGCAATAGGTTTGGCTCCAAAAAACTCGGGTTTATTCGCGGGAAAAGCAAATGGGTATGGAAACTACGAGATTGGTAACTTGCCGGTTGGAGAATACCATATCACGATCGTATCCGCACAAACTAATCGCAACATTATGCTGCCTGTGGATGAATATCCTATAACGAAATTGAAACCATACATACAAAAATGGGATGCATTTTTATCGATGAGTCTATTGGATAAGAAATATCACGTCGCTACCATTACCATCGAAGAAGGTCAAACACTCGATTTTAGTCACGATTTTGGGAATACGTACTTTTAATGAGTGTTTTGGCCTTTAGACTCATAGGGTTTTCCAGCGCGATTCATGTATCATATTACTATGGCACGTTTTGGCAGGAAAAACAGGTCAAACGTAATAGAATTTGTGGGTAAAGGGGTCGCAGCATGAAGGGGAAAAACAAAAGCATCATGATCGTCATGGCTCTGGTCATCGTCGCACTGCTGGGTTACGCAGGCTATCGTTTCCTTGGTCCTGTGACACTGGCGGAAGGGTATTTGTATGAAGACGATACACGCATGTTATACACGAGTGTCACAGTGAATAACGAGAAAGTAAACGTTGAATTGACGGACTCCATCGTCGAAACGGAAGACAGCATCCCGGTTCTGAAAACCGAGTCGATCTTGCTAGAGGGGACGATAGATGGGAAGCAGCTGACCCTCAAAAATCCGGCGACTGGTCAGGATATCATCGGTACAGTGCAGGGGGACGAGCTTCAATTTGACGGGCTGCTGATGGAAGGAAATAAGGGACAGACGAGTCTTGTTGCCACAAACAAAAGCGCGTACGAAAGCAAATTGACGACATTAACTAAGCGCATCAACGAGGAAGCAGAGGTAAAAAAGAAAGCAGCAGCAGAACAACAAGCTAAAGAAAAAGCGCGTGTGGACTTCGCCAAAAAAGTAGAAAAGACAGGAAAGCTAGAGGCTGATCTGATTGAAACGGCAAAGTATTTGGACGAGCTGCAATTTACGGATGAGGCGCAGTTTTCAAACGATCAAATAGCGGAGTTGCAAAGACTGTTGGAAGAGATACGTACCTATTCGACGCAGCCAGGCTTGAGCAAGATGGAATTCGAGGTCATGCAAGGAACGCTGGGCAGTATGAAGGTGTTGGTCGATGGGATGAACACGATGGATGGCTCGATCCAGGATAAAAACAAAAACATGCAGGAAATGATCGCCATCATGGAGACCGACATGAAGGACCTCCAAACGATTTGGGCGGAAATCAAAGCGAGCGTGCCGGATGCCGAGAAACGGGAAAAAGCAGTCCACGCGGCTATCAAGACGGCGACTGATTCAATCGCGCAAGCGAAGCAGCGCCAAGGCTCGGTAGACAAAAGCGGACAAGCAAAAGTGAAAGAAACCGCGAACGGTCTGTATCAACAAGCGGTGAATGTAGTGAATCAGACAAAAGCAAAGTATGGTTTTTAGACAGGAACAAGGCTCTCCTTCGAGAGCTTTTTCTCATTTAAGCACCCTTATCGTTTTCAGGTCGGAAAAATTGTATTATTCTTATAGTATTACTAAGAGATAATGACATGAAGGCATATTTTCCAGGAGGAGTACGATGAGCGTCTACCAGAACATTACCGAATTGATTGGAAACACGCCGATTGTTCGACTGAGGCGCATGGTTCCTGAAGGAGCAGCAGAAGTTTTTGTGAAGCTGGAGAAATTCAATCCGTCAGGGAGTGTGAAGGACCGCGCTGCCTATAATCTGATTTTGACGGCTGAGCAAGCAGGACTGATTCAACCGGGGGATACGATCATAGAGCCAACGAGCGGCAATACCGGAATCGGCTTGGCGATGAATGCCGCAGCAAAAGGCTATCGTGCAATTTTGGTCATGCCTGATAATATGTCGAAGGAACGGATCAATATATTGAAAGCGTATGGGGCAGAGGTTGTCTTGACTCCGAGCGAGCTAAGGATGCCGGGGGCTATTGCCAAAGCGCAAGAGCTGCAAAAAGAGATTCCGCGCAGCTTTATTCCCCAGCAATTCGAAAATCAGGCAAACCCTGACATTCATCGAGCGACGACAGCTAAGGAAATTTTTGCGCAAATGAATGGTCGACTGGATGCTTTTGTCGCCACAGCTGGGACGGGAGGAACGATTACTGGAACAGGAGAAGCGTTGCGCGAAAAGCTCCCGGAGCTGTATATTGCTGTCGTCGAACCAAAAGGCTCCCCGGTTCTGTCTGGCGGAAAGCCTGGTCCACATAAACTGGTGGGCACAAGCCCCGGTTTTGTTCCACAAATCCTCAATACAAGCATTTATAATGAAATCATTCAAATCGCAGACGAAGACGCCCTACAAAGCATGAGGCAGCTTGCAGCGTTGGAAGGGATTCTCGTCGGCCCTTCATCGGGTGCTTCGGTCTTTGCTGCCATCACGATTGCCAAAAGGCTCGGAGTGGGGAAGCGAGTCGTTTGCATTGCGCCTGACACGGGGGAGCGGTATTTGAGTATGAATCTTTTCTAATGAGGAGAAAGAGCGATGAGCAACGAAAAACACGCGGTGATCATCGGGGCAGGCTTGAGTGGGCTTGCAACTGCGCTTACTTTGAAGCAAAAGGGCTGGCAAGTGACGCTTTATGAACAGGCAAAGGAGCATAAAGGCATCGGCGCTGGAATTGTTTTGGCTGCCAATGCCATGAAGGCATTGGATAAGCTGGGAGTTGGACAGGAAGTACGCGAACTTGGAGCAACTGTCCGTTCAGCAAGGATTCGCGACTGGAAGGGAAATTTGTTAGTCGAGCTACCTGTTGCGGAACAAGCAGAACGGTACGGGGCTGACAGCTACTTGATTCATCGGGCTGATCTACAGCAGGCTCTTTTGGCGAAAATCTCGACACATGAATTGGTTTTAGGCAAGCAGTTCGTTTCATTTTCTCAAGAAGAAGAAAGGGTTCATGTCGCTTTTGCAGATGGGTCGCGTACACATGGGACGATTCTGATCGGAGCGGACGGGATTCACTCCCGTGTACGGAAGAGCTTGTTCGGTGAAGAGTTGATGAGATACTCCGGGTATACGGCGATTCGCGGAATTGCTACTTATCAAGACCCTCGTTATCCACTGGAATCAGGGGGAGGCTTTGAAGCATGGGGCAAGGGAATTCGTTTCGGATTTTCCCATATCGGCAACAATCGAATACATTGGTTTGCCGCCATCAATGCACCTGAGGGAGAACAAGATGGGCCGATGGGACGGAAGCGAGAGACGTTGTGCCGACTTGAAGGCTGGTATGAGCCAGTACGTGCAGTGATTGAGGCGACAGAGGATGCAGCCATCTTGCGCCATGATATTTACGACCGTACACCACTCAGGAGATGGAGTGAGGGCCGTGTTACATTAGTGGGCGATGCGGCACATCCGATGCTGCCGAATCTGGGGCAAGGAGCGGGTCAGGGAATGGAAGACGCACTTGTGCTGGCCAGATGCTTGGCGGATAACGACACGGACTCGGCTCACGCTTTGCGCATGTATGAAGAGATACGAAAGAAGCGAGCGAATGCGATTGTGAAAGGCTCCCGCTTGATGGGGACAGTCACCCAATGGGAAAATCCGCTCGCGATCGCGGCTCGTCATTTCCTGCTAAAAACGATCCCTGCCCGTATCCAGAGCAGAAGACTGGACTGGATTGTCGGACACGAGGTGTGAATACGGCGGCAGAAAAAAGGCAAGGAGCATGAGGCCCTTGCCTTTCGACTTTTTCCGCTTATTGATGACGTGCCTGATAGGCAAGCAACGCTGCAATGAATAACTGACCAGTTTGAATCATGGAGCGCTCATCGACATCGAATTTGGGATGATGATGCGGATATGTCGCTTGAATCTCCGGATTGCGTCCACCGACCATGAAGAAGGTAGCGGGGCGCTCTTGAGCAAAGTAAGCAAAATCCTCTCCGCCCATGCCAGGTGGGATTTTCAAGACGCGCTCCTCACCAAAAATACGTTTGGCTTCTTCTGCAAGTAGTGGAGTTTCTGTCTCATCGTTCCAAGTAGCTGGGTAGCCGCGTTGGTACATGATTTCGCAAGTAGCGCCGACTGCCTGGCAGCTGGCTTCCACGATACGTTTCAGAGATTGCTCGACCGCTACTCTTACTTCCTCGTCATACGTGCGGACAGTCCCCTTGAGCCTCACTTGATCAGGGATGACGTTGAACGCTTCGCCCCCGCCCACGAAGGAGCAAACAGACAGAACGACTTGTTTCAGCGGATCTACCTGACGGCTGGCAATCTGCTGCAAATTCATGACAACCTGACTGCCCAATACGATTGGATCAACGGAGGTATGAGGATAAGCACCGTGTCCGCCTTTTCCGTACAAAACGATCTCAAAGCTGTCTGCTGCTGCTGTAATGTAGCCATGACCGATTCCGACAGTGCCTACGGGAAGTTCGGAGGCAACGTGTGCGCCATACACAACATCGACTCCTTCGAGACAACCCGCCTCCACCATGGCTTTGGCGCCACCGGGGGGCAGCTCTTCCGCGAACTGATGCAGAAATACCACATTTCCTGGAAGCTCATCGCGAAACTCGCTCAACACTTGTGCGACTCCTAAAAGTCCAGAGGTATGTATATCGTGACCGCACGCGTGCATGACGCCTGGAATGCGGGACTTATACGGTACTTCTTTTTCATCATGGATGGGTAAGGCATCGAAGTCAGCGCGCAACGCAACTGTTTTTCCTGGCTTTCCACCCCTCAAGAGACCGACAACACCCATACCACCGACACCGGTTTGTACCTCTATACCAAAAGAAGCAAGCTTGTCTGCTACTTTCTTCGCTGTATTTTCCTCCTGAAAGGAAAGCTCGGGATACATATGCAAATCACGTCTGAATGTAACAAGCTCTGGATAAATCTCCTGTAGCCGGGCAAACCATTTTTCTTCCATCGAACCCACTCCTTTTTCCTAGGGAAAGAGATTGGTATTTCGTATTCGTCTTATTATAAAAATATTCCGAATCATAATTCAATGTATGATTTCGAGAAGTATAATGAAGCTACATTCATATTATGTAGACATTTCCAGTAGAAATCTCTAGAATATTAGAGAGACATGTTCAAAAAGTCGTGTTTTTAGTACAACCAAATAAACAAAAGACGACTTTTTGCACAGATGGATTGAGGAGATTATGACGAGTACACACCCAAAAAACCCCAGAGTTCTAATCATTATGCTCGTTTCTAGCATCCTTGTTTTGATCTTGACTTGTGTAAGCATCGCGATTTCTTATTTCAATACGATTCAATCCGTCCGACTCTCCATTGCGAATCAAAGCATGAAAGCTGCCTCTACAGTAGCAGACAGTCTAGATGTTGACGCGTATCAGGAGTTTTTACGAAATCCGGTAAAAGGGACCCCCGCCTATAAACGAATCGAACAGCAATTGAATCAAGCGCGTGAGCAGCTCGGTCTGCTGTATTTATACACGATTCAAATCAGTGAAGACAGGCAGAGTGGTCGCGCAATGATCGTCGCAAGGCCTCCAAATGCGAAGCAAACTTTTGATATCGGTATGCCTATTGTTCTATCTTCTAAGCACATTCAAATGATTTACGAAGGATCATCAACGTACTACTCAGATATTATCAGGGATCCAAATTACGGGGTCTACCTGTCTGCTGGCGCGCCGCTTAGAGATAGAGAAGGAAGAATCATCGGAATCATTGGAGTAGATACCGACGTAGCCATCGTCGAGGACATTGGAGATGATGTCGTTCGTAGCAGCATTCCTGTTTTTGCGATTCAAGGTTTGTTTGTCGTCGTACTGATCTTCCTGGTTCTTTGCATGGAACGCTGGTACCAACGTGCCATCAAGGCAGCAGTTGACGAGACGGAAGAAACCTATCAGGATGAATTGCGCTCAGTCATTTGTTCGATGCGCTCCATACGCCATGATTTCGTCAATCACATGCAAGTGCTCTACGGTTTGATCGAATGCGGATATTATCCAAAAGCACGAGATTACGTGCAGTCGTTGCTGAAGGAAACCAAGCTTCTGGACCTCACCGTGAGGATTGCGAATCCTGCCTTAATGGTATTGCTTCACACCAAATGGGAGCAGGCTAAATCGAAACAAATCGTGATGCAATTTGAAGAATGTTCTGATCCAATCGATAGCATTCCTTCCATTGATCTGATCAAAATTTTATCGAATCTTATTGATAATGCGATTGAAGCGGCTGATTTAGCGGATGGGGAGAAGCGAGTCAGCATATATTTTTGCTGTGATGAAGAACACGTTATTTTCCGAGTTGAAAATACAGGACCGGAAATCACGCCAGAACAACGTGCACGTATTTTCGAGCATGGCTATACAACGAAAACAGAGAAAAAATATGGCTCGCGTGGAACGGGTCTGACGATCGTAGATGCAGTTGTTCACAAGTACAAGGGGAAAATTGAGGTTTGGTCCGAGCGGGGAATCACGAGATTTACCGTCTGGCTGCCAGTGAAATAGGCGCATAACGAAAATGATTCAAGGATGATAAGAAAAAGCCGTCAAACAGTTGACGGCTTTTTGCTTTTGCGAGTCTCTATGCATGGTGTCCTGGCGCAGGTTGTACCACTTGGCTTTCCTGTGCTTGAAATGGACGTGAGACCGAGTAGAAGGCAAATCCGAATGAAATCAGGACGAACACGGCTCCAACCCAAGGCGTGTAGATGACGGATGACCGTTCGACGACGAGGCCGCCAGCCAGAGAGCCAAGGGCGATACCTAAATGCTGGGCAGAAGTATTCAAGCTCAATTGAATATCCGCAGTAGCAGGTGAGCAGGAGATCAAATAGTTTTGCTGCGCTGGCGAAATAGCCCAGCTAAGCGCACTCCAGATGACCATGATCGGCAAGAACAAATAAAGCGAGCCTGTAAAAAACGGCAAGACACACATGATCAAGCCAAACACTGGAATGATGAACAGTATGCTTTTGGTTGCTCCCCATTTATCTGCGATCCAACCGCCAATACCGCCGCCAGCAACGGCTGCAAGCCCAAACAAGAGATAAATCCAGCTCAGTGTCGTTCCATCGACATTCATCGTCGTTTGCAGATATGGAGTGAAGTATGCATACAGCGTCAAGTGACCTGTCAGCATTAACAAAACGATAAACAAGGCGCTGAATAGCTTGCCGCTACGGAGGGTAGTCATTTGATCACGCAGCGGAATCGGCGGTGCGGTTTGAACTTTTGGCAAAAACAAGAGGATAAAAATCATCGCGACAATACTCAGAGCTGCAATCAGCCAAAAGGGGGCACGCCATCCGAAGGCATTCCCCAGAGCCAGTCCGACAGGGACGCCGAGTACGAGCGAACCGCTAATCCCCATGAAAATAACCCCAATGGCGCGGCCGCGATAAGCAGGTTCCACAAGATTCGTTGCAATTGTAATCGACAGCACAATCAGGATGGAGCTACTTGCTGCGCTCAAGACGCGCGCCGTCATTAATACAGCGTAGCTCGGACTAAGTGCAGCGAGCACATTACTCAGGAAAAAGGCTGCTAATGCATACAAGTATAGCTTTTTACGCTCGACGCGCCTTGTAACATGCAGGAGCAGAGGAGCAGCAATGGCAAAGGCAAGCGAGAAAATGGTGATTAATTGTCCGGCAGCGCTAATCGATACCTGAAGATCACGAGCAATCAGATCGAGCGTACCACCGATAATCAATTCCACCGTACCTACGACAAAGGTAGCAATCGCTAAGATGAAGACACGTGGATTCAAGACAATAGCTCCTCTCAAGTAAAAAGGTTACTACCATAATAGTAACCTTTTTATTCTTGTGCAACTAGAAAATTCTCCATATAAATAGAAAAGTCTCCGGCCAACTGTAGAATTAAAAGCGTAAAAAGTTCATCATGACCAATAAAAATAAGTAATCGAATACAAAATAAAACAATTTATTGAAGGATGTGTAATGTAAAAGGGATATTCCTTTTTGCGTTACCATCCTCTTCATTTTTTTACGTGCGATTTCGATACGTACATAGTAAGAAATGAATACCTATTTATGTGATTTTTAGTTTAATTTGCTTTTGAAGAGCGAGTTTTACGCTTAGCCCCAGAACAACATCGGAATAACCGCAAAGATGAAACAGATGCCATTGTTCAATATTTACCTGAAATCAGGGCGACTGCACGGTTTCGATGGAGTCAAGTGAAACAACGTTGGTTTCTCCGAAAAATAAAGTCCTAGACTGTCGCTGTTATATTGAAGGATCGTAGTCTACTAAGCTTATTCCGTGAATTGATTCGTCATCAACCTCGTTTTTTACCAAGGAAGAACTCCAACTTCACCATAGAATCCACCTGTAGCTCCGGCATGAGGGAGAGTGGCAAGTTGTACCACGATGCGGTAGCGCCTTGGGAGTGTTTTAACTGAAATTGCGAAGAAGGGGTTAAAAGTCTCATCTGCAAAAGCAGGTTTGAATCTAGAAAGGAATTAAGATCTATCGTAACGATGAGCAGGGCAATGTCGTAGTAACATCAAATGGAACTGAAATCGGTTTTCAGTTAATGATTGGAGGCCTGCTACATCTGAGAAAACAAATGGGCAGTTCTTAATATCTGTACTGCCTAAATTGTAAAAAATCTTTATGAATAGTATAGAAATTGAGGTTGTGCAACCTTTCGTATTTAATTAAACCGGCGCTATAAAGGAGTAATTCTAATCTATGAATATTGAGAAACTAAAAAAGGAATTGGGTATCTTTATACTATATTCTTTATTATATATTTTCATTGTTGCATTATTTTCTGTAGCGATAATGTATTTTCCTATACCAATTTTGGGAGCTACAGGGTTTATTCAGGATGTATGGTATGTAGTATTTGTAAAAATCATTTTTCTACTTTTTCTTCCCTTGTGTATTTATAAAAGACTTGGGTACGAAATTTCTAGTATATTTAAAACCAAACTAACGTGGAAAATATGTATAGCAGTATTTAGTTGTTTTATTCTTGGAATGCTTCTAAATGTCAGTTACATAGCTGAGATTAATAGAGTTGTTGCCAATGGTGGTATCATGATATGGATAAACTTCACAGTTGGACTTCTTTTACCGCTTGTGCAAGCGGCTATTCCAGAAGAGATTTTTTATAGATATATACTCCAAACTCGATTGGAAAAAGTATGTGGTGCTATCTTAGGTATTTTTTTATCTGCGCTCTTGTTTGCTTCATTTCATTTTCCCTCTCGTTATCTACTTTCAAGCGGAGTAGAGGGAACTGCGGGAAATATTTATTCGGTCCTCATAGGAACTATTGTACCAGTGTTTGTTATTGGTATTATCTTCGGATTTTTATGGTGGAGATATAGGAACATCTGGATTTTGATTGCTTTACATTATGGAATAGATACATTACCTTCAATTGCTTCATTTCTACATATAAGCAAATAGAGCCATTAAAGATGAGTTCATGTCGGCAGATGATGCTGTTCAACTAGCTGATTTCGATCGTTCAAATAAACGAAAGCCGATTTACAGAACAAAAGAGTTGCTGTAAATAACAAAAAGAAATGGATAGAATTCAGATCTTCTCTGAAACCTCTATCCATTCTTATTTTCACTAATAAACGTCTAACATTGTATCGCATTAATTAATAGGATCGGTTAAATTGGACTTCCTAGCTATTTAAATAAAACCAAAAGCCAAAGTCCAGGGATTATCAGTATCGGAGACGGATGATCATCTTGCGGATTTCTTCATCGTCAAACAGTTGATCCACATATTTTTGGGTGATTTTTGTCAGTGCGACATCATGGTAAAAAGAATCGGCAAAAAATTTGACGAATGGTTGACCGCGTGTCTTGATCGCATGCCAGCCTGTGTCCTCCTCACCTGCAAAAATCATTTCATCTTGGTCCACTACGATTAGCTGATAGCGCTCCAAGCCTTGATGCTCTTGCACCGGGATAAAGGAATGAACACAGGAAAGCGTGGTGTAAATCTGCCCGATCACCAAGGCTTCGATCTCGACGCCTTCCTTTTCTTTCTTCTCAAGTAGGGAGACATACTCTAAAAAATCATCGGACCAGGCGGAGATACGAATAGACCGAGTCGCTCGTTGGATCAGTTGTTTGCATTCTGCGCGAATCGATTCGTCAACCTTCAGGCTCCAGACTCGGTCATCACGTACGGTTTTATGAGAAAGGGAGCTGGTTAATTTTTTGACGTCCGTTTGAAATTGGCGGGTCAGCTTTTCTACCAGGCTGTCCAGAGGAAGGGCTGTATACCGCTTCTTCTTTTCCGAGATGGTGTCAAGGACCATCCCCTTTTCTACCAGACGATTGAGCACCTCGTAAATTTTGGCCTTTGGCACCCCCGAATGCTTCACGACCATTGCAGCATCGAGAGGCTCGCCGCTAGACGCCAATGCTTCATAAACTTTACTCTCATACAGAGAAAAACCAAATGTTTGCAGCATCAAAATCCTCCATGGAAAACACGAGCATTTTTATTCGATCGTACCGATAATTGAGGTGTTTTGCAAGAAAGAGGAGGGGCGAAAGGAATATTTTATCGAAAAGTATCGAGTTTTTTCGACATAATTCGACGGTATTCTTGTAGGTCCTTAGGCAGTAGACATACCAAGCATATATCAAATAGAGACCCTATGTGTAAATGATCAGCCGAAAATTCGGCACTTGTTGCAAGTAGGTCGATAGCCTTATTGAGCAATTTCTTTTGAACGTGAAGGTTTTTTTGTCGAAGGAAAAAATTTGGCAAAGATTACGTATCGCGTAATAATTAAAAATAGTCGGAATTGGGGGTTTAATTTTCCGATGCATCACAAATAGATAGAAAAAGAGGGTGAACCGCAGTGAAGAAAAGCAAAAAGCTCTTATCCGTTTTATTTTCCTCCTCACTCGTGCTCAGTACTTTCGTGGCTGCACCTGTAACGGGTTTGGCCAAACCAAAAGAGGACAAGCATGATCTGCATGTAGATTTGTCCACTGTGAACCTGGATCGACTGATTAAAGGGTTAATGGAGCAAGGAATCATTGATGAAGACGCCGATCAGGAAGAGATTGACGAGGCGTTGCTGGAGTACTTCGAAGACAAAAAAGTACCGCACGGCATTGATGAGTCGTCTTCTTACGGTAAGGAAGCGAGCAGAGGACAGCAGGCAGCATTAGCTGATGCTGTGCAGAAAGCGGCTGAGATGGAAGACGGCGATGAAGTGCGTGCTTCCAAGCGTCTACATACCGATAACATCGTTGTCGCTCTTGTCGAGTACCCTGACCGGGAGCATAACCAGCTGCCAAAAGTGAGTGACTCGCTTTGGACGGAAGACTTCAACGAAAAGCACTATAAAGAGATGCTGTTTGATCAGAAGGGGTACAAAACTCCTGAAGGAGTCAGCATGACAACAATGGCGAAATACTTCTACCTGCAATCAGGAAGATCTTGGACAGTTGACGGTGTGGTAACGCCTTGGCAAATGGCAGAGAATGGCTATAAGTATTATGGAGGAAACTCCAAGGCCGGTGACGATTCCAATCCGCGCGATCTGGTAGTCGAGACCTTGGCGGCGGTAGGGGAAGCCATTGCTGGAAAAGAGGAATTGTACGATCAGCGCGATCCGTATGATATCGATGGTGATGGAGACCTAATGGAGCCGGATGGCAATCTGGACAATCTCATGCTCGTTCATGCGGGGATCGGAGAAGAGACAGGGGAAGATCCAGATGCGATCTGGTCTCACCGTTGGACTTTGAAAAAACCGGTGGAAATTCCTGGAACAAGCCTCAAGGCATTTGATTACATGATCCAGCCTGAAGATGGCGCTCCAGGTGTATTCACTCACGAATACGGACACAATCTCGGTTTGCCAGACTTGTATGACACGACAAGAGCCGGCAAAGATTCGCCAGTAGGCGCTTGGTCCCTCATGTCGTCCGGTAGCCATACAGGTAAGGTCTTCCAAACAGAACCTACAGGCCTTGATCCTTGGTCCAAAATGGTTCTGCAACAAATGTTTGGTGGCAACTGGATTGCTCCGACTGTTCTGGACTACAAAGATGTAGAAAAACGCAAGAAAACGGTTCCGCTCATTGATGCGAGCAGCATTGAGAAAAACGGAAAAGTCGTCAAGCTGAATATGCCGAAAGTTGAAAAGAAACCGCCGGTTGAGCCAAAAGATGGTGGCTACGCATACTTCTCGGATGAAGGAAACAAATTGAACACCAAAATGACTTCCGATGTGATCGATTTGACAGGGGTCAGCTCCGCAACGATGAAATTCGATTCATGGAGAAGCATTGAGGAAGGCTATGACTACCTGAGCGTTAATGTAATCGATGTGGATACAGGTGAGAAAAAAGAAGTGGAAAAATTCGATGATGTAACAAATGGCTGGGACAAAGAAGAAATCAGCCTGAATGAGTTTGTCGGCAAAAAAGTGCAAGTCGAGTTTAACTATGTGACAGATGCTGCTTTCGTATTGGACGGCTTCTATCTCGATAACTTTGAAGTAGAGGCAGATGGGCAAGTCATCTTCGCGGACGATGCGGAGGGTGAGAAGAAGTTCAAATTGGATGGCTTCGTCCACTTTGATGGAAAAGGCAAGCTATACGATTCGTACTATCTGGTTGAGCTGCGCTCTCACGAAGGAATTGACGCTGGACTGAAATACTTCCGCCGTAACGACTCCTTCTTCACGTATGATCCAGGTATGGTGATCTGGTACTTTGATGGTCGCTACGAAAGAACACGTGATAACAATACGAGCAAGCATCCAGGTTACGGCTTGCTCGGTGTGGTAGATGCCCATCAGGAAGTGCGTTACTGGAACAATGATGAGAATAACAAAAACGCAATCGCAGACTCCCGCTATCAGGTGAACGATGCTGCGTTTAGCCCGAACAACACATCCGGTATGGATCTGGATTACATCTATGGAACGATGAAATACGATCCGTTGAAAGGCGTTAAGGAGTTTAGCGATAGGGATGACTACTCGATGCCAGAAGTACCGGAAGTCGGAAAAATTCTGCCGCAAATCGGTTTGCAAATCAAGCTGAAAAGAGCTTCCAAGAAGTTCACGGATGCTACGGTTGAGTTCTCCATTGACAAACATTAATGAATAAGTCAAAAGACGCCACACAGCGCCAAGCTGATGTTTGGCGTCTTTTTCGTTTCTATGATTACTGGTCTAAGCTCGGCTGCATCGAAATAGGCTATAACAATGAACAACAAGCTGCCCGAACTGATTGCGCGTAAGAAAGGCAACCTTTTGTACAGGCATAGGAATCGCGCCCGGCAGCAAGGGGGGATCAATCATGCTGCATATTGTCGCTTGCATTAAGCAGGTGCCGGACACCAAAATCATCAAGATGAATCCGAAGACGAATACGATGGATCGCGCCAGTGCACCAGCTATTCTTAACCCGTATGATGCACATGCGGTAGAAGAAGCCGTTCGGTTGAAAAATCGATATGGGGGTGTGGTCTCCGTCGTCACCATGGGACCGCCGCCAGCGGTGAAGGCCATTCGGAAGTGCATCGAGATCGGTGCAGACGCAGGTTATCTGGTAACGGATCGTGCATTTGCTGGGGCAGACACATTGGCAACCAGCTATGCGATTACCAAAGCCATTGAGAAGATTGCAGAAAGCCAGCCAGTCGACCTCGTCATTTGCGGAAAGATGACCATCGACGGTGATACGGGACAAGTCGGACCAGGAGTCGCCAGACGGTTGGATATTCCGCCGCTTACGTGTGTGAAAAAAGTAGTAGAGATAAACAAAGAACAAGGTTACGCCATCGTGCATCGAAAGCTGGAGGATGGTTATGAAGTCATCCAGTCGACCTTGCCTTGTTTGTTTTCTGTGGAGAAGGAGATTAATGAGGTACCGTATTCTCCGCTGCCCAATATGCTTCGAGCTGCTAGGTATAATCCTGTTGTTTGGTCCGTCGATGACTTGGGGGATATCGATCGGACGCAGTTAGGTCTGAAGGGCTCTCCTACCATCGTTGCAAAAGTTTGGCCCCCAGAGAAGCCAAAGGGTGGCGAAATGCTTGAAGGAAGCGTCAGCGAGCAAATCGCACGCTTGATGGAAGTTTTGCACGATAAACAGCGATTGTTTCGGGTGAAGGAGGAGCAGATATGAATCTGGATGATTTTCGTGGCATCTGGGTGTTTTTAGAGGTGAGTGACGGCCGTATCGCCCCAGTATCACTCGAGCTGTTGGGGGCGGGAAGACAAATGGCTGACAAGCGAGACGTGCCGCTTGCTGGCTTGTTAATCGGAGATGGAGTCAAGGAGTTGGCCCACACGGCGTTTCCCTTCGGTGCGGATCAAGTGTATGTATACGATCAGAAGATTTTTCATGAGTACCGTACAGAGTCCTACATGCGAGCTGTCATCGAATGTGTCCAAAAGCACAAACCGGAAATTATCTTGTATGGGGCGACGTCCACGGGAAAAGATTTGGCTAGCGCTGTTGCGACGGATTTGGAGACAGGGCTGACCGCCGATACGACCATGCTCGATGTAAACGCGGAGACAGGATTGTTGGAGGCGAGCCGTCCAGCGTTTGGTGGTAACATCATGGCGACGATTTTGTGCAAAAAACATCGACCGCAAATGGCGACCGTTCGCCCAAAAGTCATGAAAGCGCTTGAGCCAGACGAGTCACGTACAGGAGAGATCATCGAGGAAACCATGGAGCTGCGTGAAGAAGACATTCGCACAAAAGTACTGAAAATCGTCCGGGAGACGAAGGAAAAGGTGCGGTTGGATGAGGCAGATGTGATCGTCGCTGGCGGTAAGGGACTCGGGAGCAAGGAAGGCTTTGCGCTTATTCATCGCTTCGCAGAACGAATCGGGGCAACCGTCGGGGCCAGCAGAGATGCGGTGGAAGCTGGCTGGATCGGTCATGAACATCAGGTCGGACAGACGGGAGTGACGGTCACGCCAAAAATCTATTTTGCCATCGGCATATCGGGAGCTATCCAGCATTTGGTCGGCATGCGTAACTCAGGATTGATCATTGCCATCAATAAAGACCCGAATGCACTCATCTTCCAGGCTTGTCACTACGGTATTGTCGGTGATGCTTTTGAAATTGTGCCATTGCTCATGGAAGCATTCCAAAAGGAGCCGGATAAGGAGGTAACGTATGGCTGAGAAATTTGATGTAATCATTGTCGGAGCAGGCCCGGCTGGAACAGCTTGTGCTTATACGCTTGCCAAAGCGGGTGTAAATGTACTGTTGATGGAGCGCGGGGAATATCCGGGTTCCAAAAACGTCATGGGAGGTGTGTTGTATCGCAAAACGATGGAAGACATCATCCCCGAATTTTACAAGGAGGCACCTGTTGAGAGACCGATCGTCGAACAGCGGTTCATGATGCTCGATAGGGAATCAGCCATCAATTTCAGTTATAAAGGCATGGAGTGGGCCCAGGAACCTTATAACAATTTCACGGTGCTGCGGGCGAAATTTGACCAATGGTTTGCAGACAAAGCCGTGCAGCAGGGAGCACTTTTACTTAATGAGACCGTGGCTTTGCAGTGCATTGTTGAAAATGGCAAAGTAGTCGGTGTGAAAACAGATCGACCGGATGGGGATTTATACGCAGATGTTGTCGTTCTGGCAGACGGCGTGAACTCCTTGTTGGCGAAATCGTTAGGGTTCCACAAAGAGTTTCGTCCAGATGAAGTAGCGCTCGCTGTCATGGAAGTACTGAAGCTGGATCGTAAAATAATCGAGGATCGCTTTAACCTAGAGGGCGATCACGGTTGTACGATTGAAATTTTCGGAGATTCGACCAAAGGGATTTTGGGGACGGCTTGGTTGTATACGAATAAGGACAGCTTGAACATTGGGGTAGGGACGATGCTGTCGGGTTTGATCAAAAACAAGATCAAGCCGTATGAGTTGTTGGACTATGTAAAGAATCACCCGATGATTCGGCCGTATATCCAAGGCTGTGAGCAGCAGGAATACTTGGCGCACCTGATTCCCGAGGGAGGCTATCGTTCCATTCCCAAAATTGTTGGCAATGGTGTCCTTGTCGTAGGAGATGCTGCCCAGCTCGTCAATGCGATCCATCGAGAGGGATCGAATATGGCGATGGCATCTGGTGTCATGGCGGCGGAAACGATCCTGGCGGCAAAAGAGGCGGGGGACTATTCCGAAAAAATGCTCGACGGATACCGAATCAATCTGTTGAATAGCTTTGTCGGTCAAGATTTGAAAAAATACAAGGACGCAACGCATCACTTTGAAAAATTCCCGCAGTATTTTGAACAGTATATTCCGATGATGAACAAAGCGGCGAGTCAGATGTTCACGGTTGATGGCAGCTCGAAATGGAGCAAGCAGAAGAAAATCTGGAGCGACCTCGGCTCCGCGAAGGACAAATGGAAAATGGCGCGTGACTTGATGAATGCGTGGAGGGTGATGAAGTGATGCAGGATATACCGAAGGGCCAGTCAATCGAGGAGAAACAGTATCTCGTGCGCTTCAAAGCGGATACGGAGTCACATCTGCATGTGCTCTCTGCTGATGTTTGTGCGACGCAATGCCCTGATAAGCTCTGTACCATCTTTTGTCCTGCGGAAGTATACAAATGGGAAGAAGTGCGGATGCACGTCGGTTACGAAGGATGTCACGAATGTGGGAGCTGCCGTATTGGTTGCCCGTATGAAAATATCAAGTGGGTGTATCCGAAGGGTGGACACGGAATCATCTTCAGACTCGGGTAATGGGCGGCGATAAGCGGTGATACAAGTAGGCGATCTGGTCGTATATGTAAAGGATGGGGCAAAGGGAGTCGTCATTCATATGGAGGAGGACCGCTTCCAGATAAAGTGGGAGGATGATTTTGTCAGCTGGGAGAAAAGGGAATGGCTGTTGCCCAGTTCATTGGAACAAAGCGATCTTCCAAAACAGAAAGAACAGCAGGAGTAGATTCCCGCTGTTCTTTTGTTTTGAGGAATTTGATCACTAGTTACGGACTGTATAAGGATACATCCGAGCAAAAGACCCCTCAATTCGAAAACAGCCGAGAACTGGTTGTGGAGAAGCGAGTGAAACGATGAGATACGCGACCTCCGGGTAGCGACAGTAAGCAATATCTTCAGGTGACGGAATGGGAGGTGCAGTAGGGTGGGAGTGGTAGATCCCGACCAAATGCTCCCCGCGCAACGCCATTTCGTGGAAAACGTGTTGAATCTGCTTGGGGTCCATAGCGAAGGCGACCGGGCTTTTCAACGTATTTTCCATTCGCCAAACTGTCTGTGCACTTCCATTTCTACCGGAGAGCAATCCACACGTTTCATTTGGCCGCTTCTCCAGGGAATCTCGGATGATCTCATCCCAGACGGTACGTGTCATGGAAAAGGGGGGTTCTAAAAGATTAGCCCTGCCAACGCCTGCCGCAGCAGCCTCCGCTTGTTCTAGTCTGGACGGACGGTTGGACTCTATGAACCGGACCGGATTTTGGCAATGGCGATCGCGGCATTTTCGATGGGCGCTGGGCAGGTTGGACTTGATGTTGTTGACGTTGATGATACAGTGCACGCATTTGTTCAGGGGTCATGGTTTTTCCTCCCTTTCTGGACTGTAATATGTTGTATTCAGGTTAGATTCACATGGTAACGGCTCTTGCACATTTTCACTTTTTCAACGAAACGGGTTGAATTCGTTGGCATTTTTGGGATAGGGCATCTGCATTTTTACTGGTGTGGAAGATAACTGTTGAGTGGAGGGATCAGAGCTTGGCATGAATTGGGTGTTTGAGTGGAATTGGGCGCTTGGTTGAAATTGCGTGTTTGGCTGAAATTGGACATTTTGCTGGAGTTGACTGAAGGCTTTATTGGATCGAGCTTCTTTTTGCGTGAATTCCTTGATGATTTGCTTGTATTTTTCTTCGTTGTTTTGGTGTTCTTTCACCATGTTTTTAAGTCCGGTTATCGTCTTTTTCAACACTTGCTCCTGGGATGTAAGCTGCTCAATGGTTTTTTCCTTTTCTGTTAACAGAGAGTCATATTTTTGGGTTGTTTTCTCCAGTACTTCGTTCCATTTATTTTTTTGAAGAGAGACGTTCGCGAGCTTTTCATCGGTTTCCTTGGCTTGTTGCTGAAAAGCTTTGATACGATCCTGTGCATCGGTTAATTGCTGTTGAGCTTCTTTTAACTCCGACTGGAGACTCTTAACAGTGTTTTGTGTTTGTTGGATTTCTTCGTCGCGTTGTTGGATGCTTTGCTGCAATTCTTGCTCATGCAGGGAATGCAATTCGGCCAGCTTTTTATAATCGGCTACGAGTTGATTTTTCGTTAACCGGGCTGTTTCCAGCTCAAGCAGGGCTTCCGTTAATTGCTGAGAAGTCTCTTCGTGCTTTATTGTCCAACTTTGCTCGAGATCTATTGCTTTTTGCAACATCTCATGGCGAGTGGCTTCTAGCTCTTGCTCTTTCGTGCGCAAATCTTGTTTTTGTGCTTCGAGTTCTTGTTCTCGGGTGTAGATGTCTTGATTCTGTACTTGTAGCTCCTGCTCCCGGGTTTGCAGCCCTTGCCTTTGAGCTTGGATTTCTTGCTCCAAAGAGAGTAGTGCCTGTTCCAGTGTGTTTAGTTCTTGCTCCCGAGTAAGCAACTCCTGTTCACGAGTGTGTAGGGTATTCGCTTGAGCGTGCAGCTCCTGCTCTTGGTTGTGCAGTTCTTGATCTCGGAAGTTCAGCTCTTGTTTCATCGTGAGTAGCTCTTGCTCGTGGGAGTGGATTTCCTGCTCATGAGAGAGAAGCTCCTCCCCGCGAAGCTGCAGTGCTTGCTCTCGGGATTGAAGTCCTTGTTCTTGAACCTGTAGTTCTTGGCTCTGCGTTAAAAGTGCTTGCTCCTGAGAGAGGTTGGCTTGTTCCCAATCCCGAAGCCCTTGTTCATGGCTCTTGAGCTCTTGTTCTTGAACCTGCAAGGCCTGTGCATGAGCATGTAGTTTTTTTCCTTGGGCCTGGAGCTCTTGTTCAACATCGTTTAGTTCTTCTTCACGTGCTTCAAGGTCTCGCGTCCGCTCGAGAATTTCTTGATCTCGGGCCTGAAGCTCTTGTTTGAAAGCGAGCAGCTCTTGTTCTTTTGTCTGGAGGTTATGATTCTGAGAGTGAAGTTCTTGCCCGCGCGTTTGTAGCTCTTGCTCAAGGGTATATAGGTCTTGCTCTCGAGCTTGAAGGTATTGCGTCTGGGTGAGAAGCTCTTGCCCTTGAACTTTAAGTCCTTGTTCGAGCTCGAGAAGTTCTTGTTCTTTTGTTTGGAGGTGATCTGCTTGCGTTTCCAGCTGTTGCCCTTGTACTTGGAGCTCTTGCTCGAAATTGAGAAGATCCTGTTCCCGTGAGTTGAGGTCTTGCGTCTGGGAATGCAGCTCTAGCTCTTTGGATTGGAGCTGTTGTTCTTGCGTCTGCAGGTTATGTTTTAGGGATTGAAGTTCTTGGTTGTGCGTCTGAAGTTCTTGCTCGAGCTCGAGAAGTTTTTGTTCTTGTGCATGGAGGTCTTGCGTTTGGGAATGCAGCACTAGCTCTTTGGACTGGAGCTGTTGTTTGAGCTCGAGAACTTCCTGCTCCCGTCCGTGGAGGTCTTGCGCTTGGGAATGCAGCTCAAGCTCTTTGGACTGAAGCTGTTGTTCTTTCGTTTGCAGGTTTTGAACCAAGGATTGGAGGTCTTGGTTTTGCGTCTGAAGCTCTTGTTCGAGCTCGAGAAGTTCTTGCTCCCGTGAGTTGAGGCCTTGCGTTTGCGAATGCAGCTCAAGTTCTTTGGACTGGAGCTGTTGTTCTTTCGTTTGCAGGTTTTGAGCTAGGGATTGAAGCTCTTGGCTTTGTGTTTGAAGCTCTTGTTCGATACCGAGAAGTTCCTGCTCCCGTCCGTGGAGGTCTTGCGCTTGGGATTGCAACTCAAGCTCTTCGGACTGAAGCTGTTGTTCTTTCGTCTCAAGGTTATGTTTTAGGGATTGAAGTTCTTGGCCTTGTGTCTGAAGCTCTTGTTCACGTGAGTTGAGGTCTTGCGTTTGAGAATGCAGCTCAAGCTCTTTGGACTGGAGCTGTTGTTCTTTTGTCTCAAGGTTATGCTTTAAGGATTGAAGTTCTTGGTCTTGTGTCTGAAGCACTTGTTCGAACTCGAGAAGTTCCTGCTCTCGTGAGTTGAGGTCTTGCGTCTGGGAATGCAGCTCAAGCTCTTTGGACTGGAGCTGTTGTTCTTTCGTTTGCAGGTTTTGAACCAAGGATTGGAGGTCTTGGTTTTGCGTCTGAAGTTCTTGTTCGAGCTCAAGAAGTTCCTGCTCCCGTGAGTTGAGGTCTTGTGTTTGGGAATGCAGCTCAAGCTCTTTGGACTGAAGCTGTTGTTCCTTTGTTTGCAGGTTTTGAGCTAGGGATTGAAGTTCTTGGCCTTGTATCTGAAGCTCTTGTTCGATATCAAGAAGTTCCTGCTCCCGTGAGTTGAGGTCTTGTGTTTGGGAATGCAGCTCAAGTTCTTTGGACTGGAGCTGTTGTTCTTTCGTTTGCAGGTTTTGAGCTAGGGATTGAAGCTCTTGGCTTTGTGTTTGAAGCTCTTGTTCGAGCTCGAGAAGTTCTTGTTCACGTGAGTTGAGGTCTTGCGTTTGGGAATGCAGCTCAAACTCTTTGGACTGAAGCTGTTGCTCTTGCGTCTGCAGGTTATGCTTTAGGGATTGAAGTTCTTGGCCTTTTGTCTGAAGCACTTGTTCGATATCAAGAAGTTCCTGCTCTCGTGAGTTAAGGTCTTGTGTTTGGGAATGCAGCACTAGCTCTTGGGACTGGAGCTGTTGTTCTTTCGTCTCAAGGTTATGCTGTAAGGATTGCAGTTCTTGGTCTTGTGTCTGAAGCTCTTGTTTGAGAACGTGAAGTTCCTGCTCCCGTGAGTTGAGGTCTTGTGCCTGAGCGTGCATTTCTAGTCCTTGCGCTTGTAACGCTTGTTCAAAACCGAGAAGTTCCTGCTGTCGTGCTTGAAGCTCTTGTGTCTGAGAATGTAGCTCTAGCTCCTTAGCCTCGAGCTTTTGCTCAGTAACAAGCAGCTCTTGCTCTTTGGTCTGCAGGTTATGTTTTAAGGATTGCAGTTCTTGGTCTTGTGTCTGAAGCTCTTGTTTGAGAACGTGAAGTTCCTGCTGCCGTGCTTGAAGCTCTTGTGTCTGAGAATGCAGATCCTGCTCCTTAGCCTCGAGCGTTTGCTCAGTAACAAGCAGCTCTTGCTCTTTGGTCTGCAGGTTATGTTTTAAAGATTGCAGTTCTTGGTTTTGCCCGTGCAACTCTTGTTCAAAACCGAGAAGTTCCTGCTGCCGTGCTTGAAGCTCTTGTATCTGAGAATGCAGATTTTGCTCCTTAGCCTCGAGCTTTTGCTCAGTAACAAGCAGCTCTTGTTCTTTGGTCTGCAGGTTATGTTTTAAGGATTGCAGTTCTTGGTTTTGCCCGTGCAACTCTTGTTCAAGACTGAGAAGTTCCTGCTGCCGTGCTTGAAGCTCTTGTGTCTGAGAATGCAGCTCCAGCTCCTTAGCCTCGAGCTTTTGCTCAGTAACAAGCAGCTCTTGTCCTTTGGTCTGCAGGTTATATTGTAAGGATTGCAGTTCTTGGTTTTGCCCGTGCAACTCTTGCTCAAAATCGAGAAGTTCCTGCTGTCGTGCTTGAAGCTCTTGTGTCTGAGAATGTAGCTCTAGCTCCTTAGCCTCGAGCTTTTGCTCAGTAACAAGCAACTCCTGTTCTTTGGTCTGCAGGTGATCCGCTTGCGTATGCAGTTCTAACCATTCGGTCTGAAGCTCTTGTTCAAGACCGAGCAGTTTCTGCTCCCGTTTTTGTATGTGTTGCGACTGAGAGTGTAGATCCTGCTCTTTCGTCTCAAGGCTACTCGATAGGGATTGCAGTTCCTGCCCTTGCCCCCGCAGCTCTTGTTCAAGATCGTGCAGCTCCTGCTCGTGAGCCTGGAGACTATGCTCAAAGGCGTGGAGGTTTTGCTCGCGCACCTGTAGTTCTTGTTCTCGCATCTGTAGCTCCTGCTCCCGTTGCTCCCAATTTCCGCTTGCTGCTGTAAGCTGCTGTAGGTTAGAGAGTGTTTGCTCTTCCCGTGCCCGTGCATCCTCCAACTGCTGATTCAATGATTCAATTTTGGATAGTTGCTCGTGCTGTCTTATCTGCGCACTCTCAAACTCTTCATTTGCATGATCCAAAGCTTGTTTCCATGTAAGTTGTTGCTGCTCCAGATGCGCGATCATGTCTAAATGCTGCTGGCGTTCATGCAGGATCTCCTCGATTTGACTCAGCTGCTGCTGATCTTGCTCGTGTAACGCCTTTTGCCAGTGTGCCTCTTTTTGTTCGTAGCTTTGTACTTGCCGCTGGAGCAAATCAATGTGCTCGCGCAAGTGTGCTTCCTGGGCTTGATGTTTGGACATGATTTCTTCCAGTCGTGGACCTTTTCGTTGTTCTCTGATCTCGGTTTGCAAGCTCTCGATTGAACGCTTTAGTTTTGCCTCTGTTTCCTGGTGGTCGGTTATGGCATTTTCGCGTTGTTTCAAGAGATGTTCGTAGTAGTCGAGCTTGCCCTTCATTTCTTGAAGCATGTCTTGTGAATCGTTCAAGCGCTGCTTCCATTCGGCCCCTTTGCTGTCCAAATCGTGGAGGTTCTGGTTCAGATGTTCAAGCTGCTCTCTATATGCTTCGTTTTTTTGGGATGTTTCCTCGATCAGCTTTTGTAGGTGCCACACTTCTTGCATGAGTTGGTTTGTTTTTTCTTCGTAGTAGTGTGCTTGTTTTTTTAGCAGGAGGAGCTTCTCATTTTCTCTCTCTTTCGACTTGTTCGCATTGGAGATTCTCCTTTTGTACACAGTGTTGTCCTCCTTTTACCGTCTGGCTTTCCCATATAGACATATGTACGGGGTGGGAATTGGTGCCTGTATTGTAGTGACGGTTCCTCTATAGAAAAAACGGGAGAAGTGTTGGTCTTCTCCCGCCTGATTGGAAACGAATATTTTTTTCTTATGGAGTGGTAATGACAATATCCCCAAACGTGATGCAATCGGCAACCAGTAATTGTTCGTCCGGAACGACTGTAATGGTGGCGCTGAAGACGAGAACACCAGAAGAGTCGGTGAGTGTGAGAATGATAACGTCTGGCAGGCCGAGTCCTGTTTCGGCGAGTGTCAGAGAGTAGGTCAGGGTTTCTTGTGCGCCTGTTGCTGTGAATGTCCGTACACCAGTACCTGTTACGACCAGACCTGTCACAATTGGCAGGATAGGCAGTACGGTAATGCATGTCGGAGAGCTGATAGTCGTTGGAGAGAAGCTGAAGCTTTGATCGCCAAGGACATCAGGCAGGAGAGCATCAAAGAAGTTAAAGGTAAACGAGCTGCTGGATGGATCGCAGCTTGGGCAGATATCTGCGATGAGTTGGATCGTACCGACGGCAACGGCGAGTGGGATACCAATAGAAATGGAGACGTTTGGTACCAACGCGTTGACGGACGCCTGGCAATCGCAGTTGCGTACTGGGAAGATTGGTGGGCATTGTGGCGGGAATGTAATCGGCGGGCAACGGAAAGATGGCGTTGGCGATGGAATTGGAATGCTGTTTGGACGTGGAGAGCAGAATTTCGCCAATACTTCCAGTTTGACTTCTGCTTCTACTTGGATTTCTACGCAGACAATGACGTCGAGTTGAACCATGCCTCCGAGGAGAACAGTACCGGTCGGTGAGCACTCGAAAGCACTGATTCGGCACAAGATATTGTCCTCGTCAAGCGGTTCAGGCAAGCAGAGAACGACTTCCTGATCGAATTGCACTGTTGTTGTGAATTCGCAGAGAGGTGTTCCGTCTGCGAAAACGCGAACGAGCACAGTGGCTCCGAACACAAAGCGAACGACTCCGACCCGAACAGTGGTCCCATTGACTGTAATGTTCTCGCGGCGAATACTGACGACTCTGCAAGTAGGACCAGGAGAAACTGGCTCAACGCAGGAGAGCGTGATATCTTGCCCAGCACGAATGGCAGCGTCTACCAGAGCTTGACAATCGTCGGGAAGGGCAATCTTGTTTCGGTAGCTGTTCGCTAATACTACCCAGTCATACACCTTATTGACGCGAATGCACTCTTCCTGCAGGTTGTTCGATATAGGAGGAGTTGCTGTAGGCGTCGGTGTAGGGAGCTGGCGACCCATAATGGGCTTCACGTGATGTTTCACCGTAAGAATCCTTCCTTTCCTAGGGAGTTTGCTTTGCAGTTACATACTATGTGGGCAACGGGAGTTTGGCATGTTGAGCATGCGCCTATTTTTTAGGTCACTATTTTGTTAGAAAGGAATTTGGAATTTTTGGAAGAACCAATTGTCGTCGAATTTTCTTTGGGAAGTGTATCGAACACGCTGAGCAGCAGCTCCGCAAGTCAGCACATCATCCGCAATTTCACTCGCATTTGCGTAGAGCACAAGTTTTTTCGCAGCCTCAATCCGCCGCTCGTTAAAATGGCTGTACGCCATTCGAAGCATATTGTAATAAATGTGCTCATGTGCAACTGTGTAAGGGTGAACTTGCCTAAACAAATGCAAGATTTTTACGGATGGCTGGACCATACACGTATACCCAAAGAGCCACATCTTAATGGAAAATTCGATATCTTCAAATCCCCAAATGCGAAAACCACGGTCAAAACCCCCGACCTTCATAAAAGCTTCACGGGTGACCAGGAAGCAACCCCCTGGCAATATCGCAACCGGTGAAGGGCCTGTTGGCTTTGGATACCAGGTGATTTCGAGCTTCTGATTCAGATTTTGCCCATATCCGATTTTATGTGGCTCTGTCATGGAAGCGATTCCGGGAGCAACGCCATCTGCTTTCTTTGTCAGAATGAGCTCCATCATGCGATCGATCCAAAAGTTTTCAAAAGACAGATGGGCATCGCAAAAAATAAAGTAGTTGCCACGGGCATGATTCACACCTAAGTTTCGTGCTGCTGCAGCACCAATGCCTTCTGTCGTGATTAATTTTATTTTTTCATTCTGCCCTTGGCCTTGTAAAAAGTGACAACCGTTATCAGTTGAGGCATCATCGACTACGATCACTTCATACGGAAACGTGGTTCTTGTATTCAAAAGGGAAGTGATGGTAGAACGCACATTGTCCCCCTCATTTTTGACAGGAATGATAATGGAGATTAGGGGCATTTGTGAGGTGGGCATATGACCACTCCTTTCTGTAGCATCGTATGCGCAAAGCGTTTCTTCGGAACAGTCATCGCCAAAAATGTTCACTTTGGACACTGGGCATTCATACAATATCGCGGACTGACGGAAAGTTTCGTGAGGAGAGATGGGAATGGATGTTGAGGTATATTACAGTGGTCAACGTGGCGGGACCATGCCGTACGCGGCTCTGCCAGCGTTTCGTTTATTTTGCAAGCAAAATGGCTTTCAATTGAAGTGGGATTCGACGAATAAAAGAGTTGACCTGGATTCGGGGTTGAAAGGAAAAGTTTGCGTTCTCTTTACAGGCATATCTTCAGGAGGAGGAACTGCCTATGAGTGGGAGGTATTGGCGAACGTACAAAAATTTCTTTCTGATAGCGGGATGGAAGTTGTCATAAGCCAAAACAATCCGTCTCTGGCGAAAAATACGGATGTCGCTATACGTTTCAGCTTGAAGGAAATGAGAGTTCTGGAAAAGCCAAGACTGATTTTCTTTCAGTCGGAGGATGAAAAGCGGCAAGACCTGGTTAAGTGTTTGCGTGCAGAATTGCAGCAGTCAGGAATCCCGTGTCACTACAAAGTAACCAAAAACCAAAAGCAACCATCGATCGTTCACATCCAGTTGCAGTTGCCGCTTTTTACGGAAGTGAGCAAGCGTAAACTCTATGCGGAAAAAATTGCGCTACATTTAGCGTCAGGGGTTTTGGAGTATTTCCAAAATGGATTGCACATTCAACCAATGGCGTTTTTACCACCCACTATTTTAAAGCTGTTTTATTCCACCATGCTCATTACCCCTGACAACGAAAGTCAGCAGGGAGCAGATGAAAAGCCATGGGCAGAGGAACAAAGCACGATTCAGGAAAGTAACCAGTCGAGTGCTGAGGACAGTGACTCAAATATAGAAGGAAACAGTGAATCAGACAGTGAACGGGAAGAGCTGATGATCTTGGCAGAAGAAGAACTGCTGGATCAAGTAGTGACCATTCACCCGGTCGAAGAAGTGCCAGAACAGGTTGAAACGCGTACAGCGGCAGAAGTGTATTTTGATTACACGTTGATTCACTCAGAATCAGCTGAGAAGCCGTACCTGTTGATTGGGACGCTTCAGGTGAAAAATACGGGGAACGTTGAACTGAAAAATCCAATCGTTTGCCTGCGTGTTTCACCTGTCGATTCGATCAAAATGGGAGGCCAGGTATTGCCGCCGAAGCTCGTGGAGACGATGGCCGTGCAAGGTACATCGGGCTTAAAAGGATGGAGATACTTGGAAGACGATTGGTTTGCCCAAGCGATGGAGAGAGGGGAATATTGGATAGCGCCGATCCAGCCTGTAACCATTGCACCGGAATCGACGGAATCCTTCCAGAATTTCCAGATTTCGTTTTTGAAACAAGAAGCGGGGAAGGGAATCGTCGTCGAGGGTGTCGTGCTGTGCAACGATCAGACCGTACACTTTTCCGCCAATAACCGGATCGCCGTGTCGTTCTAATCGAGAAGAAAAGCCACCATTTCAGAAGAAATGATGGCTTTTCCGTTCCGCGCCTTTATTTTTTCAAGAACATTTGTACGAACGTTTTCCCGTACGGACCGCCATTTACAACAGCAATGGCAACGTAGTCGTATGTTGGACTCATGATATTAGCTTTGTGCCCAGAGGAATTCATGAACATTTGATGAGCGCTGCTTACAGAATTGTTTTGGGCAATATTTTCGGCAGCAGCCAAATAGCGAATACCAAAAGTGTCCATCATTTGAAACGGTGAGCCGTAAGTGGGAGAGGTGTGGCTAAAGTAGCCTTTGTTTACCATCTCTTGAGCTTTTACACGTGCAACGTTCTCCAACTGCATGTCCACTTGATAGGGTGCGAGTCCGCGGCTGGTGCGCTCTTGATTCACGAGCTGAACCATTTCTTTTTCCTCAGCCGTCAAACCAGCGGGTAGAGGAACTTGCGCGCCAGCACCAGGGTTTTGCGGCTGCTCAGGCTTGCTAGGTGTTACGGGAGTCGTTGGATTTGTTGGAGTGGATGGCTTCGTATCTGGTTTGGGCTGCACGGGATTGTTCTTGTATTGCGTTTGAATGGCTGTATAAGTTTTGGTATCGGCTTCACCAGTCAAGGTTTGTTTATTGCGCGACTGGAACAGCATGACGGCAAAACGTGTAGATTCATCGAATTGTCCCGATGCTGTTACTTTGTAACCGAGGCCAGCGAGCATCGTTTGCAATTCCTTCACGCGTTCACCGCTAGCACCCAATTTTAGCGTAGCGTAATCATTGGACTCAGCCGGAGTGCTAGGCTTGGACGGTGTGCTTGGCTGTGCTGGTTGTGTTGGCTGCACTTGCTTGCGAGCTTGGTACACGCTCGTCAGTTTATCGTAGGTGGTTTTGTTTACAATTCCGGTTTGCGGCAGCTTGTATTTTTTCTGAAAAGCTTTGACGTTATAAACTGTGTAGCTATTGTATGTCTTGTCCACTACCAGCTTGTAGTCGTAATGGAGTGCATCGAGCATCTTTTCCACTTCAAGCACGCGCGAGTTCTTCATCCCTTTTTTCAAAGAGGTAAAGCTTGTTTTCGCAAATGCAGGTTGTCCGATCATGGTTACGAGGACGGACAGGGAAAGGATGGTTGCCATTTTCTTTATGTTGCGATTCATCTCATCACGCCTTTCTCTGTTTTGTCGCACCACAATGGTACTAAATGTGGAACAAATGAGAAAAGCACAAAATATTGGAAAGAGGTGGAGGTGGAATGTTTGACCTCTCTTGGATCGACCTAATCATTCTCGTGCTGGCAAGCTTTCGTCTCACGCATTTGATTGTTTTTGATGAGATCACGTCTTTTTTGCGAAACCCATTTTACCAGGTGTTCTATGTACCCGACGAGTCGGGGCAAATGGTTCGGGACTTTCAATTTAAAGGCGGAAGGGTGCGCCAATGGATAGGCAGATTGTTGAGCTGCCATTGGTGCGTGGGAATTTGGGTGGGGGCCTTGATCGTGGGGTTGTATATGTATGTGCCAGCCGCCTATCCGTTGCTGCTCCTGCTTGCCATAGCCGGAGCGGCGGCTGTCATTGAAACGAAGCTATATACGAGTTGAATGGTTAACTCCTTGAAAAAATTCTGTACACGATCACTTCGTCATACGAAAGAGGAATAATCTCTTCGGCCATGTATCCCCCCACGATTCTTTGCTGGACTTGCGGGGTGTTCGGTACACCGACACTAGAAGAAGCGATGTCCACACGGTGTGTCGTGGCATTCGGATCGAGTGGGATTTCGAGGGCAAAGGTGGGTTTATCAACGGTGTAGCTTTTTACGTTTACGCCATTCACGAGCGCAGTCAAAACAATGGGCTTTGGCAATTTTGCAGGGGAGCCAGGGACTTTGCCCTTCAGTAACAACATTTGAGCCGGTGCAGATGGATCTGATTCGACAATCGCACGCAGGACAGGAGGCGCCCACAAGTCCATCCCCCGGTTCATGCTTGTAATTCTGGTTGTATTAGATGGAAAGGACTTATAGATCCTCAACAGGTCGAGTACACCCATGCCTTTGTAGTGTGGGACGTACGATATCCAATGGCTGGGGATGGACGAATAATTTTTTGCTAATGATCGCAACACTTCAGGTACGCCGACAGAATGCCATTGTGTAGCTGATTTGCAGGTCGTGTGGATTCGGGCGTTTCCTAAGTAGTGAGGCACATAACCGATGGGATAAAATTTGGCGATGCGCATCCACAGGTCGTAATCCATGCAAAATTGCAATTTTTCATCCACGCCCCCCATATGCCTGAAAACGTGGGTCCTGATGAAAGCGGATGGCTGGCAAATCACGCAGCTCTGATACAGCTTCTTGGAATCAGCCTGTTCGGACGGGTAGGTGCTAGATACTTGACCGTACTCGTTCATCACTTGGCAATTGCCGTGAAGCATTCCCCAGCTCGGGTTGCTCGCAAAAGCGTGAACAGCCATCATGATGGCGCCGGGTACATAGGTATCGTCTGAATTCAGCCAGCCAATGATTTCCCCTCTTGCCATTGCCAGACCTTTGTTAAGCGCATGAGACTGTCCGCGATCCGGTTCGGAAATATAACGGAAGCGCGGATCTTTTTGTGCATATTCTTGCAAGATGGAGAGCGTATCGTCAGTCGAGCCTCCATCTACCACGATATGCTCAAGGTTTGCATAGTCCTGGGTCAATATGCTATTTATCGTCTCACGAATAAACCGGCCTTGGTTAAAAGAGGGGGTAATGATACTCACTAATGGTTGCTGTGAGTGGGACACGAGATTCACTCCCATCTTTCCATCATAAAAAATGCATGCACTACCATCAGACTATGATAGAACGGAAAATCGGGTACACAAGCATCGTCGATCTTGTGCACCCGATTTCAAATTCCCCGGATATTACAGGTAGTCCGGAATGATCCCCGGATTGCGGAATATACGGAGTAACTCCGCGTGACAGTTCTGGTCGATCTCGCTACCAGGAATGGCTCTTGCCACGAGGCTGATGCGACCCGCATCGTAATTGTTTATTTTGCCAGAGGGGATGGTCCTAACCGATTCAGGAATAACTTCAAACAACGTGCCTCGGAGCATCTCCTCAATGCAAAGTACGGATGGCAACCACCAAGTCGTATCGTCCTTATAAATCCGATTCATTTGTCCAGGAGCTCCGTTGTAGACCATGATGGACTGATTCGTATCCAGAATACAGGCAGTTTCCAACAAGAGGTGCCCACCTGGCTTAATCACGCTTCGGCATTGCGACAATGTCCACATCGGATCGCGCAGATGATAGAGCAGTCCAAGATGCTGGACGACATCAAATTGATTGTGCCGTATTTGTTGAGGGAATGGCAGTGGTTCTATAAAATCGTCCATCAGCAAAACTTGCAGCCCTTCCCATAGTTTGTAAGGGCTGGTATTGTACAGCGGCAAAACTTTGCTTTGCAGGATGTTCTTGCAAAACTCAAAATTCAAATAGAGCGGCTGCATACAATCCGTAGCCACGACAAGACTTGCCCCTCGCTGCTCCGCTTCAAAAGCCCACATACCGTCAAAACTAGCCAGATCAAGAACGCGTTTCCCCGAATATGGGATGTATTCTCTGGATTGTCTCGTCATATTCCATATATTTTCCAGAAGCGTAATCCCGGGAGTGACAATACCAGGTCGCAACTCGATTTTATGGTACCATCGTCGTTTGTTGATCTCATCGAGAATTTCCTGATCTGTCCAAAATCTTCCCATCGACATGTCCCCCTCCACTGCAGAGTGCTTGCCCTATACGATATGTTCGGACCTTGCTGGGGGAAATGATATAAATGCATTAATTTCGTCCTATTCACGTCTAAAGTTGCTTGGCAACAAGGAGGTTTTTGGAAAAAAGGCATATGCCCGTTTCTTGTTGTCTGTCACATACATAAAGTATGGGGAGAAAAAGGAGGCGGAAAGAGTATGCCCTTGCCCATCGTGATCATCCATCGGGGGGACGATGATTATCTCACATACAGCTTGCAGCAAGCGAAAAGAAGTAATCCCCATTCGCCTGTCTATCTGATAGGGAACGTGGGAAACAGAAGGTATGCCGTGAACGGCATCATTCATGAGATGATAGACGATTACATGCCTGCTGCTAGTGAAATGACGAGAGTCTATAAACATATTCATTTTATGCCCTATGAGTACAATCTGTTTTGTTTTCAAAGATGGTTTATTTTGTTGGCGTTTATGGAAAGGCATCAGATTCCGAAATGCTGTTATATCGATACGGATGTCATGCTGTTTACCGACGTGAACCATCCGCGCTTTGAAAACTTTACGATGGAATTCGTATGGACAAATTTCGTAGATAGGCAGAAGTTGGAACTATATTGTGAGTTCATGAAGTCTCATTTTGCCAATCCGATTGCATTCGCGCAAGTCGTTCAATACACCATGCGGAGAAAGGAACACGTACGATTCAATCAACCTCTGATAACGGATATGGTGCTGGCCTTGCTCTTTCTTGAGCGGCTCAAGGGTTACCAAATCACGAATGGCTTGTTTCATGATGGCATAATTGACGGGAATATTCAGCAGGCGACATCAATGGAAAATTTGTACGGCTATAAGAAAATTTACTCGATAAATGGTGTCCTGTGCTGCAAGGATAAGGCAACGTTGCGATATCTGCCGGTGTTTTCTCTTCATTTTCAAGGATATACGAAGCACCATATGAAGTTTTTCACGACTCCCTATCTCCCCCAAGCCGGTTCTTACATTTTCGATTATATTTCTAACCGTTGGATTCAGTTTCTATAGGCTTCTATCATTCCTCGTGTTAGTTGACCATTTTCATTGGACGATAGAGCATTGACTGCGACAGACGCATAAGATGGTGCATACAACACGCTAAACGGATCGAGGTGGCCTGAGTGAAACTGATATTACTATCGGGTGGTTCAGGGAAAAGGCTGTGGCCGCTCTCCAATGATGTCAGGTCCAAACAGTTCTTGAAATTGATAGGCAATGCACATGCCCAACCAGAGGCGATGGTTCAACGAGTATGGAGGCAGCTGGCCTCCCGCAATTGGTCGGAGCCTGTTTATATTTCAACAGGTCGCTCGCATGTTGATTTGCTTCAAAGCCAACTAGGTGAAGACGTTCCTTTGATCGTGGAGCCGGAAAAAAGGGATACCTTCCCTGCCATTGCTTTAGCGGTAACCTATTTGTACTCTGCTTTGACAATGGACCCGGATGAAGTCATCGCCATCATGCCTGTAGATCCATTCGTTGAGGACCGCTTTATGGACAGGATCAAGGAGCTAGAGAACGTCATCCTCAAATCTGGCGCGAATCTCGCATTAATCGGAGTGAAACCTACGTATCCATCTACGAAATACGGCTACATTGTTCCACAGCTAGAATCACAATCGGATCAGGGTAAAATACCCCATGCCTATCAAAAAGTAAAAAGCTTCAAAGAAAAGCCGTCCCTTGAGCAAGCGCAGGATTTAGTAGAAAAGAAGGCCCTGTGGAATTGTGGAATTTTTGCTTTTCGATTGGGCTATCTGATTCGCGAATTGGAGCAAAAAGGATTGCCTACTGAATACAACCGCATGCTTGAGCAATATAGCCAAATGCCTGCCATCAGCTTTGACTATGAGATTGTAGAAAAGGCAGAGAAAGTAGTCGTTCTCCCGTATGAGGGAGCCTGGAAGGACCTAGGGACGTGGAATACACTCACGGAAGAAATGAGCAGGAATACAATTGGTAAGGTTTTGCTGGATGAGAGCTGCACCAATACGCACGTTATCAACGAATTGGACATCCCTATCGTGTCCATTGGTCTATCGGATATGATCGTGGCGGCGAGTCCGGATGGCATCCTCGTTTCTTCCAAGGAACAAAGTCATATGGTCAAAAATTTGTCTTTGGATTGGACAAAGCGCCCAATGTATGAAGAGCGGCGCTGGGGTTGGTATCAGGTTATGCATTTTCAGAAAAATGAAGACGCGGGGGAAGTATTAACGAAACAAATCCATGTATACGCCGGGAAAAATTTGAGCTATCAGTACCATCACCACCGTAGCGAAGTATGGATCATCGTAGAGGGCAGCGGAGAGTTCATTTTGGATGATCAGCTGAGCCAGGTTGGACCAGGTGACGTATTGCAAATCCCGATAGGAGCCAAGCATGCAATCAAAGCTACGACCGAACTGGCATTCATCGAGGTGCAGATGGGCAGTCAGCTGGTAGAAGAAGATATCGTTCGACTTGGGATGACGTGGTCAGCGATTCTGGAGCAGATTAGGAAGCACGGTGATCCCAATGATTGATCCTGCGTTCTGGCGAGACAAAAAAGTGTTGATCACAGGTCATACAGGCTTCAAAGGCGCATGGCTGTGCTTATGGCTGCATGACTTGGGGGCGAAGGTAACAGGGTATGCGCTGTCGCCGCCGACAAATCCGAGTATTTTTGAGTGCGCCCAAATCAGTTCATTGGTTGATTCAATCATTGATGATGTCAGATCGAAGGAAAGTGTTCAAAAAGCAATCAACCAAGCAAACCCGGATATCATCATTCACATGGCCGCTCAGCCGCTGGTGCGTTTATCGTATCAATATCCAGCGGAAACCTTCGAAATCAATGTCATGGGTACGGTAAATGTACTCGAGGCGGCGAGAGTGGCTGTGCAAGACGGAATGAAAATCAAAGCAATTATCAATGTTACGACGGATAAGGTTTATGAAAATCGGGAGTGGGTGTGGGGATACCGCGAGCAGGATGTGCTGGGCGGCTATGATCCGTATTCCAACAGTAAAGCATGTTCGGAGCAAGTGACTGCTTCCTATCGCAATGCTTTTTTCCACCCCGACCAGTATCATCAGCATGGCGTCGCCGTTGCTACAGCGCGAGCAGGCAATGTGATAGGCGGTGGTGATTGGGCGATGGATCGCTTGATACCGGATTGCCTAAGTGCCTTGATAAAGGGAGAGACCATCGTCATCCGAAATCCAAAAGCAATTCGACCGTGGCAGCACGTCCTGGAGCCCTTGAAGGGGTACTTGATGCTCGCTGAAAAAATGTGGGCGAATGGCAAGGATTACTCCGAGAGCTGGAATTTTGGTCCGAATGAGGAAGATGCCAGATCGGTAGAGTGGATCGTCCGGCAATTGTGTGAGCGTTGGGGGGCTGGTGCTCGTTTTGAAGCAGAGCGAACCGAGCCACAATGGCACGAAGCCAAATATTTAAAGCTGGACTGTTCCAAAGCCAAAGGCGTAATAGGCTGGAAGCCCAACTGGTCGCTCGAACAGACCTTGGACAGTATCATTTCTTGGCAGAAGGCTTATCAGCGAAAGCAAGACGTAAGAGAGATTTGTTTGGCCCAAATCGCGGCGTATACCAATGAGGCCAAGTGAACAACAGAGGAAGGAGGGAAGCCAATGAAAGTCGTCATCCTAGCAGGAGGGTATGGCACGCGCATTGGAGAAGAAACGCATCTTCGGCCGAAGCCGCTCATTGAAATCGGTGATTGGCCCATCATTTGTCATATCATGTCCATTTATTCCAAGTACGGTTTCCATGATTTCATCATCTGTCTCGGGTACAAAGGCTACATGATCAAGGAGTACTTTGCGCACTACTTCCTTCACCATTCTGATGTGACGTTTGATTTTCGTAACGACAATCAGGTCACTTTTCACAATCACAATGCTGCTCCGTGGCGAGTCACATTGATTGATACGGGGAAAGACACAGGGACAGGTGGAAGGGTGAAGCGGATACAGAAGTATGTGGGAGAAGATACATTCATGCTGACGTATGGAGATGGCCTATCCGACATTAATATTGAACAGCTGGTAAAATTTCATCGCACGCATAAAAAACTCGCAACGATCACTACGACTCAACCGCCAGGCAGATTCGGAGCATTGGATATTGCCAATGGGAACACCGTAACAGGATTCCAGGAGAAGCCAAAAGGGGACGGCGGATGGATCAATGCTGGTTTTTTTGTCATGGAGCCAGGCGTATTTGATTATATGGCAGGTGATGAGACGGTATTGGAAAAAGAGCCGTTGGAGGGCTTGGCCAAGGCGAATCAACTAATGGCCTTCAAGCATACCGGTTTTTGGCAGCCAATGGATACACTCCGGGATAAAAACTACTTGGAAGAACTGTGGAAATCCGGAAAGGCAGCATGGGCAACCAGCCGAACATAAGGAGGAAGCAGGAGTGGGCGGATTAAACGAGAACAGTGAAGAAGTTTTTTCTCCGATCGGATACGGGGACATAACGATCGATTGTGGGGCAAATTATGGGGTCATTTCTCAAAAAATGGCGGATAAAGGCGCTCTCGTCTTTGCGTTTGAGCCGAATCCATACGTATTTGAGGAATTGAAAAAAAGGGTAGGCGCCTATCCCAATGTTATATGTATCAACAAAGCCGTTTGGCATAAAAACGATAAGCTACGTTTGCATTTGCACGAACATTACCATACGGATCCGGCAGGGTCTGCTTACGCCTCTTCCCTTTTGAACAATCATCCTGTTACGAATCCCCATAAGTATGTAGAAGTAGAGGTCATTGATTTGACACAGTTCATCCAGATGCTCAATCGGCCGATCAAATTAATCAAAATAGATATCGAGGGGGCAGAATTTGAACTGTTGGAAAAAATCGTAGAGCAAAATTTACACCTGCAAATCGAAAAAATCGTCGTAGAAAATCATGAATGGCTGATTGAAGGCTTGAAAACGAAAGCCGATCACTTTCGGAGGGTCATGCAAGAAAAACAAATTCACAACATCGACTTGAACTGGATATAAGAAGATTGTAGAGCAGGTGAAGGGGAGCGATCCCGAATGAAGATACTAGTGACCGGCGCGACAGGCTTTCTCGGAAGCCAGCTCGTAAAAGCGCTGCGATTGGACGGACATACTGTCATCATCTTGAAAAGGAGTACTTCCGATTGCTCGCGTATCCAGGACATATTGCCTGATTTGATTACGTATGATGCGGATCGCGGTCAATGGGATGCTCCTTTTTTCGAGCAGGGGAGAATCGACGCAATCATCCATACGGCAACCTGTTATGGACGAAACAACGAGAGCATTACCACGATGGTAGATGCCAATGTGACCTTTCCGCTGAAGCTGCTGGATATGGCCATGCACTTTGGTACCCCTGTTTTTCTAAATACAGATACGTTTTCCAGTGCGCCCATCCGATTATCCAAACATCTGCAACCATACAATTTGACGAAGCGTAAGTTTCGAGAATGGGGAAAATGCCTAGCAGATACCTCTTCCCTACAATTCATCAACGTCAGGCTGGAGCATGTGTATGGTCCTTATGACAATACGAATAAATTTGTGACTTCTGTCATCAAAAGCTGTCTCGAAAATCAACCTGAACTAAGGCTTACAGAAGGGAATCAAGCAAGAGACTTTATTTATGTGGAGGATGTTGTTTCTGCCTTCCGCGTGCTGTTGGCGCATGTTGCTCGTTTACCCGCGGGCTTTACGGAATACCAGGTAGGGACAGGTACGGCTACTTCGATACGAGAGTTTGTAGAACTGGTTCATCAGATGACGCAATCAAGCACGGTCTTGAAGTTCGGATCGATTGCGTATACTGATAGGGAAATCATGCATTCACATGCAGATACTCGACCGCTGCAAGCACTAGGGTGGAATCATCGAGTGAAGCTGGAGGATGGATTGAGAAAGGTAATGGCCACTTTCAAATAGCAACGCAACAAAAAACATGGCGAGCATACAGCCATGTTTTTTCATGTGCGTTTAATCGAGGAACGTCTTGTTTGTGCAAAACAGATCAGCGTGAAAAGGTTTCATTTCGTCTAGTAAGTGGTTGTAGTTCTTCACCTTTACCACTGTATTGTCCCGTTTAAACATATACAGGTGGGTAAATAATTTCTCCAGCAGTGTGTAGAGCACGAGTGGATGTCTGCCGAAGTTTTCCGTGATGCTCTCAGGGTTGAATTCAATGATCACATCTGGGTCCCACTGCTTAAGCGTTCGCAAGGCACTTTCCAAGACGATGACCTCAGAGCCTTCCACGTCAATTTTTATCAGGTCGATGCGCGAGATCATATTCTGCTCTACCCAGTCATCCAGCCTGACACATGATATGAATTGGGTGGATTTCTCCACGGCTTCTGGCTCATGTGGGATATAAGACCATCCGCCTCCACGCGGGTCGTCGTTAAAATGAATGTTCCCGTTGCGATCGGCTATTCCCAGCTGGAGTGGCTCGACATTGGTGATGTGATTCTCGGCAAGATTTCGCAGGAGATAAGGATAATTGACATCGGAGGGTTCAAATGCGTACACCTTGCCTTGAGGCGCGAGATAGCTTAGGGCGAGCGAGATCGCACCGATGTTCGCTCCGATGTCTAGGCAAACATGGTCAGGTTGTACGATTTTTTTCAGAGGATGGATAACGTAGTCTTCATAGTACCCTTTGTAATACTCCATAAAATACAGGACGCTTTGATCAGAGTCGTCCCCATAGACGGTAAAGGTTTGATTGTCAAACGGCAGGTGAAAGTCAACTTTCTTCATCGAATTTGTTGCTCCTTCAAGTGGATTGTAGATCATGATGATGTCATTTCCTACGACGAATAAGAGGTCGGGACGAAGAGAATGAACGAATTCTCGTAGTTCTTGGATAGTGGGATAATCTTTCAACAATGGATTGGGACCAATAAAGCAACGAGCATCATCAATCAAAATGACGTGATTAAGAACAGAATGCTGCAAAATGGCAGCCAGCTCATGCAAGATAGGGGTGTCCAGGTCCCCCTTGGCTGCCTCCGTTGAGCGCGGGATGTAATGACCGTCCAGCCAAAACAGGCAAGGTGATGTAACAGAGTGCATCAGGTTGCTCAATACTTTTCCACTGTCACCGTGGAGGATATGGATGTGGCTGTCGCCTGAGAATCTTTCTTTTGCCGCGATAAACAATGCTTCATCCAGCTCGATGGAAACAAGCAAGTCGAAATGGTGTTTCATTGCTTGCAACATGTCGCCTTTAAACGTACCTGTCTCGATCAAGGTGCGGATGCCCATCGTTTTTGCGATATGCTTGATCTTCGACTTTTTCAAATCGTTTGTCGGTGCTTCCAACAGCCAAAAATCCCAAGTTTCTTGTTCGGTTAACGGAAACGGGATTCGGCGCTCCTTCCTCCACGTATCCCGAATTTGCTGCATGCGTGACATACAAGGATGACCTCCTTTCAAATGACATTAGCGTGCGACGGAAGAAAAGACAGCCAAAGTTTCGCGCGCGCATTTCTCCCACGAAAAATGCTTGGCTTGATGGATGCCTTTGGCAACCAGGTCTGCTCGTGCCTCAGGTGTCAGATAAATATGGGCGAGCTTCACTGCGATATCATCGGAAATATTCGGGTCGAAGGTGAGAGCAGCGTCACCAACCACCTCAGGAATGCTCCCTGCATTGGAGCAAACGATGGGAATGTTGGACTTCATAGCTTCTACCAGTGGAATGCCAAAGCCTTCGAAGAGGGAAGGGAAGCAAAGAAACTGGGCATTCCGGTACAAGTAAGGCATCTCTTCCTGCGGTACGTAATGAAGCCATTTGACTTGGTCCCAAAGCTGGTTATTTGTGATGTAATTCATGACGTTTTGATGAGCTTCTTGAGCAAAACCGGTGAAAACCATGGGAATT